>QIKY01000226.1 GCA_003233175.1 Planctomycetaceae bacterium | reverse complement strand
TCCTTAGTACCTGTCCAAGATATATTCCGTGCAATAGCGTTATGAAATCCCCGCCAAGCCGGAGGCTTGGCAGCCATTAGCCGGCGGTCGAGCGCAGCGAACACCGCCGGTAGGCTGCCGCACAATCGCGATGCATCCCAGCGGGATGCCAGACCAAGCGGCTCGATAAACGCCTCGAAATAACGCCGTCATTCGCGCCGCCGCCCATTGCCGCGAGTGCCGCTGGCATCCCGCTGGGATGCGGTATTTCGGCGTCTCGATACTCCGGTGGTGTTCGCTGCGCTCGACCACCGGCTAATGGCTTTTATCCTTCCAGGATATGAAACCAAGGACGCCTGACCTCTTCGGCCTTGCCGGCATCTGAAAAACGCGGAATAGTACCTGGACTGTTCCTTAACTTATGCGATGCTGCGGAAAATACACGATTGGCGATTTTTCCGAACGAGGGAGGGAGTGTTTTTGCCACGGATGTCAGTTAAAGTTGCACGCAGTTTGTGTTCCGACTGTTTTCATCGGCGGTTCAAATTGCGGGCGGCGTTTCGTCGGGCGGGTTTTGACGAAGGCTGAGTTCCAAATTCTCCGGAAAGAAAGTGCAAAACGTGGACATCTTCGAAGCGATGCGGGGCCGTGCGTCAACGCGAGCGTATCTCGACAAAGCGGTTCCGCGAGACATGGTCGAGCGCGTTCTCGAAGCGGCGCGTTGGGCGCCGTCGGGCGTCAACACGCAGCCCTGGCTGGTGTGGGTCGCGAGCGGCGCGACGAAAAAAAGAATCGGCGACGACATCGTCGCGGCGCGGCAAGCCGGGCAGGAGCCGAACCCCGACTACAAATATTATCCCGATAAAATTGGCGAACCGTATCGGTCTCGACAAAAGGCCTGTGGATTCGCTCTCTACAACGCGTTGGGCATCCAGCGGCAAGACATCGAGCGCCGCACCGAACAATGGATGAAGAACTACCATGGTTTCGGGGCGCCGGTCGAGCTGTTTGTCTTTATCGATTCCGCACTGGAAAAAGGTTCTTGGGTCGATACCGGAATGTTTCTCCAAAATGTCATGCTGGCGGCGCGTGGCTGTGGATTGGCCACCTGCCCGCAAGCCGCCATGGCCGAGTTTCCCGATATTGTACGTGGGCATCTAGAGGTTCCGCCGACGCTTTCGCTGGTGTGCGGCGTCGCCTTGGGTTATCCCGACTGGGTTCACCCCGTGAACGGCTACCGCACCGAACGCGAGCCCGTGGCGAATTTCACCACATGGTGCGACTAATCGACCGTTGGAGTTCATGCTTTGAACCGTTGGAGTTCATGCTTTAGCATGGTTTATTTTTGGAGGCGTGCGCGATTACGAAAGCACGCCGAAGCGTACACTCCAACGGTGGGCGGCGAGAGTGACGGCGTTGTTTTGAGGCGCTCGGCCTGGCATCCCGCAGGGTTGCATCGCGATTGCTGCGCCGGCCATCCGGTGGTGTTCGCTGCGCTCAGCCTCCGGCTTGATGAGCATTCCGTAACACTATTGCACGGAATAGATCTTGGACAGGTCCTTATCTTTCGAGTAGAACCTCACCGAGATTCTTGAGGCGATGCGAGAACGTCGTAGAGGTCGGGGCGCCGTTGTTGGAAATTGCGGCTGCCGGCGCGAACGGTTCGAATGCGTTTCAGGTTGATGGTCGCCAAAATATACGCTTCCGTCTTATTGGGGCAACGGGCGAGAATGCGCGCCGGCCAATCGCCGATCATCGTGCCGCCGCCGTAGGCTTGGTTCGCCGAAATCATGCTGACATGGCTCTGGAAGATGATCGATTTGATGATAAAGTCTTCCACCGAACCGCCCCGACCGTTGATCCAGACGATCAGTTCGGCGCCCTTGAGCGACAACACTCTGGCCGGTTCTGGGAACCAGCCGTCGTAGCAGGTCATGATGCCGACGCTGCCAAAATCGAGTTTGAACACCGGAAGCTCGCGCCCTTTTTCCATGATCCATTCCGGATCGTTCCGCAGGAACCAGTCCCGGCTCTTGCCGCTGGGCGGTTTCGACCAAGCCGGCGCTCCCTCAAAGTGATCGATCGCGGCGTGCGTCTTGTGATACTTGCCGGCAATTTTTCCCGCACGGTCGAAGAGCAAGGCCGTGTTGGCGAACTTGCCATCGTCAAAAACCTCCCAACAACCCACGATCACATAAATTCTGTTCGCCGCGGCGGCGGCGGAAATCTTTTTCGTGGTCGGACCCGGAACAGGAACATGCCCCAGCACATACTCCGGGAAGACCACCAACTGCGCGCCGTCGGCGCCCGCCCGGTTAATATAAGGGACCAGCGCCGCGGTGGGGTCGTAGTTGTCTCGCGGCAACTCCCCCTTGTCATACCCCGAGATTTGCACCGCCGCAACTTTAACAAGATCTCGCTCCACCGGCTGCGGTTGTTCGGCGCAGGCATGCAAACCGGCCGCCGCGTTCAACAAAACCACGATGGCGAGCGTGCCGATGGTGTTGGTAATTCGTCGCAATCGCATGGCAAGGGCTCCGCGTTTGTGTGTTGCGAGCAGGCATGCGCCTGTTTGAGTCTACCGCAACTCTAATACCTTCTAACACAACTTGGTAGGTCAGCATCAAACTCCGTGTTTGAAACGCCAAACAGGGGTTATGTTAGGAGCTCTAAGTACCTGTCCAAGATCTATTCCGTGTTTTTTGGATGCGGGCAAGGCCACGGCGACGTGTTTGGTTTCATATCCTGGAAGGATAAAAGCTATTAGCCGGTGGTCGAGCGCAGCGAACACCACCGGTGGATCGAAGCCGCGACATTCCGCATCCCGGCGACGATGCCAGCGGCGCTGGAGTGTACGCTTCAGCAAGGCGTCCGAGAACAAAACACGCTAAAGCGTGAACTCCAACGGTGGGCGACACAAATGATGGCGTTGTTTCGAGGCGTTTCCCGCGCCCACTGCTCTGGCATCCCGCCGGGATGCACGTTTGTTGCGTTGGCTTACCGGCGGTGTTCGCTGCGCTCGACCGCCGGCTAATGGCTGGCAAGCCTCCGGCTTGGCGGGGATTTCATAACACCATTGCACGGAATAGATCGTGGACAGGTACTTAGCTTACCCTATTCCAACCAATCACGGGCCGCACGGTCAAGATTCCAAAATCACGCCCAAGCAGTCGCCCTGGAGAACTCTGGAAAACGTGCGCAGCACAAGCACCAGGCCCGATTGGTCGGCCAGCGCCGGCGTTTGTTGTTCGCCGAGCAGATCGGCAACAACGCCCAGTAGGTCGCCGGCTTGTATTTCATCGCCTAGGTTCACGTTCGGTGTGAAAAAACCGGAAACCGGCGAGGGGTTGCAAACCTGCATGTGGCCGGCGCCGGGTCGCGGGTCTTCCACGACATGTTGCACGCGCGAGACGGGCAATTCCCTTTCCAGCATTCCCAACATCGCCATGACATTCAGGCAACCTTCTTCATACGCCGCGACTCCTGCGGAATCGCACAAGCCGGAGCCCATAAATTCGGCGTAGATCGCGGGTGTGTTGGCATCACGCGCCACCGAGAGCGAGCGGCCTTCGAGGTTCGCCGAAGCGCCCCATACAATGGGCAGATTAAACGCGCTGGCCATGCGCCGTTGCTGCTCGCGCACATCGGCATTGGCGTGGAGCACGTAGCCTGTCATGGGGACCACCGCCATGGTTGTTCCCCCGCTGTGCAGGTCGATAAAAAAATCGGCGGAGCGAATGAGTTCACTCAACGCGAACGCCACGCGCTCCGTTTCCACGCCCTCTTCACGCCCCGGACAGGTTCGCGCTAAATCGAGTTGGTCTTCTCCCGTGCGATCACCCCGCCAATACGCACTCTCATTGACAACCGGAACGAGCGTCAGGCTTCCTTTCAATTCTCGCTGCTGCTGAAGTGGCTGGAAACGGCGAATCAGACGATGCATGGCCGCTATCGCCTCGAATTCATCGCCATGCACGCCGCCGACAATCAGCAGGTTCGGCCCGGGTTGCCCGCCTTGAAATTCTTTTTTTTGGAACGCATGCGCGGGTCGGTCGGCGGAAGGTTCGGCGGCGGGCGGGTGTGGCATGGCGGCTGACTTTTTTGTTATCGACTGGTCGGCCGACGGCTCGCGCGAAACACGTCGCCCGCGCCGAAGCAGATAAGAAACCAATGAGCCGAGTCCTGAAAATTTGAATTCGCTGTCAATGTAGTGTTCGATGACATAAAAGGCAAAGTAGTACGTTCGGGCAAACGCCCAGATGGAGAGCGCCAGCAACCCCGCTACTTTGAAACTGGGGCGTTCGGCGAGCAGCAAGCCGGCGGCCGCGGCGCCGAGCATTAGGAACAAAAACCCCTTGAAGTAAAGCAAACTCTTGCTCTGGATGTCGGCCATGGCGGTGTTCGTTACTCGCGAGGGTGGCAGGGTGGTCGTTGTTGGTTCGTTTCCGCTGATTATATCAATTGTGGCGGTTTTTCGCCGATCGCTCTTTGTTGACTTGTGTGGAGCATCCGTCAAAATGAAAGCAGGGCTTGAGGGGTGTTCCGCGCGCGTCGGCGTTTGGCCCCAGCGGGTCGCTCATCTATTTCTACCGGGTAAGTAGGTCTTTCCCGGCAATGTTTCTCCCCTGGCATTTGGGAGCGCGGCTGCATGCGAGTTTTCTCAACGGCGCGATTGGGCGTCTTGACATATTTTATCTGCGGGACGATTGCCGCGGCGCCGCTTGTGGCTGGGGTTGTGGTGTTGAAAAACGGCGTGCGTCTGGAGGGCCGCCTGGGAAAGGCGTCGAGTATTGGAGCGAACGCGTTGGCCGCGCCGGCGCCGGCGGGCGGCGTCAATGTGACCAAGATCGTGATCGTGGACGACGATTTGCGGCGGATTTTTGTCTCCACGAATCAGGTCGCGAGTGTGACCGAAAGCGAAGCCGTGGTCGAGGAAAAAATTCGCATTCGGCAGCGCGTCGCCCGCGGCGGACGCCGCATCGGCAGCGTCGGCCCGATCATCGGCGTGACGCCTTTCGATGAATGGGGGCGGCGGACCTTCTCCATGATGTCGGCCAAGGGTCGGCTCGATATCATCCAGGGAATCACGGAGGTCACTCCGCGGTTCGTCAAGGTCGAAGGGCTGTTGGTGGGAAAGAACAGCTACGTCTGGGATACGCGCGTCGCGACGAGCTCCATTCCCCGACCGCTGCTCAGCAAGATTCTCATGCGCGGCGTCGATACCACCAAACCCGACGCCCGCATGCGCATTGTTCGACTCTACATTCAGGCCGAGCGATACAAAGACGCCCGCGTTGAACTCGAAGGTTTGCTAAAGGATTTTCCCGACCTCAAAGAGTTGAAAAAGCAAATCAAGACACTTCGCCAATTGGGCGCCCGGCGTTTGCTGCGTGAATTGGAGTTGCGACGCTCCGCCGGCCAGCATTTTCTCGTCCAACAGATGTTGGCGAAATTTCCCGACCAGGAAGTGGCCGGAGAAATTCTGTTGCGCGTCCGAGATGGCAGCAACGAATACCAGCAAATGCGTCAGGACGGCGCCAATATCGTCGCTTTGTTAAAGAAATACATAACGCAACTCCCTGAACCAGCCCTGCGCCGGCAACTTGAACCGGTGCTGACGGAAATCGAGTCGGAATTGGGCTTCAACACCCTCGCCCGCATGGACGACCTGCTTCGCCTGGCCGACGATAAAGACCTCCCCGTTGATCAAAAAGTTTCTTTGGGAGTGAGTGCATGGTTGCTCGGTCCGGGAGAGGGCGTGGAAAATCTTTCCGTCGCGATTTCACTTTTTCGCGTGCGTAATTTGATACGCAAGTATTTGCGTTCCGCCTCCATCCAAGACCGCGAACACATTTTGGAACAGTTGCGAAGCGAGGAGGGCGGCGCGCCGCACTATCTGGCCAAGCTGGTCGGAGCGATGAAGCCGGCGTTGCAAACAGCGTCCAGTGAAAACGGCCTCCATGGGCTGACGATTCCCGGTTTGCAAGACAGCGAGGAGTTCTCCTATTTCGTGCAATTGCCGCCGGAATATGATCCTTACCGGCAGTATCCTTGCATCGTGACGCTCAACGGCTCCGGAACGTCGCCGACGCAACAGATCGATTGGTGGGCCGGCGCCCAAAGCGAAAAGTCGGGCCGTCTCGGTCAGGCGTCTCGTCGGGGATACATAGTCATTGCGCCCAAATGGTCGAAAGGTTTTCAATCCGACTACGAGTATTCGGCGCGCGAACATGCGGCCGTTCTCTATAGCCTGCGCGACGCCTGCCGGCGTTTTTCCATCGACACCGACCGCGTCTTCCTCAGCGGCCACTCCATGGGCGGCGATGCAGCCTGGGATATCGGCCTTTCGCATCCTGATCTTTGGGCCGGCGTGGTGCCGATCGTGGCCAAGGCCGGCCGTTACGTTTCACGCTATTGGGAGAACGCCCGCCGAACCTTGCCGCTCTATTTTGTCGGCGGCGAGATGGACGGCAATCTCATGGAACTGAACACGCGCGACTTTGATCGCTACCTCAAAAAAGTCGGCTACGATCTGATCATTGTCGAATACCAAGGGCGCGGGCACGAACACTTCCACGATGAAATCCAGAACATCTTCGATTGGATGGACCTCCAAGAACGCAATTTCACGCCCCAAGACTTCAAATGCGCTTCGATGCGATCGTGGGATAACTTCTTTTGGTGGGCGGAACTGTCCGATTTCCCGAAAAAATCGCAAGTCTCGGCGGCCGATTGGCCGCCCAAGTCGGGAGCGCGAGCCGCCATGACCGAAGGCCGCATCCGGTTGAAAAATCGCCTGAGCTTGAAAACAGCCGCCGCTTCGGCCGTCTTTTGGCTATCGCCCGATTTGGTGGATTTCGAACAGCCGGTCCATCTTACGTTCAACGGACGAGGGCGGCCCATTTCGCTCCAACCCAGCGCCAAGGTGTTGCTCGAAGACGTGCGAACCCGCGCCGACCGCCGCCGCCCTTTTTGGGCGAAAATCACCTCGGATGAACTGCGGAAACGAAAAGCCAAGTGAACGGCGAATAAGGACTCCGCCAACCCAGCCACTCGCATTGTTACAAAGTACTGGCTTTGGTGAAGTTGAGCGAAATACCTTGAAAAGGAACCGCGCCGTAGGCGCCGCGCGTGAAGACAAGTTCGATGAAATCATCGATCAACAAGATCGGCGATTTCGGCACGATGACGAGATCGGAATCTCGCAACCAAATTTCATCGGCCGGGCTGGGTCGGGCGCCGAGCAAGGCGCCGTAGAGATCGAGCTTGGTGGCCATCAGCCGCCAATCGGCGGTGCGTCGAAAAATGACCACCTGGCGAAGATTGCCGCCGTTATTCCAACCGCCCGCCAAGGCGATGGATTGCATCGCGGTGGTGGGCGCTTCCAACGTGTAGCGGCCCGGCTGCGCGACTTCTCCCAATACATACACATACCGCGGCGCCCGCTGGACCAACACCGGCGTCACTTCGATGCCATCGACAACCGCCCGGTAACGTTCATCGATTTCCCGGTTGAGTTCCTCAATGGAAAGTCCTTGCACGAACACCGACCCCACCGCCGGCAACTGCACCGTTCCCTCCGGCGTGACTTTAGCCTGCCGCCCCTGGCCGCCGCGGCCGTACCGGTTGTCGACCACGGCTCGCAAATCGTTGAGCTTGGTGTTGACTGCAATGGGCGTCACGGTGACCGAAGGCACTTTGAAGAATCTTTGAAATTGGCGTTCCAAGTCGGCGGTGAGCTCCTTGACGGTGCGTCTTGCGGCATGCACCTGCCCCAGAAGTTGGAGCGTGATCGTGCCATCGGGTTGAATCACGAGTTCGCGGTCGAGCGACTTGTCGGCAATCGTTTCGACGCGAATCCGATCGCCAACATTCAGTTCGTAGGGCTGCGCCGATTCGTTGCGCGTGATGCGGTAAACAAACTCCAAGAGATCGTCCACTCGCAGGCGATATTCCGGAACGTGCGCCATCCGCTCCGGACCGACGTATTCACCCTGCGAGAACATTTGCCAGGGTATGGGTTGCCAATCGCGCCAGGTGGCCTCCAGGCCATCGGTGGGAGTTCGGCTGTCAACGCCAAACATGACGCCGCCCTGCCCGCCATAAACCGGCTCGCCGTATTGGCAGAGTTGGATCACGCGAGGATGTTGCGCCGCCCGCCGCGAAGTCTGGGTGGATGAAAGCAAGCGAGGCGCCGAGGGGCGATTGACGGTTTCCCGGGGACGGGTTTCCAGCAGACGGGTTTCCAGCAGACGGGTTTCCAGCAGACGGGTTTCCAGCAGACGGTGCGGCGCGGAGGCTTTTGGCGGCAGCCGATGTTGCACCTGTCCGGCCAGCAAGGCCGCCACGACCACAACAGCCGCACCGACCATCAACAGATCAAGCGGTCGGACGCCGAGAAGCTGACGACCGACTCGTTGCCACCGGCTGGGGGATTGTTTCGCCGAACGTGTTCGTGACATCAGGCTCTGGGCTCCATCCTGGAAATGGCTTGGTAAATCACTAGAAGGTCATGGCGTGTTACCACCAGCCCCACTTTTTCGATTTGGCGGGGCGAGCGGCGTTTTTGGGCGGCTGTGCGTTTGGGCCGCGTCGGGCGGTTTGAGGCTTTGGCGGCGCGCCGGGGCGTGGGTTGGACTGTGCGAATTTCTCAGGGCTGACCCAGCGAACCGCAGCGTTGGGGTCGGAGACGTTAGGGCCCGTGTTTCGCGCGAGGCGTAGTTGCCCTTCTTCATACTGAGCGCGCTGGGCCAAATCGGTTTGCCCCAGTCGTTGGTGAACGACCGCGAGGTTATGCCATGTTTCGGGAATGGGGGCCACCGAAACACTGTGCAGCAACATGCGGCGGGCGTCGTCCCATTGCTCATACTGGGCCAGCAGCACGCCCAATTCATTGGCCGCAAGATGATTTCTCGCGTCGACCAACAGAGCCGATTGATGAAAGGCCATGGCCTTCGCGGCTTGCAGTTTTTGGCCTTGTTCGGCGCCATGTTTCGATTGTTGCAGCTTGCCCAAACTGAACAGGGCGTGCGAAGCCGCGCCAACCCGCCCGCCAGCCAAGGCAAACTGATCTTGGGCGTACGTGTAATACGATTGGATAGCCACCATCGGCGTGAGGTTCGCCGCCGCCACCGATTTCAACACCGGCGTGCGATGCGCCGCGATGAGTATCGCCATGTCGATATCGGCTTCCATGTTCACGCCCCGAGGCGTGAAACCCTCGCTTTCCCGCATCGCACGGAATGCCGCCGACAAAGCCTGGCTATGCTGTTTTCCACCTTCTTGTGCGTCGAGCCCCTGGGCGATCATCCGCAGCGCCATGACAAACTCCGTGCGCGCCGAGTAGGTCGCGCCGCGTGCGGCCAAACGCACGCCCGCTTCGATAATTCGATCCGCCGTGCGAGAAAGCGAAACCAGTTGCTGGTCGGACATACCGAAATTTGGAAGCGGCTGGCGAGCGGCCTCGTGTTCGACCTCTGGCGGGGCGTCGTCAAACTCTGGAAACGAGATGTTCTCCCGCGAGATACTCGGTGGAACAGGCGGCGAGTCGCTTTCCAGACCGCTGGAGGTAGGCTCGATATTCTCCGTCGACTCGCTATCCGCCATCGTTCCACCAGCGGCTGCTTCATGCATGTGGCGATGCTCATGTGCTGACTGAAGATCGTATGGAATACTTTCGCTCGCTGGCGGCGCGACGTCGAGATACGCGGAGTTGTCCTCGACAGCTTGCTCGAAAATATCATCTTCTTCGGCAATATCACCTGCAACTGCTACGTCTTCGGCAAGATCTTGCTTCGGCGCGAGGTTTTGCGCCACTGCCGGCGTGCGGCGCAACTCAGGCAATAGACCGGCAGCGAATTCAGCGGGCGTTTCTTCAGCAGAATCGTCGGCCAGGGAAAGCTCCAACTCTTCTGGTTCGACGGGCGGCGCGTGGCGCAGGTTATCGTCGTGCTGTTCCTCGTGGGGCGTCGTTTCCACACCTGGGAGGTGTTGTAATTCTGGCGCCGGCGACGCTAGGTCGTGATCAGGCGTGAAAGATTTCGCGGGCTCTAAAGAGAAAGCCACCGTTTGGAACGACGACTTCGGCGCCAATAAGCCGGGCGGGTAGGCGTTTTCATCGGCCAGAACGGCTTCGTCGGAGAGTTGCTCGCTGGGCGTGATCAGCCAAGCCGCGAGCAATAACGCCGCCAGCGGCGTTGCCATCCACCATTTTCGCGGAATGCGGTACAATCGATCCATCGATGTTGTCCGTAGGGGAAGCCTGTTGTTTTGGCGAGTCCAGTCGCAGGGCGCGAACCCATAGTCGTTCCCATCGTCTGTGGGTGCGAAATACAATCAACAAAATTACGTGAACCCGTGCGATGGCGGGCGCCGCGCTACGAACAGTCGGCAAACCCCCGACGAGCGGAGCAGGGCGAACGTTACAAACCGCACAACAGGCACAACGCCTGACCTCGCCGCAGCCGACAGAGCCACGCTATTTAGGACCGTTCGAACAACGAACGTCGCGTTCGCTCCACAAAAGAACGCTACTTTCGCAGAGCGAAAGGCGACGACAGGGCAATTATTCCTCGAACGCTATTTAACCGCGTTGCGGTCGCGATTCCGTAGAGAGAACCCGGGCGGAATGACCGGCGTGACGCAAGCTCTCGACGAAGCTCTCCGGACCATGCGTGCAGAATATTTCTCGGGGCGCCACGATTTCGACCAACTGCATGAGGCTGTTGAAATCGGCATGGTCCGAGAGCGCGACGGCGTGGTCGGTTGCCAACCGGCGGCGGTGTTTTGGGTCGTGCGCCCAGCCGGTGACGCTGATCGTCGAAATTCTCCGCAAGGCGGCCAGGCTGGCTAATTTTTTTGCTCGCGGCGGTATGATGAGCACGCGCCCGTCGAGCGGTTCTCCGCTCCAGAGTTGAAAATCGCCCAGTTGGCGGCCAAACGTTTGGTAGATCAGGCTAATTTCGTAGGCTTCCTTACTCAATCCGACCGCAATGCCATTTCGAGCCAACAGCGCCGCGACTTCCTGCGCCTTGCCCAGGGCGTACGCATAAATGACGGGCGTGGCGCCGTCGGCCAGCACGCCGCTTACGATTTCCAACAACCTTTCGCACGACTCTTCTCGCGGCGGGAGCCGGAAGCGAGGATCTCCAAAGGTGCTTTCCATGATGAGAATGTCGGCCTGGGGCGGCGCCGCTGTCAGGCATGTTTCCGAGGGCCCCAAACGAAAGTCGCCGGTAAAAAGCAATGAAGCGTCTACGCTTTCGGCCAGCAACATCGCGGAGCCGAGAACATGCCCGGCAGGATAGGTCGTGAGCCGCAAAGGGCCCCACTCGAGCGGCTGCCCGAATGGCATTTCCCGGGTGGTCCGCTCTCCCAAGCGATAGTGATAGAGCTTGGCCGTGGCGGGCGTGCAGAAGGCAAGTTCATGACGCGCCATGTGGTCGGCGTGGGCGTGTGAAATAAAACCCCGCGGCTGGCGGCGGGGAATATCAACCGCTAGGTCGATATCGAGTAAACGCAATCCTCGGTCATAAGCAAACATCGACCACCGCCGTCAATCTGTGGGAAGCGTCGTTTTGCTTGCCTCCCACCGTTGGAGTTCACGCTTTAGCGTGTTTAGATTTTCCGCACGCCTCGAAACATGCTAATGCATGAACTCCAACCCCTGCCGTCAATCTGAGGGAAGCCTTTTTCTGGCGAGACGCCTTGGCGAGCCCTACGACTCGAACCGCGTGCTGTACGGCAGGCCGAATGTTTCCGCCACGGCGCGGTTGACCACCTCTCCGGCAAAGATATTCAACGCGCTGGCGATCGGGGCCGATTTCGCGGCCGCTTCCACGCCTTGCCCGGCCAGCAGCAGCACCCAGGGGAGCGTCACGTTGCAAAGGGCGAACGTGCTCGTACGGCCCACGGCGCCGGGCATGTTTGTCACGCCATAATGCACAATGTCGTCGACGATATGTATGGGGTCGCTGTGCGTTGTCGGCTGGCTCGTCGCGACGCAGCCGCCTTGATCGATCGCGACGTCAATAATCACGCTACGATTTTTCATCAAACGCAAGTCTTCCCGCTCAACGAGCATCGGCGCGCGGGCGCCGGGAATCAAGACCGAGCCCACCACAAGATCGGCGCGCGTGAGCTGCTCGCGCACGGTGTGGCGGTCGGAATAGAGCACGTTCACGTTGGGCGGCATGATATCGGCGAGGTACCGCAGGCGGTCCATGTTGATGTCAAGAATGGCGACATCCGCCGCGAAGCCAGCCGCGATGCGCGCCGCGTTGGCGCCGACCACGCCGCCGCCGAGAATCGTGATATGGGCCGGCGCCACGCCCGGAACGCCGCCCAACAAAATACCGCGTCCCTGTTGCGGGCGTTCCAAAAACTTGGCGCCCTCCTGAATGCTCATGCGCCCCGCCACTTCGCTCATGGGCGTGAGCAGCGGCAGCCGGCCGTTTTTATCGCGAAGCGTTTCATAGGCGATGCAGGCGGCGTCGGCGGCCAGCATGGCGTCGGTCAGGGGGCGGTCGGCGGCGAAATGAAAGTACGTAAAGATCGCTTGGCCGGCGCGAACCAGCGGCCATTCCTCCGGCTGCGGCTCCTTGACTTTTACGATCAAATCGGCGCGGCGATAAACTTCCTCCGCCGAGGCGACCAGCTCCGCACCTTGCTTGAGGTATTCGTGGTCGGCGATGCCCGACCCCAAACCGGCGCCGGCTTGGAGCAAAACCTGGCAACCCGCCCGCACCAATTCCTCAACGCCCACCGGCAGCATGGCCACTCGGTATTCGTCGCGTTTTATTTCCTGGGGCACGCCAACAATCACGCCGGAATCCCTCCTTGGTTATGGCTGCCAAATAAAAGCCCGGCATTTTGGAAATGCCGGGCTTTTTCGCTGAGCAACCGGTGAATTATTTCTTCCTCGCGTCAATTCTCAATGATGATTTTCATGGCGAAGTTCTGGCGGCGCCAGGTCCAATCGTCGGTCGACCAAGTTTTGGCCTCTTCCAAGCCTTCGAGTTGCGTGGTCAGTTCGCCTTTGGGAATCCAGAGGTCGAGCGCTCCCGGCAAGACCTCGTAACTCTTGCCATTAACAAGCATGGTTTGCGTGCTGTCGGTATCGTTTTGAATGGTCAACATTCCCAGCACTTCTTCGGGCGGTTGCGGTTCGCCCGCCGTTTCTTCAGGCTTGCTCGTATGCGGCGGAGCGACCTGGGGCGCGGTTTCTTTGGGGGAGGTATCTTTAAGGGCGGTATCTTTCAAGACACGCAAGTGGGAGAGCACGTCGACCACCGGCGCCAAGCGGTTGAGATCGTCTTGAATCTTGGCAAGCGACGCTTGCACTTCATCCGAGAGCTGCTCCAAGGCGGACACGCGCTGCGTAAGCTCGTGCAGCGCTGAATCGGCATCGGCCTCGGCCGGAGCCATTTCAATGACCGGTGGTTTTAAGGCCACGACTTTCTCGGCATCGCCGTTCTCTTTCCCTTCCTCTTCGTCTTGATTAGGCTCATCGGCTGACGGTTTTTCAGTTCCCGTGGCGGCAACCTCTTGCGGACCAGCCTCCGCTGAAACAGCGGGTTTCAGGGCGGCGAGCTGTTTCAGAATGTCGTTGAGCGTATCGTTCGTTTTTTGTGTTTGCGCCTCGAGCGCTGCAATCCGCTCATCGACCGTTATTACCGCCGGCTTCTTCGC
>QIKY01000333.1 GCA_003233175.1 Planctomycetaceae bacterium | reverse complement strand
TGGGACGCATCTTTTTGATGTTCGAGTATAAAGCCGACCACCGCGCTGGTGGTTTCGTCGCCCTGCCAACCGCCGTCTTGCAAGGTCCAGAGGGCGTAGCCGGCGGTTTCAACTTTGCCACCCTGCCCTTTTCCAGCCAGATAACTTTTCTTACCCCGCTGCAAATGCTTGAAGGTGTGTTGCAACTGAGCTTGATGGTTGCTTTCGTCGATGGCGAAACCTCGCAACTTGGCTTCCGCCGCCGCCAACACCGGCAACGCCTGGCTATGGCAGGTAAAACATTTTCGATTTTCCGCCGAACCCGCCGCCCCTTTTTGCAGCAGCGGCAGCGATTTGCGAATGGCCGCGGCAATCGCTTCAGGATCATTCGTTTGAGCCTCAGCCGCCCAACTGGTGAGCGGCGCCGTTAACAGCAGTAACAATAAAGCCCACAACATTTGCGAGTTGATTCTCACGGTATTTTCCTTTTGTTTTTCGATTGATATTTTTCCCGGCTTGCCGTTAAACGAAAAACTGTATCATTCCCAGCCGTGCCCGGCGTCAACTGATCGAGCGCCTTCAAGAGACGCGACTTGACCGCTCCATTGTAGCGGCGGAACGAACGCGTTCGCAATCGGATTTTGCGAGCGCACCTCGTGGTTTGTGTGTTCAGGCGTACGCGGCGGCGCGGGCGTGGCGAGATCTACTGGAGCTGGTCGGTTAAAAACGTCGGCTGACGACGACGGCTTTGTTGCCAGACTGCCTTGGTGATGACTGTGCAGGCCTCTATATCGACGCTCACGCGATGAAAGAGATCGTCGCATTCCTTGCTTCGTGCTCTTCGCGTCCTTCGTGGTGACCCTATCCGGCCAACGATTCACAGTGCCGCCGAACGACGCCGTCGAACGATCAATTTCACCACGAAGGACGCGAAGAGCACGAAGGAGAGGCGTCGGGAGTCGAGGAACAAGCCGTCATTTTTTCCAACCCGGCCCCGTCCCCGCCCGACCAGATTCTCTCCACCTCCCTCAAACGCCATGCCTATTGCAAACTGCAAGGTGCGCTCGATTTTGGCTGGCGGAAAAAGCCTCTTGCATTTTTCGGCGTCGCGGCGATAATGCGGCTATGACTATTACCTGTCGCGAGTTTTTTTGGCGCAACTTGTTCGGCCCCCATGCCGGTGGGAACGGAGGACGTGCGTAAACTCGCAGCTTGACTGAGAAAATCGCCAACCCTGATGTCCCACGCCGGACGTCGGGGTTTTTTTGTGCCCCGGCGGGAGCCACCAAAGCAGGGCGTCCAAAAAAAACAACGGCGATAACCGACACAGCGCGACGAGCCCCGGGGCGGCAAAATGGAAAGAATCGAACCATGCTCGCAACCACTACAAAAACCCAACTGAAACAGGAGATCTTCTCGATGATTGTTGTGATGGAAAAAGACGCCAACGACGAACAAATCGCACATATGGTGCAGCGCGTGGAAGAGTTGGGCCTCAAGTCGCATGTCATACGCGGCGCGGAACGAACCGTGATCGCCGCCATTGGCGAGAAACGGGAGCACACCCGCGAGGCGCTGGAAGCCGGTTCGGGCGTCTCGAACGTGTTGCCAATTTTGGCGCCCTACAAAGTCGCCAGCCGCGAGGTCAAACCGGAGGCCACGCAGGTGGTGGCCGGCAGTTTGAAAGTCGGCGCCGGCGCGCTGGGCGTCATCGCAGGACCGTGCAGCGTCGAGAGCGAAGAGCAAATCCTTTCCGCCGCACACGCGGTGAAACAAGCCGGCGCCACCGCCATTCGCGGAGGCGCCTTCAAGCCCCGCACCAGTCCTTACAGCTTCCAAGGTCTCAAACAGCAGGGCCTCGAACTGCTGGCCGCAGCGCGGGAGGAAACCGGTTTGGCGGTGGTCACGGAAGTTGTGGCCAGTGAAGACGTGGGGCTGGTCGCGAAGTATGCCGATGTCTTGCAGATCGGCGCCCGAAACATGCAAAACTACCGCTTGTTGGAAGCCGTCGGAAACACCGACCGCGCCGTGCTGCTCAAACGTGGTCCCAGCGCCACTATTGAGGAGTTGCTCTTGGCCGCCGAATATATTTTGAACGCGGGTAATCCTAACGTGATGCTCTGCGAACGCGGCGTACGCACGTTCGAAACACATACGCGTTTCACGCTCCCCTTGGCCACCGTGCCTTACCTGCGGCGGATAACGCATTTGCCGATCATGATCGACCCCAGCCACGGCACCGGCCACGCCTACTTAGTGCCCGACATGGCGGCTGCGGCGGTGGCCGTCGGCGCCGACGGGCTGATCATCGAAGTACACCCCGACCCTGAAAAAGCTCTGAGCGACGGCTATCAATCACTCAATTACCAGCAGTTTGAAGACACCATGCAGAAATGTCGGCGCATCGCGCAAGCGGTGGGAGCCTCGCTCTGAGAGAAAGAGCATTTATCTCGTCGCCTTTTGTTGGAGTTCACGCTTCAGCGTGTTTTTCAGAACGACGCACGCTAAAGCGTGAACTCCAACATACACATCGCCCGCGCGGTGGGAGCCTCGCTCGGAAAGGAAACGTCATGAAAGATCGCAAACCCGACTCGCCGCTGGAAAGTATTGGTGAGTGGGACGACGACGTCCTGCGCCGTTACCCGGCCGAAAAAAAGGCTCAAGACTTTCGCGATTACGAACACGCCAGCCCCGGCGTACGAGAGTTTTATCGGCTGAATCATACGCAGCAATCCTATGCGTTCGCGCAGGAAAAACGCGCTCGGTTCCTGCCCAGGCAACAGCGAAAAATGAGCGTCTGGCAGGCGGTCGAATTTCTCAATACGTTGGTCGACCAGAGCGACCCCGACACCGAACTTTCGCAAATCGAGCACCTGCTGCAAACGGCGGAAGCCATCCGCCGCGATGGCCACCCCCGTTGGTTCATTCTCACTGGCCTGATTCACGACCTAGGAAAAATTCTTTGCCTGTTTGGCGAGCCGCAATGGGCGGTCGTGGGCGATACCTTTCCGCTCGGCTGCCAATTCTCGGCAGACATCGTGTTCGCGGAATTCTTCGCCGAAAACCCCGACGCACAACATCCTGTCTATCAAACCAAGTATGGTGTTTACACTCCCGGTTGTGGACTCAAAAACGTGTGTATGTCTTGGGGGCACGACGAATATCTTTATCATGTGGTGCGGGATTTTCTGCCGGCCGAAGGGCTGGCCATGATCCGCTACCATTCGTTTTACGCCGCCCATCGGCACGGCGCCTACGACTATCTAATGAACGAAGAAGATCGCGAACTCTTTCGTTGGGTGCGTGCGTTCAATCCTTATGACCTGTACACGAAAAGCTCGCAGCGGCCAGACATCGCGGCCCTGACTCCCTACTACCACGAGCTGATCGCGGATTTTTTTCCCGACGAAATAGCTTGGTGAAAGCCCAGCACAAAAAAAACAGTCTATCCGCGCCAGCGCCTTGCTTCCCGCAACACCGGCTTGGTTCCCGCGCCAGGCGCCGGCGGGCTATGATGCAACCACGCGTACAGCCACCGTTCATTGCAACCCCCTGCTCCGAGATGTGAACCAGAATGCCGAAGATCCTCATGCCGATTGGCGACGGCGACGATCGCATTGATGGCGGTCGAGGTCGCGACCTGCTGATTGGCGGCCGAGGCCGGGATTACCTGAATGGTGGTGGCCACGACGACATCCTGATCGCTGGCTGGACCGACTACGATACAAACCTCTCGGCGCTGGATGCAGTAATGGCCGAATGAGACAGCAACGCGGATTACCAAACGCGAGTCACCAATATTCTGAATGGCGGCGGCAGCCTGACCGGATTGAATGTCCGCCTGAACGACACCACGGTCCACGACAACGATGCGTACGATGTACTGAAAGGAAACCACGGTCGCGATTTGTTCTTCTACAACTTCGCCGGCTCCGGCGTACGCGACAAAGCCAAAGGCATCAGGAGGCACGGAAGAAAGAACGCCGTATCGATATCGATTGATCGGGGACGAGAGTCGTAATGCGGATGTTGGCGAACGTTCAGCAAAAGACGATTCAACCGATTCTGGAAGCAGTGATTACCCCCCTCGGAACGATATGGAAGGAGTCTGTTCCCTCCTCCGTAGTTGGCTACGCCCACACCGTGGCATTTCCCAGGAAAACCTGCCGCTATACCTCGCCTTTTTCGAGTTGTCGCCTTGCGGAAAGAGTCGGTTTGTCTTTCACTATGGAATTCAGTTCCAGACAGGAAAGACCAAGAAGGCAATGACGCTCGATCTGGCATTCACACCGTCCGGCCGCATTACGGTCTATCAATCGGATGGCGCCCAAGAGGGCGGTGGCGACACGTCTGGCGACGAAACTTCAGATGGCCGTGTGGCCAAAGTTGTCGAAGCGTTCGAGTCGAGTTCGGCGGAAGGTCTGTTTGCCCTGGCCGCGCATCGGCTCGACGAAACTCTTGCGCCTTCGTTCACCTACTGGCGAGAATTTGCCGCCCGTTATCTTTCCGAACTTTGCCAGAGCCCCGAAAACACAGGCACGCAAATTGCAGCGATCCCGGCGCCGGAATCGGTCGAATTGGCGTCGATGCTGTTGAACGCGCCGCCGATGCAAGGTTTCGAGTATGTCTCCAGCGACAGCCTGAACGACCTTTGGCGAGACCTAGACGCATGGGCTCGCGCCGAGGTCGCATCGAGCGGTAAGGGGCTGTCCGACTTTCTACAAGAGCGGGCGCCGTTGTGGCGGACAGTCGGCCGTGTGTGCTTTCATCTTGCCGAGAACCGCCGCGACCCCGACTACCCCTTTGCCTTCTTAGCCACATACGCTCCGAGTGTGACGGGCGGCGGTCGGGTGCAGTATCAACCACTCAGTAAGGCCCTGGAGCAATACGCGGGCGCGAAGAACAAAAATACACTGATCAAACTTCTCTCGCCCATCCAATTGGCCTCCGAGGCGAGTTCGCTTGTTCGAGAATTGGTCGACACGGGCGACATCTACCACCCTTTGGCCTGGACCCCCAAGCAAGCGCACCGATTTCTGCAGGATGTGCCGTTGTTGGAGCAAAGTCGTATTCTGGTTCGAGTGCCCGACTGGTGGAAGAAGCGGCCGCGCCCCAGCGTGGGCGTTACCATCGGCGACAAGAGACAACACAAATTGGATGTCCATGGCATGCTGGACTTCAAGGTGCAGTTGGCTTTGGGCGACCAGCAACTGAGCCAAGCAGAGTGGCGTAAACTGGTCGCGGGCGAAGAAGGCTTGGTGTTGCTGCGCGGGCAATGGGTCGAAGTAGATCGGAAAAAACTCACCGAAGCGCTCGATCACTGGAAACGGCTCGAAAGTCAGGTTGGCGACGGGCTCTCGTTTATCGACGGTATGCGCCTGCTGGCCGGCGCTAGCATGGACCTAAGCGAGGCGCCGCCAGAGGGCGCGGCGGAATATGAATGGTCGTACGTCAACTCCGGTAAATGGCTAAAGAGCGTGCTCGCAGACTTGCGGAGCCCGGAAAATCTTCGATGCACAAGGCCCAACGCCGCTCTGAAGGCGACATTGCGCGAATACCAAGAGACCGGCGTCAATTGGTTGTATTTCCTCTCGAATCTTGGGTTGGGCGCGTGTCTGGCCGACGATATGGGGCTGGGAAAAACAATTCAAGTATTGGCGCTGCTGTTGATGCTGAAGAGACAAAAGAATGGGAGCAAGCCATCGCTGTTGGTGCTGCCGGCATCGCTCTTGGCAAACTGGAAAACGGAACTAGACCGTTTCGCTCCGTCGCTTCGAGTCTGTTTCGTGCATCCTTCACAGACATCCAAAGACGAGTTGGCCGAAATAATCGCCGCCCCGGACCGCGCTCTGAAGAAGATTGATGTCGTGCTGACAACGTATGGCATGCTGACGCGTCAAGCATGGTTGCTTGACATTGGCTGGCGATTAGCGGTGCTCGACGAGGCGCAGGCGATCAAGAATCCGGCAGCCCGTCAAACAAAAGCCGTTAAACGTCTTAACGCCGAGTCCCGAATCGCCCTGACCGGCACGCCCGTCGAAAACCGGCTTTCTGACTTGTGGTCTCTGTTTGATTTTCTCTCTCCCGGTTTGCTGGGATCGCAGCAGACATTCAAAAAGTTCGTCAAGTCGTTGGAGAAGCGAGAACACGACCGCTACGCACCGCTCAGGCGGCTTGTAGGGCCGTACATTCTTCGGCGGCTGAAATCGGACAAACGCGTGATTGCCGACCTACCGGAAAAAACCGAGGTGCGGGCCTACTGCGGCCTCAGCAAAAAACAGGTGGTGCTATACGCCAAACTCGTGGAGGAACTGGCCGAAGCTCTCGATGGACAGGACGGTATCAAACGCCGCGGCTTGGTGCTGGCCTACCTGATGCGTTTCAAGCAGGTTTGTAATCACTCGAGCCAGTTGTTGGGCGATGGAAAGTTTGATCTGAATGATAGCGGAAAGTTTAGGCGGTTAGTCGAACTATGCGAGGAAATCGCCGCACGTCAGGAGAAAACGCTGGTGTTCACGCAGTTTCGCGAAATGACCGAGCCGCTGTCGCACTTATTGTCGCAAGTGTTCGGACGCGCCGGACTGGTGCTGCACGGCGGCACCCGTGTGGCGCAGCGACAGAAACTCGTCGATCAGTTCCAACGGCACGATGGGCCGCCTTTTTTCGTGTTGTCGCTGAAAGCTGGCGGAACGGGTTTGAATTTAACTGCCGCCTCACATGTGATCCACTTCGATCGTTGGTGGAATCCTGCAGTCGAGAACCAAGCAACCGACCGAGCCTACCGTATCGGCCAGAACCGCAACGTGTTGGTTCACAAATTCGTCTGCCAAGGCACGATCGAAGAGAAGATCGACGCCTTGATCGAGGAAAAGACACAACTAGCCGCTGATCTACTAGAAGGCGGGGCTGAAAAAATGTTGACGGAAATGACAAACGTCGAACTAATCCGACTGGTGTCTCTCGACGTGGAAAGGGTAAACTTGTAACGCCGTCCACCTGATGGGACGATGGTTTCAAGTGTCGTAGCGGCCACAAAAAGGAGTTATTGATGGTTCAGTATGGTTGGGCGCCTTATGTCTCGGTGGCCCAAAGGCGTCGGAAAGCCGAAAAGAAAATGGCGGCGCTTCGCAAACGGGGCGTCGACATTCAGCCGATCGAGATTAACGGACGCAAGATCGCTCAGACATTCTGGGGCAAAGCTTGGTGCGACCACCTCGAATCGTTCAGTGACTTCGAGAACCGCTTGCCGCGGGGCCGCACCTACGTTCGCAACGGCTCTGTTTGTCATTTGGCAATCAAGAAGGGCCAAATCGCGGCCATGGTTAGCGGGTCGGAAATCTACGGTGTCGACGTTCGAATTAAGACGCTGCCCGCCAAAAAATGGAACGTAATCAAACGACAGTGCTCTGGTCAAATTGGTTCTTTACTGGAGCTGCTTCGAGGAGATCTGTCTCACAATATCATGCAAGTGGTGACAGATCGTGAGCAGGGCCTACTCCCACTTCCGGATGACATTTCGTTCGGTTGTAACTGCCCCGATTGGGCGTCGATGTGCAAGCACATAGCGGCGGTGATGTATGCAATCGGTGCTCGACTCGACCAAGATCCGGCCCTGCTGTTCCGCTTGCGCGGTGTCAACCACGAAGAGTTGATCGATCTAAACGCGAAGATTACTGCGCCAACCGCCGTGAGCCGTGACGGGGGCAGGCGTTTGGCGTCGAGCGACTTGGGCGACGTGTTCGACATCGATCTTGCAACAGACGATCCGGAGTCCTCCTCAAACGGCGCGGCGAAAGCAAGACGCAAATCCTCGAAGAAAAAAGCCGCAAAGAAGAAAGCCGTCCCGAAGAAGAAAGTATCGAAGAAAAAGAAAGCCGCAAAGAAAAAAGCCGTCCCGAAGAAAGCCGCGAAAAAGAAATCCGCAAAGAAAAAAGCCGTCCCGAAGAAAGCCGCAGTCAAGAAGAAGGCGCGCGCCAAGCACAAGACACCCGAAACCAAAGGAACGAAAAAAGTCGCTACTCGCAAGAAGAATTCGCCGAAGGTCGCGAAGAAAACAAACGCCCGAAAGTCGGTGAAGAAAAAGCCGAACAAGAGGACGGTTGCGACAAACGGGGTGAAACGCTCGGTGAACCGTAAGAATGCCACGACGAAAAAGGCGACGAAGCCATCGTAGGAATGGACACAACCGGTTTTACCAATTGGCGACGCAAACGTGTCTGGCTATCAGCACATCGGGCCGTTGCGTCCCGGCGCCTGGGAAGCCTTGGAACGCTTCAAAAACGCTGGGTGGGTTGTCGTGCTTCATACAACGCGGGCGGACATCAGTCGCATTCGGGAATGGATCGACCAAACCGTTCCGGGCCTCATCGATCATGTGAACGCCAATCCCGCCAGTATCCAGATGCGTTGCAATCTCGGGAAACCGATTGCGGATCTCTACATCGACGACCGAGCGTGGCCGTTCTGCGGAGAACCCATTCCCTGGACTCGACGACTTGGAGCAACGTGGAATTTTGGCGAGATCCCCTGGAGAGCTAATGGGCGATCCGTCCAAGTACCTGATGATCTTTCGCTCGTCGATGCGTGAGCCTGATTTCAACGGGATACTTCCGAGCGGAAAATAACGACCAAGCTAACCCGCCCGGCAGCACCGGGTCAGGTTGAGCACCTTGTTCAAGGAAGCGGCTGCGCGGCAATGGCTCTGTGCGTTGATTCCACCTGCTGCGTGACATAGCGTGTACTCCTTTCCCGGTTTCTCTTGGATTGGTTGCCGCCGAATAACAATTGACAAATAATTATTGATAAATGAGGTTCAAATCCTCTCAACGAACCAGGCGTATAGATAACAGGGAGACGACCCATGTCGGTAACGCCGACTTTTCGCGCCTTTGTGGAAGGCCAACTGGGGCAGATTGTCGCTGTTAAATCGCGGGCGATGTTTGGCGGCGTGGGCATTTACGGCGACGGCCTGTTTTTCGCCATCATTGCCGGTGAGCAGGTGTACTTCAAAGTCGACGATTCGAATCGGTCCGACTACGAACAGCGCGGCTGGGCGGCGTTCCATCCGTTCGACGATGACCGCGTCATGCAGTATTACGAAATTCCGCTGGAGCTGCTGGAAAGTCCGCCGCGGTTACGGCCTTGGGTTGAGAAAGCGATCGAAACGGCGCGCGCTGCTCGCAAAAGCAAATAACAAATGCGGAGTGAGCACGACTGGGTTCCATTTCTCGGAAGACGCAGCACATGACTGAAGATATCCAAACACTCGCACATTGGCTGCGGCGGTCAAAATCGGCGGTGGCGTTTACTGGGGCGGGCGTCAGCACCGAAAGCGGCATTCCCGATTTCCGCTCGCCGGGCGGCGTCTGGGCGACGAACAGCCCGGTCTATTTCGACGACTTCCTCCGTAGCGCGGAATCGCGGGTCGAATACTGGCGGCAGAAATCGATGACGCACGACGAATTCTTCCAAGCCCGGCCGAATATCGCGCACCTGGCATTGGCCGAATGGGAGCGGAACGGCGTATTGCACGGCGTGATCACGCAGAACATCGACGGGCTGCATCAAGTCGGCGGGAGTGCGAACGTGCTGGAGTTGCACGGAACGGCCCGCGAAATCGGCTGCTTGCAATGCCACACCCGTTTTGAGGCGGGGCCGTTGGTTGCTGAGTTCAAAAACACCGGGCGGCCTCCCGTCTGTCAAAAATGCGGCGGCTTGCTCAAACACGCCACCATTTCATTTGGGCAATCGCTCTCGCCCGACGTGCTTCAAACCGCTTCGGCTTGGGCCAAACGCGCCGATGTTTTTTTGGCCATCGGCTCTTCGTTGGTGGTCACTCCGGCGGCCGACCTGCCCGCCTTGGCCAAACGCCATGGATCAAAACTGGTGATCATCAACCGCGAGACCACGCCGCTCGACCACCTAGCCGATATCGTGATAAACGCCGGCATTGGCGAAGTATTTTCTCAATTGGCGGCGGCCGAACCGCCAGCGTAGCGAAGAGCCCAGTTGGGTGAAAACTGATAAGGATTATGTTAGGCTGGCGGCCCAACCAACTTCCCGAGGACCTTTCATGGACTCCACCTCCGTCAGTCTGTTGCGGCGGTTGCACACCGACGACAAAGAAGCCGCTTGGCGCCGATTCGTGGAGTTGTACGCGCCGCTGATCTATCACTGGTGCCGAAGCCAGGGGCTGAACACGACCGACGGCGCCGATTTGGTCCAAGAGGTGCTTAGCATACTGGTCGACAAACTGCCGGAGTTTGAATACGATCCGACGCGCCGTTTTCGAGGTTGGCTCCGCACGATCACGGTCAACAAAATCCGCGACTTCCAACGCCGTCAAGCAAACCGGCCCTCAACCGGCGTCGAGGAGACAATCCAAAGGATCGCCGTGGCCGACGCCACCGACTTGCTCGGCGAGGCTGAGTATCGCCGCTTTCTGGTCAAACGCGCCATGCGGCTCATGCAGGCTGAGTTCCCGGAGCAAACGTGGCAAGCCTGCTTGAAGCAGGTTGTGCAAGAGAGCAAGGCCGCCGATGTGGCCAGGGAACTGGGTATCACACCCAACACGGCCTATCTGGCGAAGTCCAGGGTCCTGAAGAGGTTACGTGAAGAACTCGCCGGCCTCATGGATTGACCCAGAAAAAAAACCCCGCTTTCTTGACAGAGTTCCAGGGTTTGTGCGTAGTCCGTAATAACGCGGAAAGCAAAACGCTAACGCGCATCCATGTAAATCGGGAGCAAGCCATGAAAACGAAAGCCTGTCCAGATGCGAAAACCCTTGGCTTGCTCCTGTTGGGTAAGTTGCCCGGCCCGGAAAGCGAGAGTCTGGAAGAGCATCTGTTGCACTGCGACAACTGCGCCGCCATGGCCGACACAATCTCGGCCTGCGATGAACTAACCGCCGCAATTCTGGCCCCCGATATCGATTATGGCGAGGAAGAAGCCGTGGCCCAGGTCATCGAGCGCGGCAAGCAACTCCGCTGTCGAGATGAAACGACGGAAACCGACGACACCCAGCACCTCGAGAACCACTCGCAAGCGGCCAGCGCGCTCGATGCGGCGCCAGAGAGCCTCGAAAACACCGCCGAGGAAGATGAAGAATTCGACTTCCTCGCGCCACCGGAACAACCCGATGAAATCGGCCGCTTGGGCGAATACCGAGTGCTGGAAGTGTTGGGCGTCGGCGGAATGGGCATCGTCTTCAAAGCCGAAGACCCCAAATTGGAGCGGCTGGTGGTGCTCAAGGTGATGAAACCGCTCGTCGTGGCCAGCAAATCGGCCAAGAATCGCTTCCTCCGCGAAGCGCAGGCCACCGCTTCGATCAACCACGACAACATCGTGCATATTTATCAGGTGGGCGAAGAACGCGGCGTGCCGTTCATCGCCATGCAGTTTTTGTGCGGCGAGTCCTTGCTGGCACGCCTCAAACGAGAAGAGAAGCTCGACCAGCGCGAAGTGCTGCGAATCGGCCGCGAAGTCGCCGCTGGTCTGGCCGCCGCCCACGACCGCCAACTGATCCACCGCGACATCAAACCAGATAATATCTGGATCGAGGCCGGAACCGGCCGCGCCAAAATTCTCGATTTCGGCCTCGTCCGCGCGACCGGCAACGACAACGACGCAGGCCTCACGCAAAGCGGCATGGTCGTCGGCACGCCCAAGTACATGGCCCCCGAACAGGCGCAAGGCGAGTCGGTCGATCATCGCTGCGACCTCTTCAGCCTGGGCAGCGTGCTCTACCACCTGGCCACTGGCAAGGCGCCGTTTTCGGGCGCCAACATCACCGCCACGCTCATGGCCGTGGTGCGGAACGAGCCAGAGGCGGTCGACAAAATCTCTCCCGAGATCGATCCGGAACTGGCCCGGCTGATCATGCAACTGCTGCAAAAGAACCCCGACGACCGCCCCGCGTCGGCGGCCGAGGTTTTGCAGCGCATCGCCGATATCGAACGGCAACCCGTCACCGTGGTCATTCCGCAAGCCAAGGCGAACGACACCACGCCGGCCACGACCATCGCCCGCAAGGCTGCCGCCGAGCCGAACTCCGTGCGCCCTTTCCGTGTTGGCGGACCGCAGCTTTATTTCACCGCCGCCCTGCTTTTTTTGCCGCTCTTTTACCTTTTCGGCGGGACGGTTATCCGTTTCGCCATGAACCAAGGTCTGCTGGTGGTGAAGGTCGACGACCCAAACGTCGAAATTGTCATCAAGCAGAACGGCGTCATCGTGCAAGACAAAACCACCGGCCGCGAGTTCCAACTCCAGGCCGTCGGCGGAGAAATCGAAGTCTACGACCGCGTGGGCAACGTCCGGCTGCTGACCAAAAAATTCACGCTCGCCCGCGGCGGCAAGGCGTATGTCGCGGTCACGCTGGAGAAACTGGCCCAAACGAAACACAACCAACCGCTGGCGGCGGCGATGGCGGGCGGAGCAACTCCCGGGCAACCAACCGCCGACCAACAAACCTTCATCGCCGCCGTGGCGAAACTCACGCCCCAGCGGCAAGTTGAGGCGGTTCGCGAGCGGCTTATACTGCGCAACCCCAGCTTCGACGGCAAGCTGAAGCACGTAATCGAGAATGGCCGCGTCGTGGAACTGCGGTTCATCACCGATCAAGTCACCGATATCTCGCCCGTTGGCGCGCTGCCTCAGCTTGAACGGCTCATATGCAGCGGCTCAGCTTCCGGCAAGGGCCGTTTGGCCGACCTCTCCCCCTTGCAAGGAATGCCGTTGACGTACCTGGACTGTAGCTACACGCAAGTCGCCGACCTCTCCCCCTTGCAGGGGATGCCGCTGAAGCAGCTGAACTGTAGCTACACGCAAGTCGCCGACTTCTCCCCCTTGCAGGAGATGAAGCTGACGAGGCTGTACTGCGGCGGCACGCAAGTCGCCGACCTCTCCCTCTTGCAGGGGATGCCGCTGACGACGCTGTACTGCTACGACACGCAAGTCGCCGACCTCTCCCCCTTGCAGGGGATGAAGCTGATGCACCTAAGCTGCCACGTCACGCAAGTCGCCGACCTCTCCCCCTTGCAGGGGATGCCGCTGAAGCATCTGAACTGTAGCTACACGCAAGTCGCCGACCTCTCGCCCTTGCAGGGGATGCCGTTGACGATGCTGCACTGCTACCACACGCAAGTCTCGGACCTCACCCCCTTACAGGGGCTGCCGCTGACGACGCTGTCGTGGGATGCGCGGCAGTATCACCCGGCGGACGAAACGCTGCTGAAATCGCTGCCGCTGAAGATGACTCAGGTTTATCATCCATTCGGGCGAAGCGCCCCCGTCGCCGAGTTCTGGAAACAGCTTGCCGCGCGGCGTAAGGCGGCCGAGAAATTCATCGCGTCGGCGGCCAAACTGCCGGCTGAAAAACAGGTTGAAGCGGTCCGCTCCCGGCTGCTCGAACTCAACCTGCAAAACGCGAAAGTGGCGTTGGGCGTCAAAACCTCCAGCGCGACAGTAACCGAAGCCACGCTCATTCTCGTCGGCGACCAGCCGCACGACCTAACGCCTTTGATGGCCTTCCAGAGCCTGAAAAAGCTGACGCTCACCGGCGGCGTCGCTTGGCAGGACCTTTCGCCGTTGACCCAACTGACCCTGGAAACGCTGACCTGCCCCGCACAGATGGCCCGCAAGAACGCCCCGGTGCTGAAGGCGATCAAAACGCTCAAAACCATCAACGGCCAACCGCTGGCGGCGATGGCGGCGATGGCGACCGGAGCAACCCCCGGGAAACCAACCGCCGACCAACAAACCTTCATCGCCGCCGTGGCGAAACTCGCGCCACAGCAGCAAGTTGAGGCGGTCGGCGAGAAGCTGAAGGAACGCAACCCCGGCTTCGATGGCAAGCTGCAACACGTAATCGAGAATGGCCGCGTCGTGG
>QIKY01000385.1 GCA_003233175.1 Planctomycetaceae bacterium | reverse complement strand
TGTCAGCACAAACAACGACGTCTTCTTTCACGGCGTCAGCGCCGGCATGGAATACCTTTGGTAACCCCCGCCCCCAATCCTTGACAACCCGAACTAAAAGCCCGGCATTTTCAAAATGCCGGGCTTTTCCGCGCTGTAATCGGGAACTCATTTCAGGACTGTTCCTCAGCCTACGCGGAACCATTCTCATATTTCAAGCGGCTTGGTCGATCGAGCGTTGGGCAAACTGCCGCCTTCTGGGGAGCCAGCCTTCGCCGAGCACGCTCAGGGCGACGCGGTCTTCTAGATTCGGCCGGATGATGGTCAGCAACAGCAGCGGAAGATACCAGGCAATAAACAGGCCGCCGCCATCGCCATGCCAGAACTGCGTGGCCACCATCACGGCGGCGGAGCAACTGATCAGCGTGCCCAGGTTCTTTTGCGGCGGCCATATCGCGAGACCGCCGCTCAAGGCCACAAACGCCGTAAGAATAGGAATGCGAAAGACAGGGTCCCACCCCAAACGCCAAATGCCTTCCAGGTGCTCGACTCTCGGCGCCCAGAGTCCAAACATTTTTTGGAACAGCGCCCAGAACGACGCCCAGTCGCTGGAGACAAAAATCAGCGACAAACTGAGCATGATCAACATTGAGAGCACGCCCACGGCAAAGCGGGTCAAGCCGCGTTGCCAATAAAAGCTGAGCCACAGGGGCAACAGGAAAATCGGGTAGTAAACCACTCCGATGGCCAGCCCCATGAAAATGCCCGATGTCAACGGCCGTCGGTAGCAAAACACGGCCCAAACCAACAACGCCGCCGGCAATACGTGAGAAACACGGCCCGTCATCTGCGCGGTGTAGGGCAACATGAGGTACAGCACCGCACAGCCCATGCCCATTTTTACGTTGTCGAAATGACGATAGCCAATGCCGATCAGTCCCACCACGACGGCCAAATGCGCGAGAATGGCCATCGTTTTCGCGGTGATCGCGTATCCGTTGCGTTCGTTTTCAACAGGCTCGGCCGACAGCGCCGGCGTGGGGCTTGGTTCGCCAAGCGTTAAGGTTGGCAGGCTGGGCAGAACGTGAATCACCCATAGGCCGGGTCCGTAGCGGGCAAGGCTGGTGTCGTTTTCGTCGGCCAACTGTCGGGCCAGTAATTCCTTGGCGCCTCGAGGTCCTCGCAGGTCGTCTTCGGTCGGTCGACTTGTGATCACATTTGCCATGAGGAACACAAACATCGAACAGCCGATGAACACCAACCCTCCGGTGGAGAGGTTGGGTTCCAGCAGAGGCCGCCTGACCATGGCGGGATCAATCAGCAAGCGAATGAGGAGTAGCAGGCCGACAACATACAGCCAGATAAAACCGAGCCGTTCAATCGAGCGGCCGCGCTGCAATTCAGCCTCCGCGACTTGCATTTCAGACAAAGCTTCGCCCTCGGCCAAAGCTCCCTCGGCCAAAGCTCCCTCGGCCAAAGCTTCGCCGGCCAAAGATTCGCCGGCCAAAGATTCGCCAGCCAAAGATTCGCCAGCCAAAGATTCGCCAGCGAAAGCTTCGCCAGCCAAAGATTCGCCAGCTGGCGCCTCGTCGATCGTCGGTTCTTCCGCCGACAAAAGCAGGTTCTCTGCGGCAGATTCAAGCGAAGCTGCTTTTAACTTGGCAAGCTGCAGCGCGATTGGGGCCTGAATTTCGTGGCCCGAAACAGCCAGCAACAGACCCGGCGCCAACAAAATCAAGAGAACCAAGTCGAAATTACGCACGTTCCAGAAACGACTGAACTTGAAGAAAAGCCCAATCATCAACAACGACGACAAATACGCCCAAGTGACGGGATGCACCGGGACATAATGAAATAAAATATCCTTCATAAATTCGCCAGCGGCTCCTCGCGCCGCTGCCAACTGAGGTTTGGCTTATGCGCTTCGACTAAGCCGAAATCCCGCTCCGTACGCCGAAATCCACCCGAAACGACCTATCCAGCCATAGCATAAAGGTTTACCGCTTAAATGCAAGGTTTCGGCGCTAGTCAGCCACGTTCTCCCGCCAGCGCCGGGACGTCCGGCCAAGCGAGTAAACCGGTTAGGCGAAATGGCGATAGCATGAGAAACGGTATTTTGAGAGAATCGCGGGAACACGCCCGCAATCTACTTGCCGAGTTAAAAGCCCGGTAATTTCAATATGCGGGCTTTTCCAAGCGGCGGACAGTAACTTAATTTACGAACGACCTTCAAGTTTCGACGTGTCCGCCGATGCACGACATCCCGCCTCACACAGTTTGAGAATATTGAGCCATGTTGCATCGTTCATTCGCATTGGTATTCGTTTTGTCTATTGGCGCCCTGGTAAGTGGAATCGTCGGTTGCGGAGAGCCAGCCGGCGTGCTGCCGGCGACGTCGGCCGCCGCACCGCGCAAGGCCGTAGCGTCGGACATTTCCGAAAACGCCGCACGGGAAACCACCACTCAGGAAGAAAACACCACTCAGGAAAACGCCGCGCCCGGCCAGGACTGGCCCTCGTTTCTGGGTGCGAATCGAGATAGTCGGTCCTCTGAAACGGGAATTATCACCGATTGGAGCAGCCCGAATCTCCGCCTGATTTGGCAACGCAAATTGGGCACAAGCTATGGCATCGGTTCGGTGAGCGAGGGGAAATATTATCAATTCGATCGGATCGGCGACGAAGCCAGGCTGACCTGTCTCGACGCTCGAACCGGTGAGCAAGCCTGGGAGTTCTCCTATCCGACCACGTATGCCGACCTCTACGGCTACGCAGGCGGGCCGCGGTGTTCACCGGTTATCGACGATGGCCGCGTTTATCTTTTTGGCGCCGAAGGCATGTTGCATTGCCTGGCAACCGCCGATGGTTCGTTGATTTGGAAAGTAGATACGATCGACAAATTTGGCGTGATCCAAAACTTTTTCGGCGTCGGCGCCACGCCCGTCGTCGAAGGCGACTTGCTCATCGCGATGATTGGCGGGAGTCCGCCGGAAGACCAACAACTGCCGCCCGGCCAGTTGGACCGCGCCTCCGGAAACGGCTCCGGCGTAGTGGCGTTCAACAAGAAAACAGGAGAGGTGGTCTACAAAATCAGCCAGGAACTGGCCAGTTATTCGTCGCCCAAGTTGGCGTCCATCGATGGCCGTCGCTGGTGTTTCGTGTTTGCTCGCGGCGGCCTGCTGGCCTTTCACCCCGAAACCGGCGTGATCGATTTTGAATTTCCCTGGCGGGCGCCAATTCTGGAGAGTGTCAACGCCAGCACGCCGGTGGTGGTGGGCAACGAAGTTTTCATCTCGGAAACGTATGGACCCGGCAGCGCGCTGCTGGCGGTGAAACCGGGCGGATACGAGATCGTCTGGCAAGACGACCAACGGCGGCGTGAACGTTCGATGCAAACCCATTGGAACACGGCCATTTATCAAGACGGCTACCTGTATGGTTCGAGCGGACGCCACGAACGGAACGCCGAACTGCGCTGCGTCGAATGGAAAACGGGCAAGGTCATGTGGAGTGTTCCGGGGCTCACCCGCAGCTCGTTGTTGTATGTCGACGGCCATTTTGTTTGCTTGAGCGAAGACGGCGTTCTTCGGCTCTTGAAGGTGAATCCCCAAAAATACGAATTGGTTACGGAAATCACGTTAAAAAAAGAAACGGCCGGCGACAGCGCCTTCGGTTTTGGACCGGCTCGTCTTTTGAAGGCGCCAGCTTGGGCGGCGCCCATTCTCTCGCACGGTTTGCTATACGTTCGCGGGGCTGATCGGTTGGTTTGTCTGGAATTAATTCCGGCGAAATAGGAATCTGCAACTACGCCATTAAGTAGAGAAATTTCTTTTTCGCCCGCCGCCGTTTTTCGGCGCTCTGCACGTATGGCAACAGCGTATAGAATCCGTAGAGTGTTTTGACCCGATGGGTCAGCCTTGCGGAGTAGGGAGTGTCGGATTCGCGGCGCCAATACGCCGCCGTGCGAGGATCGTATTCTGCGGGCGTGATCTTTCCCAATTCTTCGTCCAATCGGGGCAGCGACCGCCAAAGCCTGACATGCCGCTGGTGCGCCGCCCAGCCCCTGCGGGCCACGTCGGCTTGGCCATATCTTGCGAGTTCGATCAGCCCCGCCGCATGGTTGATCAGATGAAACATGCCGCCGAAGCCCTGTTTGCGAGCGCCGCCCCAGAGAATGAGGTCGTCGATCACGACCTCCGCCATGGCTTGCTCGGAATCGTAATTCGTGAGACGCTCCACGGCGGAGAGGTCGACTTGATCGCCGGCGAGCCAGCCTCGCTGCTTGCCATAATAACCGCGGCCTGGCCCGGCGCCGTTGAAGCCTGCAATAAGTTCTCGCAGGCCGTCGACGATCGAAGGTGTGGCGAATTGAGGATGGCCCATTAGTGCTCGCGTGGCGATGGCGGCAAAGATAACGTTATGCCCCGACTGGCGTGTTTTTCCGATGTTGCCGGCGAGTGCTTGGGCGATCAATGGAATCTGCGATTCGTCGGCCTTTTCCTCGGGAAACGGTGCGAACAACTCCGCCACCGTGACGCCCGCTTTTTCAGGATCGAACCAGAGGCTCTCATCGCCGGCAATAATGCGATCCAACTCTCGCGTAACTGCAACGTACACCTGGGCGTCAAGATTGGGGTTATCTTCGCCGAAGAAATAACCCGCGACCACGGCCGCGCCCAGATGTCCGGCCAGGGTGTTAGCGCGGCGAGCGCGAGCCAACCCGCAGAGGCCCTTGTACAGGTATTCAAAATCGATCATGTGGGAATCTCCAAAAGCCGCGAACGATTGTGCAAGTGAATTATTTTCCCGAACGCCGGCTGCGAGGAAACGAACGACACTTGCCTAGCTGATTAAATCGGAGAGCCCGTTCACTCAGTTCCCGGGCAATTTCCGTTGATCCAATATTTCCCTGATGGCGCGCGTCAAGGTATCGCCGGGCGCGGGTTTCTGAACAAATTTGAAATGTTCGTCTTGGGCGGCGTGTAGTTGAAGAACGTCTTCGGCGTAACCCGATGTTAATATGACGCCGATATCGGGGCGAATTCGTGTGATCTCGCGGCTGAGTTGTATCCCGTTCATGCCCGGCATCGAGACATCGGTAAGCAATAAAGATATCGGGCCCTGGTGGGTCGTGGCGGCCGCAATCGCTTCTTGGGGACTGCTCGTCGCGATGACTGCGTAGCCAAAGGCTTCGAGCAGGGTTGTCACGGAGGCAAGTACGATATCTTCGTCGTCGCAGACGAGAATCGTTTCGCTGCCGCCGGTCGAACGAGCCACGGCGCCAGCATGAACGTCGGCCGTTTCGGACGACTCTTCCGCCCGAGGCAAATGGAGGCGAATTTCGGCGCCTTCGCCCACGCGGCTTTCAACGGTGACAAACCCGCCCACGTTGGCGGCGTCGGCGAAAACGGTGGAGAGCCCGAGGCCGGTGCCGTCGCCAAGGGGTTTGGTGGTGAAGAAAGGTTCGAAAATTCTTTCCACGACTTCCGGCGGCATGCCGCAGCCCTGATCGATGACCGAAAGCCGAACATAACAACCCGGCTTGCAGCCCGGCGTGGCTTCATTGGCTTCCAGTATCACGGCGTCGGTGCAAACGGTAAGCAAGCCGCCGTTGGGCATGGCGTCGCGAGCATTGAGGACCAAGTTCGTCAGGGCGCTTTCAACATCGGCTTCGTCGGCGCGAACGATCAACGATTCCGAGGCCAGCAGAGTTTTGAAAACGATTTTTGGACCGGCCAGCCTTTGAAGTACGCCCTGGCTGCCGGTAATCACTCGATTGACATCAAACTGCGTGACATGAGGATTCTTTTTTCGGGCAAAGCATAACAGTTGTTTGGTCAAATCGGCGGCGCGGGTTCCGGCGCGTTCTATTTCCTTGAGCGGGCCAGTGAAACGCTCTGGCAGGCCTTCTCCCGCTTGGTTAAGCAGCGACTCGGCGTTCCCGAGAATGCCCACAAGCATGTTATTAAATTCGTGGGCCACGCCGGTCGCCAGTTTTCCCACGGCGTCCATCTTTTGGGTATGGCGTAGATGGTTTTGCAGCACTCTGTTTTCTTCTTCCGCGCGTTTGCGCTCGGTGATATCCACCGACGCGGCGATGACATATTCGATGCGCCCCTCGTCATCGCGAGCGGGCACGAACGTTGTGTGGTACCAAACTTCGCGCCCTTCGGTGTCAAATACCTCGCATTCCATGCTGGAAGTCTCTCCGGCTTGTGCTCGCTGAAGGTGTTCACGTAATGGAGTTCGCGCCGACTCAGGATAAAAATCGGAAGGGAAGATCTTCCCATAAAAAGGGTTGATGTCATCAATTTTCAGTTGCCTTTGACCGGCCGAACTCATGTACCGCAAGCGAGAATCAAGGTCGATGATTTTGTTGCAGATGGGCGAGCCGTCGAGCAAGGCGCGCGTTCTTATTTCTGAATCGCGCAACGCTTCTTCGGTCTGTTTGCGTTCCGTGATATCAGTGCAGGCCAAATACACGCTCGACCAATTCGGAGCATTCGAATCGACAAACATGCTCAGCATCATGTGTTTTCTCTGGCCCTCGAGCGTTAACCGCACGGTGTCTGCTTCAAACGATTCCTCGCCGTTGGCCAGGGAAATCAACATTTCGCGGTAGGTTTCATACGATTCGTCGCAGAACAGTTGCGGCAGCGAGTTTGTCAATTCATGCTTGCCGCGAGCGTGGTGCAATTGGACCGCGGCCAGATTGACGTCAAGAACTTTGACGCGTTTGACACACTCAGTCACGATTTCCGCATGCTTTTCAAGGTGTTGGCGAAAGTCGAGGACGCCCTCTTGCCGCAGCCGATCGAGGATCTGTTTGACGCTCGAAAAATCTTCATGCCACAGACAAACCGGCGCGTTGTCAAAAACCAGCCGCAGCCGCTTCTCACTTTCAGAAAGCTCCGCCGTGCGCTCGGCCACCGCCGCTTCAAGATCATCGGCGTATTGCTCAAAATGCGAGCGACGCGCACGATGCACGTGACCGATCAGGTCGCGAGGTTCACCGGCCTTTTCCACGTACGCAAAGGCGCCGCAGTTGAGAGCGTCTTTGGCCGACTCAAACTCGCCGAACCCAGTATTGATAATCACCCGGACCTTGCTCCCCAGGTCTTTGAATTCCTGCAGGAGTTGCGTGCCTTGCATGTCGGGCAGGCGCAGGTCGACCACCGCCACGCCAAATTCCTGTTGTTGAATATGCTGCAGCGCTTCGGACGCGGTTTCGCAGCCAGTGACAACGAAACCCTCATCTTCGAGAATTCCCTGGAGCGTAATCAACAACGATTCGTTGTCTTCCACGAGCAGCAGGCGGGAAAACCTTGATCGTTCCTCATTCCTTGAGGCGTTTAGATTGTTACTTGCTTGCTTCGTATCGATACTCATGGCCTGTTTTCAGGTGGTTTGCGCAGGTAATTGGAAGCTTGCTGACTTGTGATTCGATCAAGCATCGCGAGGACATGGTCGAGGTCGAGCGGTTTCCTCACGATCGTGTAGGCGGTGCGCCGAACCGCCTCTCGGGCGATTGCCTCGAATTCTTCGTCGTTGCCCGAAATCATGATCGCCACGGCGTTGGGCGTGAGTTTTTTGATCGCCAGATAAAGCTCCAGTCCGTTCATGGCTGGAAGCTCCGCATCAATGAATATCAAATCGAAGCGAATCTGTTCGGCAAGCTCCAAGGCGTCGTGCGGGCTGCGAGCCAGCGTAACCCAGTACCCACGTTCTTTCAGCGTGCCGTGCAGCGCCGTGGCGATGGCTTCTTCGTTCTCAACAACCAGGATCGCGGTGTCGCGAACTTCGCCGATCAGCTTGATTACTTGTTGCACGTCGAGCGGCTTGGACAAAAACGCGATCGCCCCCTCGGTGAGTGCGGCGTCTTTTAGTTCGTCGAGTCCGTAGGCGCTCATCAAGATGATGCGAACGGCTTCTTGGTGTCGTCGAATCTGGCGAAAAGTCTCGACTCCGTCGATTCCAGGCATGCGAACATCGAGCAGAACAATGCTATAGCCTCGCTCGGAGCACATCGCGACGGCTTCTTCTCCATTGGCGGCTGTATCGACCTCATAGCCTTCATCCTGCAGGATATCAGCCAGCGTAATACGCATATTTCGCTCGTCGTCCACGACGAGAATGCGCTCGGCCTTACTCTCAGGTTGCGAATTCATGGTTACATTCCTCCCCCTGATCCATCGCGTTTCTGGCTGGTGCGCTGGGGCAGTTTAACACAAAACCTAGCGCCAGAGCCCTCTTTGGGTTGAAAATTTATGACGCCGCCATGACGCTCCACAATTTGGCGGCAGATCGTCAAACCCAAACCGGTGCCCTTGGCCTTGGTGGTGAAAAGCGGATCGAACAGTTGGACGCGGTGCTCTGCGTCGACCCCCACGCCGTTATCCTGCACTTCTATCAGAATGCATTCGCCCGCAGTGCTTAATTCGACCAAAACCTCACCCTGGCGGCTGGTCGCTTGAACCGCGTTGGTAACCAGGTTGAGGATTACCTGGCGAATTTGCCCCTGGTCGGCCACGATCATGAACGGCTCGGGGTCGCACCGCAACTCAAACCGCGCCGTTTCTTCGACGTCCATCCCCTTGAATATTTCGCGAACCGTTTGCGAAAGGTCGAAGGGCTCCTTTTTCGGCTCCTTGCCGCGGGCCATTTCGAGCATGTCGCGGATGACGTGGTCTACGGCACTGACCTCCTGATCGATAATATTGAAGTACTGGTTGAGTTTCGGAGTGAGCGTGGGAAACTTCCGCTTCAACAAGTACGCCGCATTGCGCACGGCCCCCAACGGGTTGCGAATTTCGTGCGCAATACTGGCGGTCATTTGGCCGATAGTCGCGAGACGCGTCTGATGGACGAGTTTTCGCCGCAACGTATCGAGTTTGGCTTCGGCAAGTTCGGTTTCGCGGCGTTGTTGTTCCAGGAGTTGTTCCTGGCTCTTGTGAATTTCCTCTTCAGCCCGTCCGCGTTCTATTTCGCTACTCACTCGGGCGGAAAAAATCTGCAAAATCGATTCCGCGAATTCGCCGTTCTCCAAAGGCGCCCGATACATGGCCGACATAATCCCCAAAACGTCGCCGGAGGCGCTCATCAGCCGCACGCCCACGTAGCCCTCCACTTTCATTTCCCCCAGCATGGCGTCTTCGGGGAATAGGGCGGCGATGTCTGAGGCGTAGGAGCACACGCTCCTACCCACGACGTGTTCGCACGGCGTGCCACGCAATTCGTACCTGAAATTGGGCGTCAACTTGCCGTCGGCAACCGTGGCGATGGTCTGGATGGCGTCGTCGCTCTCCAGCTTTCCGATCATGGAGTAATCCGCCCGCAAGACGCGCGCCAACTCCAACGCCATCGACTCAAAGAACGATTCGCCGAATTGGCGCGATGACGTTTCGACCAGCGAACGCAACGCGTCTTCAGATTGTTTGCGTCCGGTGATATCCCGCGCGTTGACCACAAAGCCCTTGATCTCTCCGGTATCGTCTCGGTAGGGATAATAATTGACGATCATGTATCTGGGTTCGTAGGCGGGAAACTCCAGCCATTGTTGGAAGCGGACTTGCTCGCCCGACAAACAACGTTGGGCCGCAGGTTTGATCACCTTCTCGAAGACCTGCTCGCCAAACAGTTCGATCGCGGTATGGCCAATGAGTTCGTCATGCGATAGCTCAAAGGCCTTAAAATACGCCGCATTCGCAGCTAGGTAGACAAAATTCTCATCCAGCAGGGCGAGCATGTCTGTTGAAGTCGAGACGATATGTTCGTATTGGCGAAGCTCCTCTTCCGCCCTTTTATGCTCGGTGATGTCGCGAACAACGCCGGCAAATTTTCTCTGGCGTTCCAAGCTGAATTCGCTTACCGATAGATCAATCGGGAGCGTGGTTCCGTCTTTACGCCGGGCGACAACTTCCCGCCGCCCGCCAACAACCGTGCATTCGCCGGCTTCCAAGTACTTCCGGAGGTAACCGTCGTGCTCTTCCCGATAAGGCGAGGGCATGAGCATCGAAACGTTGCGGCCCATGACTTCATCGGCGGAGTAGGCAAAAATGCGTTCGGCGGCCGCGTTGAACGTTTCTATGTAGCCGTGTTCGTCCGTGTTGACGATGGCGTCCATGGTGGAGTCGAGAATGGCCAGGGCGCGCGCATCGCTGTCTCGCAACGCTTCTTCGGTTTGTAGACGCTCGGCAAGCGCCCCCGAATAAGACCAGTACATCAATCCCAACGACAAGGGCAGCAACACAAAAGAAATAAATGACACCGCGGCGGTCCACGGCAACATATCCGTGCGAATTTCAGAATCTATGTCGGCGATGGGAACATGAACCGCGATCAAACAATCGAACGTCGACGCCGGAGTGAAAGCGACCACTTGAGGCTGGCCGCCCCTGTTGGATAAATTTCCGACCCATTCCTCGCCCAACCCGGCTAATTCGCCGATATTTTCCGGTCCGGCGAAGCGCTTCGCGCCCAACGGTAAGTCTGCAACCGTCTGTCCTTTCGCTTCGGGAGAGAGCGTGTGCAGGAGCAAGGTTCCGTCGGAGTCGACGATGCACAAATAACTATGGCCATAACGCTTGGTTGTGTCCGCCCATACTTGCTCCGCCCGGTCGACCAAATCGTTCTTCGAGCCGCGCTTCGCCAGTAGTTCAGCCTGATTCGCCACTGACCGCGCGAACATCAAATTGTTGTGATAGATCGTCTTTAACAAAAGTGTACGGCTTGACGAATACGAAAAATACTCGACCGCCGCGCTGGAAACCACTACGAACACACCTATCATGATGGACGTTTTCGCCAAGTTGAGGTGGTGTTCCTGCGGGACGGCCTTGCGCGCTGCGTTTTTCGGCCCCGCAACCGCCACACCAACGCCATACAGGCCGACCAACACCAGTAGAGAAATCAGCAGCGCGATGCTCTCGGCGCCCGTGTCGATGCGAAGTTCGTACATCAGGCAGTTGAAAAGCGAATAGCTCCGCCGGACGCCCATCAACAGAAAGGCCAGCGCCAATGGCAACAGCGCCGGGCGGCGCGAAACGACCGCGATTCGCAATGCAAAGAACGTCCCGACGAACTGGAGGATGATCGATATTCCAGTGATGCCGATCCCCAGCGTATTCTCCAATGGACCTCTCCCCTGGTCTTACGCATGTTGCCGCGGAGGCGGAGTGAAAACGCCTGTTGTTTATATACGAGTTGTACGATGGCCTTCCAAGGCCGTCGAAACAGGATGTTCCGGGAACAAATCGACGGCCTTGGAAGGCCAGCGTACGTTGTCTCGGTGCATTTATATATAAACCACAGGCGAAAACGCCCAGCCTCCAACCTCGCTCGTTGGCAAAGCGGATCATTGTCGCACACTTTTTGTTGGTTGGAAGCAAATTCCGCCTTTTTATTGAGCCGCCCCCAAGGCGATGCGAAGGCGCTCGCCACGCTGCCATTTCGACCCCCCAAGAGAAATTTCGCTGCCAACGGGGCATGTCGAAATTCTAGAATTCCGATATTTTGGGCGGATCGACCTTGCTCAAAGACGTTAGTACAAAATAAGTTAGTATTTCCGCCGAGGAGAATTTCGCCGTTGGGCGCGATTTTTGCCCTATAGTTGGGTGACGCTGCTTTTGTGGGCGGCGAGGGTTTCCGTTTAATTAACAGGTAGGATAGGCGATGCATCTGATCACGCCATCTTTGTTGATTACCGACGACGACCGCGATTTTCGCGAGACGTTGCGAGCCGTGTTTGAACCACGCGGCTATCGCACCGTACTAGCGGCCGACGGCGCCGAGGCGTTGCAGATTCTCTCCCAACAGCGAGTGCATCTGGCGTTGTTCGATATGCACATGCCGCGCGTTTCAGGGCTGGAAGCCATGCGGCGTATTCGTCAGGCGAGCGAGGGCTCGGCCGTTGTGCCGCACCTGCCCTGTATTTTGCTGTCGGCGGCGGTGGATGAAACGCTCATCAAGGAAGCCCGGAAAGTGGAGGCCTGCGCCGTCCTCTCCAAGCCGATCGGCGTATCCGACCTGACCCGCGCCGTGCAAGCCGCTTTGGAATCGAACTACCGCTGGGCAGCATCGCTCGAACCTCGGCGTTAAAAGAACGGTAACCGTTCACGGAGTTTGATTGGAATGTTCAGCGTTACGCTGGCTTGATTTTACAGGAGGGAACGGAGAGAACGGAGAATATTGTTTGTTTGCTCGTTTCCTCCGCATGAAAGGTCTTTCGATGCATGCTTTGTTTTCCTCCGCAAACAGCATGACGCACAATGTGATTGGTTCCGCCATCGAAGTTCATAAAAACAAAGCCCGGTTTACTGGAGTCCTCGATATTCCGCTGGGGCTGATCATCAACTTTAATGTTTTGAAATTGACGGACGGCCTTTCCAGATTGATCCTGCCCGGCGCCAACACCGAATGATTCCGCACTTTCTCTGTTTCCTCCGTTCTCTCCTGTTCCATTCGTGTCACGCGGAGTGAACGCGAGCGAGAACGGAGGATTGCGTTCTTACGACCGGTGAAAATCATGAACGGTTACCAAGAACGAAACGCCGAAGTTGTATATGCCGCCAAGGAAGTGGTCCTTATTCCGCTGGAACCCAGGAATGTCGCGGCCACCAGTAGCGACCGATCAAGGATTCGACGAAATTTCGCGGAACGCTCTGTTGGCCGTCGCCATCATTCGCTCGTTTCGATTGCCACGCCAGCAAGGCGCGCTGCAAGCGAGGACGTTCATCATCGAACCCCGGATGCGTTCTCAGGATTTCCCAACGACGACAAGCCAGCGGGAACCATGCGCTCGGCAAGGCTTCTTGGCGGTCAATCGCGAGTTTGACAGCCGCCACCAGGAAGTACTCATCGTCGACGCCGCAGCCGCGTTCGAGCATCGGCGCCAGATACGGCCAAAGTCGTTCCTCCAGGTTGCCGAGAAGGTAGAGGTTGGTCCACGAGGACGACATATAAGGATTCTGTTCCAGGATTTCCCAATGCAGGAGCTTCGATTTTACTGCGTCTCCGATAACCTGATGGCAGCGGGCCAAGTCGAACAGGTAGTCGGCCGAGCGGTCTTGCTGGCAGGCTTCTTCCAGATAGGGCAGCGCCTTGCGGGCGTCGTGGTCGATCAGACAGCGGCCGAGCATGCGCACGGCTTCCGGGTTCTGGGGATTTCGCTGGTGAATCTCCTTGGCCAACGTGACCGCCTTCTTCACCTGCCCGTTGATGTTGTAGTGGTTGAGCAAACGCCAACGCAGGGCGTCGGCGTCGGGAAATTCCCGCTGCGCCCATTGTAAATACGGCGCGTTCCAGCGGACTAATTCGTGATGACCCATCACTTCGGAAAACAGCACCGCCAGATTCTCCCGGCGGTCTTCCGGGGCGGCGAGAATCGCATCACGGGCCGCGGCGTCGCCGGCTTGCCCGGCAACTCCCAAGTACTGCCAGACCGTTTGCAATTGCGGCTCTCCGTTGTGGAGCACGTCGCGGAGCAGTTCCTGGCTTCGAGCAGGATCATCTTCGGCCAGTTGCTCCGCCTGAATTTCCTTGAGCCGCGTGGAATCGGGCCAGCGGGCGAGGCCTTCGTCACACAACGCCAGCACTCTGGCCTGACTGTTGTTCTCCAGCGCGATGGCAATTTTCACCTGCAAGCATTCTTCGAATAGATCTTCATCGGCATCGGCCGGCGTGTCGATTTCCGCGAGCAGACGTTCGGCTTCGGCGGGGTGTCCGGCCGCCAAATACGCGCGGCCTCGCAAAACCGAGAGCCGCTGTTTTGGGAAATCATTGGCAACCTCTTCGAGGCGTTTTTCGGCGGCTTCGGCCGACTCCCGCTCGGCAATCGCCAACACTTCGTCGCGGAGGTAGTCGAGCGAATAGGGCTTTTCCGCAGTCGGAGCGTGCAATCGAACGCTTCGGCCGGATTGTCTAGCACCTCGTGCATCGTGCGGAGCATGTCGGCGGCGCCGATCAAGCCGGGGTTCACTTCCAACGCTTGTTCCAGGTGTTGGCGGGCGGCGGGGAAATCTTCCTGACGATATTTGACCACGCCCATTCGATACAGCGCCGACGACGTCGCCGGATATCGCTCCAACAAGCGGCGCAATTCCTCCAACGCACGCTCCATCTGCTTGCCGTACTCCAAAAGCAACACGCGTTGGAACCACAGGTCTGGATAATCATGC
>QIKY01000129.1 GCA_003233175.1 Planctomycetaceae bacterium | reverse complement strand
TTCCAAGTGCCGCAACAGTTGGAGAAAACGATTTCGGCAAAACCCGATCGGAACGTTGCCTCTGTGGGCTGCTTGGAATTGCCTGCCATCCACCGTGCAGTTGCGTCTGGGAGCGGTGATAAAGGCGAGAGCGTTTCTTGAACGCATCGATAGACTTGGCCGAGATCTTCCTCCGCGTCCACCGTCGCAACCCTCCTAATGTTTTCATTAACCCATATGAAACGAATGTACCAAGCCTCGCCGCTTTGGCTACAGAGGTTGTATTCGTCAATTCCCTTCGACTGGCGAGCTGGGAGGGTATATCGTGAAACCCGTGAATTGATTCGCGCGACCGACTACCTGACTCTGGGGCAACTTCAAGAACGACAGTTTCAAAAATTGCGAGAGTTGCTCGTACATTGTCAACAGCACGTGCCTGCTTGGCGAAAGGTAATGCTGCACATTGGGTTAAACCCAAAAACCGATGATGTCCTGACCGGATTGGAGCGATTGCCGCTAGTTGACAAGTCGGACTTGGTGGCAAATCCAGACGGCTATCGCGCAACCTACGCACATGGCGAGTTGGTCTACAAAGACAACACGGGCGGAAGTTCTGGAACTCCGATGGCGTTCGTCAAAAACAACAGTATGTACCCAAGGGAATTGGCATACATGTTGGCTCAGTGGGAACGGGTCGGTTACGATCCACGGCATCCAAAACTGACATTGCGAGGTCGCACGTTTTCAGGATTGAATACAGATCAGCGTTGGGTTTTCAATCCAATTTATAACGAAATCGCTCTATCCACTTATCATCTTGACACGAACACGCTCGCGAAGTCGATGAAGCAAGTACGGCGCGTGCAACCGCAATTTATTCACGGTTACCCTTCAGCCATCGTCGCTTTTCTGCAGGTGCTACTTGATTCGAAAATCGCAATCCCTGAAGGGATTCGTGCGGTGTTGTGCGGTTCAGAGCCACTTTATGACCATCAACGCAAATTTATTACCGACACGCTAGGATGTCGATGTTATTCGTGGTACGGGCAAAGTGAGTGCGTTATTCTCGCTGGTGAATGTGAAGACAGCCATGAATACCACAGTTTCCCGCTGTATGGCATAATGACACTAGTGGACGAAAACAACCAAGTGATTCAGGAGCCGAATGTCGAAGGCGAGATCATTGGAACGTCGCTGCACAACATTGCAATGCCTTTTGTGCGATATCGAACAGGTGACCGTGGCATTCTTGCTCAAGGGGGTTGTGTCTGTGGACGACAATATCCTCGCTTGAAACAAGTGTCTGGCCGCGCGCAATATTTCATTTACACACGAGAAATGACACCTGTTCCTGCAACTGCGATTATCTTTGGACAACATTTCGCTGCATTTGAACGCGTACGAGGTATACAACTTGTCCAGGAGGAACCGGGCGATTTGCTTGTACGGATCATCCAGGGCGATCATTTTTCAGAGAAAGACGAGCGCGAAATTCTAGATAAAATGCGCCATAGCGTTGATTTAAAACTGGACGTACGATTTGAATATCGCCGAGAATTACCCTGTAACCAAGCCGGAAAAGTGGAGTTTGTGATTCAAAACGTTTGCCCTCCAGCTTCCGTTCAGCCGGACTCCGACTCCGCATGAACGATGTGACAACGACAATTACCAGTCTTGTTTGTCATGCCCATGTGCCGATGGCCGCGCAGTGCCTTGGATCGCTTCAGCAACTATGCGCCTCTCCGTTGCGGTTTCAAATCCATGACGACGGAACCTTAACAGATGGCGACATCGCGTTTTTGGAGGAAAAACTTTCTCCCGCAAAGATTGTACGGCGGGACGAAGCAGACCAGAGAATGCACGAGTTGCTGAGGGGGCGGCCACATGCCTGGGCGTTGCGTTCACGGTTGCCGCTTGCACTCAAGCTGTTTGATGCAGTGCTCCTTAGTTCCGGAGAGACGTTCGCCTTCTGCGATAGTGATGTCCTCTTCCTACGACCTGTTTTCAATCCCTTTGTGCTTCCCAACGATGAAACGAACGCTGTGTTCATGCAGGACCGCGAACATTCGTATTCTCTGCGGTCTTGGCAATTGGCCTCGTCTCCAAGGGTGACGTTGCCCAGCCGGATTAACACAGGAATGATCTGTTTACGAAGCGATAGTTACGACTTGGAGTTGATGGATTGGTTTGTCGGCAAACGTTTGCACGCCGGGATTCCAACCATGTTGGAGCAAACCGCATGGGCTCTGCTGGGGCGGCGAATCGGTTGCCGAAAATTTGACCCGCAACAGATTTGCGTAATGCGCGGCGGCGATTCCAACAAGGAACTTGTGGCCGGGCATTTTACCGCCAGGTCGCGCCATCTACTGGACGATTTTCGCCATCTCTCGGGGGACTTGTCTGGCGAGTGTGAGCCAGTGCGCGTTGGAACGATTCCGTCGGGCCGATGCACGGCGTTGAACCTCGGAATGTACGAGACACGACGAATCGTGAATAGAATAGCTGGAGCGTTTCTTCCCGCCCGTAGCGGGGCGTTGGATTAATGGCGCACGCCAAAATCGAGTTTCCTCTTAGCTGGGAGTCGTAGCTCGCTCATGCCCCCCGTCTTTTCCGACAAATTACGATGGCAATATCTGGCGCGCTGCGCCGTTGATCGGTTTCGGCCGAAGTTACGACGCTGCCCTTGTTGTCAATCATCGAATTACGACGTTGTCAAATCGAAGATGCTGGTAACAATGTTGGTGCGGTGCAAAAAGTGCAAGTTGCTGTACCGGCTTCCGCAGGATCAACAGGAATTCAACGCGAAGTTTTATCAGGAACGCTATCAGAGCGGTTTCGCGACCACATGTCCGACTGAGTCTGATCTGCAAACGATGCTCGAGACTGGGTTTTCAAAAACCGAGAAGAACCTTTCACAGAAACTATCACTGTTAAACGCCTTGGGCGTTTGCCGGAACGCTCGACTACTGGACTACGGCGCCTCTTGGGGATACGGCGTCTGGCAGTTCAATCAAGCCGGCTTCGATACCGTTGGTTTCGAGATCAGTCGCTCGCGCGCCCAGTACGCCCGAACCATGCTCGACGTTCGAGTCGAAGACGATCTTAATGAATTGCACGGCCCCTTCGACGTGTTCTTCTCGATCCACGTTCTCGAACATCTGCCGACGCCCGCGTTGGCATTCGATTTGGCCCGGCGACTACTACGCCCCGGCGGGCTGTTCGTAGCCTACACGCCCAACGGTTCGGATATTTGCCGACAGGCCAACCCGAGGCGTTATCACGAAAGCTGGGGACGTTTGCATCCTCTCTACCTGGATGATGCGTTCTACCGTTCCCAGCTCGCGGATCATCCCAAAATGTTCGCCAGTTCAAATTACGGAACCCAATTCGATCTGGAACAAATAGGGAATTGGGATCAACGTTCCGATTTGACGCTCGACTTGTCACACAATGAATTGCTAACGGTTGTGGTCTTTTGATCCCCACCCAAAAACACGCGTGGTAAATTCTCTTCCGGAAAACGACTTGGCGGATGACTAAAAATCTCTCCAGAAACCGTGTTGCGTTTGGTCTCCACTCAAGGCGCGGGCCGTGACTGATCTCTCCTCGATAAATGTTCGGATTGGCTCTCCGGGGCGGGAGCCGTCATCAATGGCGCGCATGATGTCGGCGTTTGCGAAGCTGCGACGTTCCGCTGAAGTACTGCGTTGCGCTCGCTACTTTCATCAATGGAGAGATCTGGCTTGGGCGTACGTCGCCGCTGGTAAGCTTGACTATCCGTTTCGCAGCACGACACGCGCTGGCCATACCATAACACTGGAAGACTGGTCCGAAGTCACAACGCTGTGGCACGTTTATTGCCGCCGGGAATATCGACTGCCGGCGATGGCCGAAATGGTCATTGACCTGGGAGCAAATTTTGGGTCTTTCAGCCTGCTGGCGGCGGAACGGCTCAAAGGGGTTCGGGTTATCGCCGTGGAGCCGTTTCCACCAACCTTTCACCGTCTCACTGACATGATCGAGAAAAACGCACTGAACGACATGATCATACCGGTTATGGCCGCTGTTGCTGCAAAGGACGGCGTTGTCCGTATGAATGCTCAAGAGGATGGTCACAGTTACGCCCGAAAAATTGTAGACGATTCGGTAGAACAAGCAGTCGACGTACCGGCTCTTACGCTTGCCACGTTGTTCAAAATGCACAAGATCGACAGGGTCGACCTGCTCAAGATCGATATCGAGGGGGGAGAGTACGCCATGCTGGAGCACTGTGATTCCGGCCTGCTGCGACAATGCCATACCATTACAATGGAATACCACGACGCAGCCAAACGCCGAGTGATCTGGGATCGCCTGGAATCTGCCGGTTTTCAATGCGTGCGTCACGACGCTGGAGGCTGGAGCGGCCTTGCGGAGTTCCGGAGAACGTGAGTTTCGAGCTGTGAGATGCTCCGCCGGGAATGTCTCCAATTCCTCTGGAATCATGCGAACGTCGCATTTCTTAATCGTCTCTGTTATCGTCGTGTGTGTTGCCGCGCATCGACCGATTCTCCGCGCGCTGGGAGGCGGCTTGGTGGTCGACCAAGAACCGCCGCCGAGTTGTACTCACATCGTAGTTCTTGGTGGTGATAAACGATACGATGTGGCCGCGAAGTTGATCGGAGAAACCCCGAAATGGAAGCTCCTTCATCTCGGCGGCAAGTATTCGCGTTTGGTCGAATACCACGTGCTCCCGCCTTGGGAGGATCACTTCAAACAGCAGATGCGCGAGCGCGGCGCGCCTGAAGAGCGGATCGAATTTCGTGGCGCGACATTGCAGAATAGTTGGAAAACGGTCACCGAGTTAAACCGTTGGCTGCAAGAGCAAGACGATGCGGGCGTGGTCGTGCTTTGTGAGCGATTTAATTCGCGTTGCCTGCGATATCAACTCGACACAATTCTCTCGCCAGAACACGCCGCCCGGGTTTCACTTCTGGCATTGCCTGATCGCCGCTACAACGAGCAGGATTGGTGGCGAAGTCGAACGGGACTAAAGCAATTCGTTTATGCCGGGATCGACCTCGCCGCAACTTGGTGGTTCGGACCGGAAGGCGAAGCTGAAGACGTCCCAAGATGGACGCCAGATGAGTACGAGAAGCAGTTGCGATTGGTTCAGGATCGCTAGCGTTGACACAACGAAAGAAAATAGTCGTTGTGCTGGCAATGTTTCTGCTCGGCGCCATGTTGTGTTTCCCGAACGCAGCCAGGACTCTCGGTCTGCGGCAAGCGGGCCTATGGCTCGACGTGGGAACCACAACGCCGGAGCGGGTCGACTATGTTCTCTCGCTGGGTGGCGGCGAGGAAATTCGGCCTTTCGTTGGCGCCTCGCTGGTGAAGGTGGGACTGGCCAACCAAGCACTCGTTCTGCAAACGAAAAACAACCCAGATATACAAGATGGCATCTCGCGACCAACGCAAGAAATCATTCGTGATGTGTATTTGGTCCGGGGGACGCCTCCTGAAAAACTTGTATTTCTGGATGGCTCTCCCAGCACGACATTCGAAGAGTCGTTGGCTGTTCGCCGATTTTTGGAGTCTCGAAAACGAGCTGTTAGTTTGGCGATCGTGACACATGACTTCCATACGCGGCGGGCTCGATGGGTTTTCCGCCAATCGCTGGATGGCATTCCCGTGAACTTGGTGATGGTATCGGCGCCGTCCGAGAACTTTCGACTCGAAACATGGTGGGCTTCAAAACAAGGTTTCACAACGGTGGTGGCGGAGTATCTGAAACTGGCCGCCTATCATGTCCACTACGGCCACGGCCTTTGGTGGTTCTTGAGCGTTGCCGGAATTGGCGGTTGGTTATTCTGGCGTCGCAGGCGAGTGGGCAAGACGTCCGAGCTGACTAACTAATTATGAAGCAAGTCTTACAGAATATACGCAATGGCCGATTATCGGTGATCGATTGCCCGGCTCCGATGGCGCAGCCAGGACATGTCTTGATCGCCAATTCGGCTTCGTTGATCTCTGCGGGAACAGAGAAGATGGTCATGGAACTGGCCGGCAAGTCTCTTCTGGGAAAGGCCCGGGAACGACCCGATCATGTTCGCCGCGTACTAGAGAAAGTTCGCAACGAAGGACTGGTCAATACGGTCAGGGCCGTTCGTGAAAAGTTGGACGAGCCGATGACAATGGGCTATAGCTCGGCCGGCGTGGTGCTCGCTTGCGGTTCAGGAGTTCAAAATTTCAAACCCGGAGACAGAGTCGCCAGTAACGGCAGCCACGCCGAAGTGGTTTCGGTTCCTGTCAATCTGTGCGCTGCGGTTCCGGAAAACGTGTTTACCGATCATGCGGCATTCGCCGTGGTGGGATCGATCGCTCTCCAGGGAATTCGTCTCCTTGACGTCGAGTTTGGCGCGACGGTTTTCGTGATTGGCCTCGGTCTGGTCGGTCAACTCGCGGTAAGTCTGCTGAATGCCTCGGGGTGTCGAGTGATTGGGACCGACCCGGATAAGGCCAAGTGTGATCTCGCCTTGAAGATGGGCGCCGCAATCGCGCAGCCGGGCGTCAGTGCGTCGCGGGTTGAAGAACTGACTGGCGGCCTCGGCGCCGACGCCGTTCTGATTACCGCTTCAACCAAGTCAAACGGTCCGATTGAGTTGGCGGCGGGAGCTGTCCGAAAGCGGGGTCGTGTGGTTCTCGTCGGCGTGGTTGGGTTGGAGCTTGACCGACGCCCGTTTTACTTTAAAGAGGCCGAGTTTGTAGTTTCGTGTTCCTATGGCCCTGGGCGATATGACGCCGACTACGAACAGTTGGGGCGCGACTATCCGGCAGCGTATGTTCGTTGGACTGAGCAGCGTAACATCGCCGCCGTGTTACGGGCGATGTCGACCGCGCAACTCGACGTCGAGCCGTTGATTTCACACCGATTCTCAATCGATAACGCGGAATCCGCTTATGAGATGATCAAGAATGGAACGGAACCCTTTCTCGGCGTGTTACTCCAGTACGACACAGAGCGGAATCGTCAGCCGCAGCGAACTGTCGTACTCAACGGGCGGGCTTCGCCTGGGGGCTCGCCTCATTCAAATCACGGCGCCCGAACAGAGCATGGCGTCGGCGTGCTTGGCGCCGGCAATTTTGCTCGAATGGTGCTGATTCCGAAAATCGTTCAGTGCGACGGCCTGGCGCCGATTGTCTTGTGCTCGGCGGGTGGCGTGAACGCGGTTCACAGTGGAGAAAAGTACGGCTTTCAACGAGCTTCCAGTGACGAAACCGAGGTGTTCTCGGCGGAAGATGTGAGCGTTGTCTTTGCGCTGACACAGCATCATTTACATGCCGGCCAAGTGATAAAAGCGATCCAATCGGGCAAGCACGTTTTTGTTGAGAAACCACTTTGTTTGAGTCTGGACGAGTTGGCGGCCATTGAGCAAAGCTTGCTGGATGCAGGCGACGCCGCGCCACTGGTGATGGTCGGTTTCAACCGGCGTTTCGCCCCGTTGGCTCAGAAGCTGAAGGAAGTTTTCAACGAGACCCAGACGCCGCTAACGACCACCTTTCGGTTCAATGCGGGGGCCATTCCCAGTGACCATTGGACCCAACAACCGGAACGGGGCGGCGGACGTATCATTGGCGAAGCCTGTCACGCAATTGATTTTGTCACTTGGCTGAACGGTTCTCCCCCGGTGCGCGTGTATGCGGAGTCGGTAGGCGGCGAGAACGCGGCTAGTATGACGGATGATCAATGTTTTATCACGATTCGCCATCGGAACGGTAGTGTTTCCAACGTTGCGTATCTTGCCGGCGGCGACAAGGCTTGCCCAAAAGAACGAATTGAGGTCTTCGGAGGCGGTGTGTCGGCAATTCTTGAGGACTTTCGGCGGCTCACCGTCTTTAAGCGAGGGCGTCAAACAGTTGAGAAAGCGAGGCAGGACAAAGGGCACGCCGCCGAGATCAAGGCGTTCGCTGAAGCAATTTTCGGTGAAGCTCCGGCGCCAATTCGTTGGCAAGATCTGCGATCAACCACGTTAACCTCGATTTTAGCCGTGCAGAGCTTGCGTGAGGGAACGCCGTTCGCCGTGCCTCAAGGGTGTATCGCGGAGCGTCGCGAGCAAACGCACCGTGGCGAAATGATCGATCCCAACACTCTTGGCGGCATGACCGATGACCTCGATGTGAATTCATGAAGATCCTCTTTCTAAGCCACTACTTTCCACCCGAGGTGAACGCGCCCGCATCGCGGACGTACGAGCACTGCAAACGGTGGGTCGACGCAGGGCATGATGTCACGGTGTTGACGTGCGCGCCAAACTGCCCCGATGGCGTTGTCTTCGAGGGCTACAGCAATCGCTTTCGTGGTCAAACCGAAAACGTGGATGGCATTCACGTCGTTCGCGTCTGGACCTACCTCGCCGCAAACAGAGGAACAACAAGGCGGATCGCCAATTACTTGTCGTACATGGTTGTCGCGATCTGGGCGTCGTTGCGACTCTCCCGTCCCGACGTCGTGATCGCCACTTCGCCTCAGTTTTTTTGTGGCTGGGCGGGTGTCTTGGTTTCGTGGCTGAAGCGGCGTCCGTTGGTGCTCGAAATTCGCGACATTTGGCCGGAGTCGATTGAGGCCGTCGGAGCATTGCGTAACCGCCGCCTGTTGCGGTTTCTGGGATTTCTGGAACGCTGCATGTACGCCGCGGCAAATCATATCGTTACGGTGGGGCATGGCTATCGCGATCGTATCGTGAGCAAGCTTTCCCAGCCGCGAGGCATTTCGGTGATTACCAATGGCGTCGACGTCAACTTGTTTCAGCCAACCGAAGACCAACGCTTTCGGCATGAATGGGATCTGGAAGGTTGTTTCGTTTGCTCGTACATCGGCACGATTGGCATGGCGCACGGGTTGGAAGTCGTGCTGCGAGCCGCGAGGCAATTACAACAGAGAGGCCGTAGTGATATTCGCTTTTGTTTTGTTGGCGACGGCGCCGACCGCCAGCGGTTGGAAGAGCAATGCCGGCGTGACGGATTGGAAAACATGGTGGTCTTCACGGGTCGGCAACCGCGCGAAGAAATACCTTACATCTTGAGCGCCTCGGACGCCTGCCTGATTCATCTCAAGGGTTGCGACTTATTTAGTTCGGTTATCCCTTCGAAGATTTTCGAAACGATGGCGATGGGCCGTCCGGTCATTATGGGAGTTCGGGGAGAGGCGAGGGAGCTCGTATTACAGGCTGGTGCGTGCATCGAAATGGAGCCGGATTCCGCAACATCGCTCGTTGCCGCCGTTGAGAAGCTCGCCGATGATGAACCATTTCGCCGCAAATTGGAATCTGCGGGGCGAGATTTCGTGGCCACGAAATACACCCGAGACCAACTCGCGGCAGAGTATCTCGAACTGTTACATCATGTGGCCGGTATTGAACTGGAAGTCCAGCCTCGCTGTGGGGCAGCGCCACCACTTATCAACAATCCTATGACGGCATCCGCGAATAAACGCTAAATGCAGACGCAAGTCGAAACGAATCCGCTCCTTCCATTGGACGTCAGCCAAACGCCAACTCCAGGCTGGTTGCTCCGCTGCGTTCGCACTTGGTACATGCTGCGATACTACCGGTCGTCGCAGTTGGCGATGCGAGCTTGGAAACGAATGGGCGCCAAGGCGCCTCGAATCAGCTTGCTCGCCGGTTCGACAACACGATCCGGCATCGACGAGGTTCGTGGCGGGGCGGGCTTTCGGTTGTTGCTACAGAGCCGTCGTGATGAGTTTGAACATCGCGAGGCTGTTTATCATTACGACAATCAGCAGGTCACGTTCCTCAACGAGTCGCGGGAATTCGGCGAGAGAATCGACTGGCGTCGCCCAACGCCCGACGCGCCGCTATTGTGGCGGTTTCATCTGCACTACCACGAGTTTCTGTTGGATTTGCTTCGTCCCGAAAACGACGATCCTCGCGCCGCCTTTTGGAGAATCGTCGAAGATTGGATTCATAACAACCAACCGGAAAGCGCAGCGGCTAACGAGGCGGCTTGGCATCCTTACTGTATATCGAGGCGGCTGCCAATTTGGATGATGGTGTGGGCTGAGTTCCCGCCGCCAGTTGCGCAACAGAGCGTCATTCTAGAGAGCCTCCACGAACAGGCCGCCTTTCTCGCCACGCACCTCGAATGGGATCTGCGAGGGAATCACTTGCTTCAGAATCTGACGACGCTTTCGTTGGCGAGCGTGTTTTTTCGAGGCCCAATGGCGGACTGTTGGCGGAAGAAAGCTTTGCGGCTTCTTCAAACACAGCTTCAAGAACAAGTTCTCGAACACGGGGAACATGTGGAACGCGCTCCCATGTACCACGCGCAAATGCTTCAGGCGCTGCTCGATGTTCGTGACGCCAGCGCGGGGGTTGACGAAGAACTGGAGCGCCTCTGTCGGCGAGTGGGCGAGCGGATGGCGAGTTGGTTGGCGGCGGTTCTACCTCCCGACGGGCGAATTCCGTTGTTGAGCGATGGCGGCTTCGGCGAGTGTCCGACGCCCGCCGTGCTCTTGCGCCGGGCCGGCGTCGAATCGGAGCACGCGATCTCCCTGAAACCGATGGACGAAAAAGCAAGCCGCGACCCGGCAACATTAAATGGAGATGCCTGGATATGGCGCGATGGAAATAACTTTCTACTGTTCGACACTGGGCCCGTGGGGCCGGATTGGTTACCGGCGCACGCCCACAGCGACTTGCTCACGATTGAGGCGTCGGCGGCGGGGCGACGACTCTTCGTTGACTCCGGAACCTATGACTACCAAGATGGCGAAATGCGGCAATATTGTCGGTCCACGCGGGCGCACAATGTTCTGCAGGTCGATGGCGCGGAACAATGCGATGCATGGTCGCGGTTTCGGATGGGCTATCGCGGGTGGCCTCAGGCCGCCGAGATGGGCGAGCAGGACGGTATTTCCTGGCGCCGCGCAACCCACAACGCTTATCGCCGCCTAGGCGTGACAGAAGTCGGGCGCTGGATCGGGTGCCAACGGAATGGCCCCTGGGTTTGTGTCGATTGGGCGAAAGGACGCGGCGAACATCAGTTGACGCATTGGCTGCACCTGCACCCCGACGTGGACGTGCGGGCGCGCGGCCCCGCAAGCGTTGAACTCACAATCGGCGCTCTTGTTTGCGAACTGCGTTTTCTCACCGCTGGCGAACTGACTCTCGAACAGGGGTGGTATTGCCCTGAGTTTGGGAGGCGCATCCCCTCGACGTTGTTGAATTGGACAACGCGCGCCACGTTGCCAGGGATTGTCGCCTGGTCGCTTTCGTGGACAGATGCCGACAGCAATGTCGCTGATAAAAGTGTCGCTGATAAAAGTGTCGCTGTCGGGTTGTCGGGCGATCAAGACGCATCGCTCGTCTGGGGGAGAAATGTTTTTCATTTTATGAGCGCCAGCCGAACAAATTGATCATCAACTCAAGAAAGATCAGCATCGAAATGCCTAACCAGAATATCGCTTGCATCGTTGGGGCTCGGCCAAATTTCATGAAAATGGCGCCGATTCTGCGAGCACTCGATGCGTACTCAAACGTTTGCACGACGCTCATTCATACCGGCCAGCATTACGATGCGAATTTGTCGGACGTATTCTTCCAGGAGTTGGGAATTAAATCGCCGGACCATTTCCTGAACATTGGCGGCGGCAAGCAGGGAGCGCAAACGGCCAGAATGTTGGAGTCGCTCGAAGCAACCTTCGAAGCGGGCGCCAATGACGGCGAAACGTTTGACCGCGTCGTCGTTGTAGGCGATGTGAATTCAACGCTGGCCGCCACACTGGCCGCCGTGAAACTGGGAATCCCCGTGGCGCATGTGGAAGCAGGATTGAGAAGCTTTGATCGAACAATGCCCGAGGAAATCAATCGCATCGTGACCGACAGCCTAGCCGATATGCTGTTTGTCTCGGAGCCTAGCGGAGTGGCCAACTTGCGCCAAGAAGGACACCCGGAAGAGCATGTTCATCTTGTTGGAAACGTGATGATTGATACTTTGCGGCGCATGCTGCCCATTGCCGAAGCACGCAACGTGCTCCAGAAACATGGCGTTGAGAAGAGGCAATACGGGCTTGTCACTTTTCATCGGCCAGCGAACGTTGACGACTCGCAAAGCTTGTCGCGGGTGGTCGATGTTCTGAAATGGGCGGCTACTCGAATACCTTTGTTTTTTCCGATCCATCCGCGAACGAGAGCACGGCTGGAAGAGTTTGGGTTGTGGGAGGAATTGGCGAAAACGCCAAAAATTAAGTTGCTGCCGCCGTTGGGCTACCTGGATTGCCTCGCTCTGACACAGTCGGCGAAGGTTGTCATAACGGATTCCGGCGGGCTACAAGAAGAAACCACGGTATTGGGCGTTCCTTGCATCACGATGCGGCCGAACACGGAGCGTCCGATCACTACCGAATCGGGCACAAGCACGCTCGTTGGCAACGATCCCCAAAAGCTGCGATGCGCCTTGGAGTTGGTCTTCAGCGGTGGCTACAAGAGCGGGCAGGCGCCGAGCAACTGGGATGGAAAAACCGCCGAGCGGATCGCCGAGCGATTAGTGGCGGCTCACCAATCCGATGAACCGGCGGGGCTCTCCGACCATGCGGTTATTCAATAAACGATCAACCTGATTTTGCGTTCCTCAGAGCCTGCTGGAACTTGCATTGGGTATCGGCTTCGATCGACATCTCTGAAGACGGTCACGACGAAAGAAAATTAAATGGACATCTCCGCAAAAAGCGTTAGCACTGCTCGAAGCCTCAAGCAGGCGATTCAGAACAAAACGGCGCGCATTGGCGTGGTGGGGCTAGGCTACGTGGGCTTGCCGCTCATTCGCGCCTTTAATGAGGCGGGTTTTGCTACGATCGGTTTTGACGTCGACCAAAAGAAAATCGACATGCTCCGGGCGGGTGAGTCGTATATCGGTCATTTTTCCTCGGCGTGGATTGCCGCTCGCGTCGAATCTGGCGAGTTCCGTCCGACTGCCAACATGGACGAGCTCGCCGAAGCCGACGCTATCTTGATCTGCGTGCCCACTCCTTTGTCGGACAGTCGCGATCCTGATCTCAAATATGTGGAGGCCACCGCCCGATCAATCGCGAAAACGCTTCGTCCCGAGCAGCTCATCGTGCTAGAGAGCACGACCTACCCCGGTACGACGCGCGATATTCTGGCGCCCATCCTGGAACAGAGCGGCCTCAAATTGGGTGAAGATTTTTTCCTGGCGTACAGCCCTGAACGCGAAGACCCGGGAAACCCCGATTTTTCCGCCGACCGCATTCCCAAAGTGGTTGGCGGCATGGACCCCGCAAGCCTGGAACTGGCGGAGGCGTTATATAGCCAAGCGGTGGTCAAAACCGTGCCGGTTTCGAATTGCGAAATCGCGGAGGCGTGCAAGATTTTGGAGAACACGTATCGGTCGGTGAATATTGCCTTGGTCAATGAACTGAAAGTGCTCTTTGATCGACTCAATATCGACGTTTGGGAAGTAATCGACGCCGCCAAAACAAAACCGTTCGGGTTTCAGGCGTTTTATCCGGGGCCGGGACTAGGCGGCCACTGCATTCCGATCGATCCATTCTATTTGAGTTGGGTCGCCCGCAAACACGGCCAGCCGACGCGGTTTATTGAGTTGGCCGGCGAAATCAATACGGCCATGCCGAACTATGTCGTGCAGCGCGTGGCGCTGGCTTTGAATGATGCCGAAAAACCGATCAAGGGCAGCAAGGTTTGCATTCTGGGCGTGGCCTACAAAAAGGATGTCGACGACCCTCGCGAAAGCCCGTCGTTTGAATTACTGGAGTTGCTTGGCAAACGCGGCGCTGTGCTATCGTATAGCGATCCTCATGTGCCGACGTTGCCTCCCACGCGCCGCCGCCAACTGCTGCATTTGAAGAGCGAGGAATTGACGCCTGAATTTCTCGCCAGCCAAGATTGCGTATTGATAGCCACGAATCATACGGCTTTCGATTACGAACACATTGTTCGTCATGCGAAAATCGTGGTCGACACGCGCAACGCCACGGCTCAGGTAACGGCGAATCGGGAGAAGATCTACAAGGCGTGAGCAACAGGACATTGAATGCTTGCGAGGTCTTGTTGCGGCGGAGCGGCGCTCATCTGAGAATAACGTCCGCTTAGGAACAGTCCCGAATTTACATACCGAACTATATGCCCGGCATTTTGAAAATGCCGGGCTTTTTTGTTTGCCCAGCGAAGCTGGCAAA
>QIKY01000057.1 GCA_003233175.1 Planctomycetaceae bacterium | reverse complement strand
GCTTCTATTGGGAAACGAGCGCCGAGCTGTCTTTCTCCGGCGGGAAGGAGCAGTTTTTCATTACAGACGCCAAGCGGTTCCAGCGTGGGGTGCGTCGCTTCGAACGAGGGCAAGAGAAGCCCTACTTTGCGATAGGAGACGCCGGTTTCACGGCGGTTGCGAAATTCCTCGGCCAGACCAAGGTCCCGCTCACGGAACACGAGCAAATCGTCAATAGTCGTAACATTTACACACGCCGCGCCGGGTTGGTTCGCGGCCTGTGGCGGCGCCAACGACTGCGCGCCGACGAACTGGCAGCCGCAGGCGACCTCCACGCCGCGCTGGCGATGCACCACCAGAATCTTCATCTGATTAACCAATTCGCAAGCACCGACGATTCGAATGCCTACAGTTCCACGACGATACTCCATCGAGTGTTCACGACCACCGCAATGAGGGCTCTCGCAGCCGAGAATGAAGACTCGTTTTCCGTGGAGGAACGGAAAGAAATCAGGGGGTTGGAAAAAAACGCCCGACTGGAAAGCCAGGTGCTCCAGCAGGCGGGGCGAGCGATGAACGCGGGTCAGCCGCAAAGATTGCCCGGCCTCTCATTTGCCGGCGGCCCGACAACGACCATCATTGCAATGGCTGTCGGAATTTTGCCTTCGCTGGTGGTTGTGTTGCTGCTGGTTGGTTTCACGGCAATGGCGTTGTCTCGTTTCTCCAAGGGCCGTGATTTACCCACGGTCGGCCCATTGGGTCAGTCTCTCTCGCTGGTTGCGGCGTGCGTGGTAACGGTGGTTGTTTTCGGTTTGGCGCCTTCGGGAATCATTAGCCGCGAAGTTCAAGCTTGGGTGTTGACGATTTTGGTAAGCGCCCTGCCGACAGGGCTTGTGTTGGCGCTCGTTTGGAATTGGCTCCGGCGCCGCGCATTCAAGTTCAGTCTTCGCGCGATGCTGCTCTCGATATATATGCTTTGTATTTTGTTTGGCTTGGTGTCCGCCGCGAGGCCCAATGCCGATTCCTTCGACCAGTTTCCGTTCGCGCTTTCCATTCCTGCGCTCGGCTGGGAAGGGCTGGATGCAAGGAGCCTGGAAATAGCAATTACACCACATGGACTCTGGCTATTTGCTATCATTCAATGGGGCGTCTATCATGGCCAGTACCTGACCGTGGCGATAGGGGCGACCTTTTTAGCGGCCCTGTTGCATCGCAAAATGCGACCTGCGAACGGCCAAGCCGAATCTGCCGTGTTCGCCTTTCGCGACCGCGCCGGTGCGTTGTTTCGCTTGTGGGGCCAATCGGTTCTCAAATTATCCGCCATGTCGCTTTTGCTTTATCTTGCGCTGGCGCCTAACGTCGTGGAGCTGGTGGAGCAACATTTCCAGCGTCAGATGGCGTTTGCACGGCAACCGTGTTCCTATTGGACGAAGGTCGAGAAAGCGATTCGGCAAGTGGAATCCGACAAAAAACGCATGGCTCGGTTGAGGGCGACTGTCAATGAAGAAATGGGAATACAGTAGTTCCAAGTTAGACGGTCAGACGCCGTGTGGCGTAAGCCTCATACGCCGAAGGCGTTGTATTCCAAAGCCCCGTGTCGGGAACGGAGTGAGCGCACATGGGGGTCGCTATCGAAAACCAAGCCCAACCCCACGGGGGTTGCACAATCGCCAAAGCAGCGAGGAATCGTAAGTTTTCACGTTGTGGAACCCCCATGGGGTTCTGCCTGTTTCGAATCATCGACTTCCCAGGGTAACGCGGCAACGCCGCTTACCCTGGGCTTTGGAATGCAACCCCTGCGGGGTATTCGCCTTGCGGCAACCAACGAAATTCGGCCAAACTTGGAACTACTGAATAGGGTTTAGCGCAAAATCGTTGGATTAGAAAATATTCGATATTCCCCGCCGCAAGATGCATCTCGCAGCAGGCAAAGCAGTTTCCCCAGAGCCGAAAAAACACGAGAACATGCGCCGCCAGGACTCCAAGGCATAATAAATTTGGTTCTTCAGCCATTAAAATCCCTGAAGAACCAAAATTTTGCGTAGTCGTGAATTGGCGCCCAATATTCGTCGCTCGCCGCCGAAAGTGCTGATGCACTCGTAATCGGCTTTTCAATGAGTGATAATGCTCGTTGGCTGGAAAGGCGAGCGGCAACGGGGAATAGACCCACAGGTATTTTATTGGCGGCAACTCATTCCATGGCGGCGACCAATTCAACGGCGGCGAGCGATTCAACAGCGGCGGGCAATTCAGCGGCGGGGCGCGTTGGCGCCGAGCAGCTTTTTGGTCTCGACGCCGCCGGTCCCGATTATGCGTCGCGTTTTGTTGCTGTTCTGCTGCGCGCCGCCAGAACGGCCTGCGCGAGTGATGTCCACTTGCAGCCCGTCGTTACTGGTTTGGAAATCCAATGGCGCCGCGATGGCGTCTTGCAGCCGGTGGGCGTCTTCCCGGCGGGTGAAGCGTCTGACATTGTAACCCGGCTCAAGGTGCTGGCCGGCTTGCTCACCTACCGGGTCGACGCGCCGCAGGAAGGCCGCATTCGAAACACGGGCGACGCCGTCGAGATGCGCGTCAGCACGTTTCCGACACTGCATGGCGAACGCGCCGTGGTTCGACTTTTCGGCCAGCCAGATGAATTAAACCGCTTGGCCGACCTGGGCTTGCCTGACGATCTTCATATCGATTTTGGCGAGTTGCTGCACGAAACTTCGGGGGCCATTCTGATTGTGGGGCCGGCCGGCAGCGGGAAAACGACCACGGCCTATGCATGCCTGCGCGAGTTGGCCGCGGCATCCGGCGGCCGCAGTCTGGTGACCCTGGAAGACCCGATCGAAATGGCGGTCGAGGGCGTCGCACAAGCGCAGGTTCAAAGCGAGGGCGAGTTTGATTTGGCCACCGGACTCCGCTCCCTGATGCGGCAAGATCCTGAAGTCATTCTGGTGGGCGAAATGCGCGACGCCTCCACCGCCGCGACCGTCTTGCAAGCTTCGTTGACGGGCCATTTGGTGCTCTCCACTTTTCACGCCGGCAGCGCCGCCGAAGCGGTCAGCCGCCTGCTCGACATGGGGCTGGAGCCCTACTTGCTGCGCAGCGGCATTCTGGCGATTCTCAGCCAGCGGCTGTTGCGCCGTTTGTGCGATTGCGCGCGGCCGAACGAGGGCCAGGAAGCCTCGCTCGGCTTGCCGGTGCAGCAGTCGCATGCGGCGGTCGGCTGCGACGCTTGCTTGGGCTCGGGTTATCGTGGCCGCCTATTGCTGGCCGAGTTGCTGCCGACGCGTGCTTCGGCGCCTGGCAAGGCGCTTGGCAAGGCGGTGCTGGCGCGTGAAGACACCGCGCATTTGCATCGCTGCGCCGTGGAAGCCGGCATGAGGCCGCTGGCCCGACGCGCGCTCGACGCCATCTCGAGCGGCCAGACGAGTCCGGCCGAAGTGCGCCGCGTCTTTGGTTTTTCTCCGGAGTTGTTTACGATCGAAAGCACGTAGCGTTGAATATCACGGGCTCCAAACCGATCACCCTTTCGCTCGATCAACTCGTAGCGTTCAACGACGAACTCGTGGCGTTGGCGCGGGCCGGCGTGCCGCTCCACGAAGGCTTGCTGCAACTCGGCGCCGACATGCCGGGGCGGTTGGGCCGCTTCGCCCAACAACTCGGCGCCCGGCTCGAAGCCGGCCAAAGTTTGGCGAGTGTCATCGAGAGCGAGAGCGATTCGTTCCCGCCCCATTATCGGGCAGTCGTGGCGGCGGGGATTCGCTCCGGAAAACTCGCCGCGGCACTGGAGGGTTTGGCGTCTTCCCTCCGCCAAACGGCCGAACTGCGGCGAGAATTAGTTGGTTTTTTGGTCTATCCACTCATGGTTGCCAGCGTGGCGTACGTGCTGTTTGTGTTGACCGCACTCCACTGGGATCCCGCGCGCCTCGATCTGCTCTCAGAGTTGGGGCTGGCCGGCAGCGTAACGTTGCATTGTTTAGAGATCATTCACCATAGCGTTTGGCAATGGGCGCCCTGGGCGCCGTTGGTTGTCGGGCCTCTGTTTCTCTGGGAATGGCTGAGCGCTCGCTCGGCGCGAGGTCGTTACCCGGGTTTGATGAGCCGCTGCCTCAAAATTTGCACGGGGCGCCGGAATCCGCAACGCGCCGGCGCGTTGGCCACTTTTTTCGATGTCCTTTCACTGTTGCTGCAGCACGACGTTTCGCTGTCGGAGGCGTTGCCGCTGGCCGCCCAGGCGAGCGGTGAATCAGATTTAGAAACGGCGGCGCAAGCGGTCGTCGAACGGCTCGACGCCGGGCAGCCGATTGCCGTGCGCCATGCGGCGGCCTTTCCGCCCCTAGCGCGCTGGCTCTTCGGCGGCCGGAACGCCTCCGGCGAACTGATCAGGGCTCTGCGGCTGGAAGCGCAATCGCACCGGCGGCGTGCGGAATTCGCCATCGCCCTGGTATACGATCTGGCGCCCTCCTTTTTCTTGGTCGGCATTGGCGGCGGTTCGTTGATAGCCTACGCCATGATGGTATTTTGGCCGTACGCGTTGGTCTTGTACGAACTAGGACAAATCAAATGATGCGCACGCCGTTCACACATTTTTGCCTCCGCTCAATCAGCCCATGACCGCCGACTCCTCACCCCCGCCCAACGACGACGCCCCCCGCCCGGCGGCCGATGCGCCCATCGACGCGTTGCTCGTCGAAACGCAAGACGCCATGCAGGAGGCGTTCTTCACCCATCGCCTCACCGCCACGCAGGCGGAGGAGTTGGTTTTGAAGGTGGCGGAGTTGAGTCAGGCCGGCCTGCCGCTGGCGGCCGGTCTTTATGCCGCGGCTGAGGAAATGGGCGGAGGACGGCTCCAGCGCGCTTTTGTTGCACTGGCCGCCGCGATCGAAAAAGGCGTCACCCTGGAAGACATTCTCACTGCCAAGGAAAATAATTTTCCCCAACACGTGCGCGGCTTGGTGCTGGCGGCGGTGCATTCGGGAGCACTGGCCGAAGTGCTGCTGCAACTCATCGACCACCAACGCCGCATCCGCGACCAATGGCGGGCGGTGGCGGCGGCGGCGGCTTATCCCATGGTATTGATTTTGGTGGCCGTAACGGTCTTTGCGCTGGTGAATTCCATCGCCGTAACGCCGCTGATCGAACTCTATGATGAGTTTCTATTCAAGATGCCGCCGCCAAACAACTTCATGCTCTGGCTGGGCCATTTGCAATGGCGTTTTGTGGGCTTGGCGGGTTTGGGCGTGTTGGCGGCGTTGGTCGCGGCGCGTTGGCTTCTCGGCGCTGCGCGCTGGCGGCGGGCGGTCTGCCAGATACCGTTGGTCGGGCCGCTGTGGCATTGGATGGGCGTTTCGGAGTGGGCGCGTTTGATGTCGATTCTATTGCGTCATCAGTTGCCTTTGCCGCGGGCTTTGCAAATTGCCTCCCACGCCGTTCGTGACGCCAACATGGCGCATGTCAGTTCAGTATTGGCGCAGCGCGTCGAACAAGGGCAAACGCTCCAGCAGAGCATGCTCGCGGGGGTCGATGTGCCGGCCGCCGCCCGGCCGTTTCTGGCCTGGGGTGAAAAACAAACACAACTTGACCAAGCCTTCGAGACGGTCTCGGAGGCGTTTGAAATGCGCACGCGGTTGCGCGCCGGCCTGTTGCGCCGCATAATGCCCCCGATCGTTTTTCTCATGGTGGGGTTGGCGGCGTTGTTTTTGTTGACAGGTCTGCTGGTTCCGATCATCCGACTCATTGAAAACCTTTCGTAAACGCTATGACTGAATCGTTTGGTTTCGCTAATTTGTGCGGCTTTTTGCTGCTCGGCCCAGCCCTGCTGTGGTCGACCCGCATTCTGTATGGACGCCGCGTGTTGGCCTCCGACGACGCCATGCGTCGCTGTCTGGTTCTAGCCGCCTGGGTGTTGATTGCGCTGGGCGGCTTGGGCGTTATCAGCCTATTTGCCCGTTCATTTTCAGTGTTGGCCTGGGGCGGCGTGTTAGTTGTGGGGGGGCTCGCGGTGGGGCGTTACCGGGCTTCGGAGCGTCGGGCGCTGTTGTGGTTTTTGTCGGCCGCAGCCGAAAAAGGGTTGCCTCTGCATGAGGCGGTTCGAGCGTTTGCCGAAGATCGTTCCGACGAAATCGGCTTGCGCGCCGCCCGTTTGGCCGACCTGCTCCAGCAGGGCGTCTTACTGCCCGAAGCTCTAAAACGATCTGACAACCCCGCTCCACTGGAAATCGATTTGGCTGCGCGGGTCGGTATCGCCACCGGCCAACTGGGCCCGGCATTGAAATCGGTCGCGCGGCATGAGGTGGTCGTCCACAATTCCGTGCAAGGCGCGCTGTTGCAACTCGGCTACCTGATATCTGTGTGTTTCGCGTTTTCCTTGATCTCGACGTTCCTGATGTGGAAAATCGTGCCGACGTTCAAACGCATGTTCGACGAATTCGGCATCGAATTGCCGGAGGTAACGGTCTGGCTGATGAGTTTGTCCGAAGTGTTTGTCACCTACGCATTTCTATTCGTGCTGTTTGTTCCATTATTTATGGCGATTGCCGCGCTCATGTTGCTCTTCTGGGCGGGTTCGCTGAGTTGGGGTCCGCGTTTGGGAACGACCTGGCTGCGAATCGACGGCGCGGTAATTATGCGGTCGATGGCGTTGTGCGTGCGGCAACGCCGCGAACTCCTCGAAACGCTGCGGCTGTTGAGTTGGCATTTTCCCAACCTGCACACGCGCCACCGCTTGGCGCGTATTGCCGACGACGTGGAGCAAGGCGGCAGTTGGACGCTCGGATTGCGCAGCGCCTCCTTGATTTCTCCAGCCGACGCCGCCGTGCTCAACGCGGCGCAGCGCGCCGGAAATTTGCCTTGGGCCTTGGAGGAAATGGCCGACAGCGCCCTGCGGCGTTCGGGAAGACGCCTGCGAGTTATCGCATCGCTCTGCACGCCGCTGCTGATCATATTAGTTGGACTTGCCGTATTGTTCTATTGCGTTGCCCTGTTTTTGCCCCTGGTCAAACTGATTGAAAACCTGGTTTGATATGCCGCTGTGGAGAATGCCATGCTGAAACGCCAACGAACGATGAAACGCCAGCGAACAGGTTCGACGGTCATGGAAATGACCGTCGCGATTGTGTTGTTGATGGCCGCCGTGCTGTCGGCCACGCAGTTGATCGGCGCTTCGGCCAATGACCGCCGTAAGGCGGATCGTCGCCAACTGGCGCGCTATGAAGTCGCGAACCTGATGGAGCGCGTGGCCGCGTTGCCGTGGGCCGAAGTGACCAATCAAAACCTGCAAGCGTGGCCCCTGGCCGAAGAACTCCAGAAGCTACTGCCCGGCGCCCGGCTGCAAGCTTTGGTCGAAGAGGTTTCCGCAGGCGAGTCGGACACATCTGAAAAAAAACCGACGCTGGCAGCGTTACCGGCTAAAAAAATAACGCTGGCCATTTCCTGGAACGGGCCAGCGAAATCGCATGTGCGGCTCATGAGTTGGAGATACGCCCCACCGCCCGAAGCGAACCCGCCGCCCCCAGAGAAACTGCAACAGGAGGATTCCTAATGCACCGAAAAAATCATCGTTCGCGCGGCGGCTGGTCGCTGATCGAAACAGCGGTGTTAATGATGGCCACGTCGGCCATTCTGAGCGTCGTGACGGTCGTGTCGTACGGCTTGTTGCGTTTGCAGTCGACCACGCGGAAATACGACGACGCCCGCATGGCCGTACGCCGTTTGGAAACCATGCTGCGAACCGACGCCCACGCCGCCACGCAAGCCACGCTCGATTTCAATCCCGCCGCGAAACCCGCCAACGACGAAGCCCAACCCGTACTGCTGTTCCAATCGGCGGCCGAAGCGATCAGCTACCAACGCGTAAAACGCCGCGTCGAGCGGCGCGTGCGGCGAGATAACAAGGAAATACAGCGAGAGGCGTTTCTCTTGCCGCACGGGCTTTCGCTCTCTTGGAAGCTGTCGTCGTCGGACGGAGTTGACTATATTTCCGCCGACTTCCAGCGAGACGCCGCCGCCGAAAACCAAAGCCTGCCCCGTTATGCCTGGCGGATTTCGGCCGCCGTTGGCCTGGACCAACAGCGGCTACAACGGAAAGGGACGGCGCCATGAATACATCTCTTGAACGAACGAACATTATGTTAGGCGAGCGGCAGGTGGGAGTACACCAACCGCTTTCTGGTCAGGCGTGCGCCGTTGGAGTTCATGCTTTAGCATGTTTTCTTCTGCGTACTCATAAAAACAGCCTGAAGGCTGAACTCCAACGGCGCAGCCTGCCCGCCGCAGGACAGGTAATTTCTTTCCGGCCACCCGCTTTGAGGAACGCCCGGCCAAAACGCCGTGCGGCGGCTCTGTTCGCGGCGCTTATTTGTGTGTTGGTGGTGGGGCTGTTCAGTTCGATTGTGGTGAAACAGGCCATCTCCCGCCACCGGCAGTTGCAAGACGACGAAAAACGCTTGCAGGCGTTTTGGCTGGCCGAGTCGGCCTTCGAGTTAGCGCTGGTCCGCTTACAAACCACGCCCGATTACACCGGCGAAACTTGGAACACGCCGCCGCTGGAGGCCGTGCGCGGCTATCAAGGGCGGGTTGAAATTTCAGTCGAACCAGCGGCTGGCGCGCCCGGTAGCCTGCTGCTACAGATTCGCGCCTCGTATCCCGGCCAAGGTCCTCGACGTTTCACCGTCAGCAAGGAATTGGTTTTGCCCAAAGGTTCGCGGGAGGAAGCATCATGAACAGAAGCGTCAGCAAAATACGCACCGGTTTCACGCTGGTGGAGTTGTTGGTCGTGATCGCGATTATCGGTATTTTAGTCGCCATGCTGTTGCCGGCGGTGCAATCGATTCGCGAAGCCGCCCGTCGCACTTCGTGCGCCGCCCAGGTAACGCAGTTGATCCTTGCCGTGCATAATTACGAAAACGCCATCGGCGTCTATCCTTCCGGCGTGATCGAGCCGACCGGCCCGATTCTCAACGCGCCGCAGGGTTACCACCACGGCTGGATCACGCAAATTCTGCCGTATATGGAACAGCAAGTCACGGCGCGGCATTTGGACCGCTCGGTCGGCGTGTATCATGTGAAGAATCAACCGGTGCGAACGCTGAAAATCGGCGGGCTGATATGCCCTTCCGATCCCGGCGCTGTGGGAACGATCGCCCCCTCCAACTACGCGGGCGTCTATCACGACCAGGCCGCGCCGATCGACGCCGATAACCACGGCGTGTTTTTTCTCAACAGCGGCGTGCGCCGGCGAGATATTTCCGATGGCGCCGCCTACACGCTCTTCATGGGCGAACGGCGTCGAGAAGAAAAAGGTGAATTGGGTTGGGTCTCGGGAACACGCGCCACGCTGCGCAACACCGGCGTGAAACTCAACGTGACGGGCGTGTCCCCGCCAACGCCGGGCGGTTGGACCGGCCAAGATCCTCCTTTCGGCGGCGGGATGAGTGGAATGATGGGAGGGCTGATGGGCGGCCCGGCCGCCTCCTCGGGCGGCGCCAACCCTGATGCGGCAAACGCCAGCCCGGCCGAATTATCCGACGCGGAGAAAGCCGCCGCATTTCGGAAAAAGCTGCTCCAGGTGGGCGGCTTTTCCAGCGTTCACAACGGCGTGGTCAACTTCGCCTTCGGCGATGGCCGCGTCGTCGCGATTTCCGAAACCATCGACCACGCCATTTACCAAACCATGGGCCACCGCGCCGATGGGCTGCCCCTGGAGCCGGTGGAATGAAACCGACACATAACCGCGCTGAATCATCTCATCGCACTGAATCATCACCCTTCTCAAAGAGGCGTCCGATGCGTTGCCGCACAAAAACACGGGCCTTCACGCTGGTTGAATTATTGGTCGTGATGGCGATCATCGGCATTCTGATCGCGATGCTGTTGCCGGCGGTGCAGGCCGCTCGCGAAGCGGCGCGGCGCATGGATTGCGCGAACCATCTGTCGCAACTCATTCTGGCGGTCCACCATTACGAGGCCTCGCAAGGCTACTACCCGGTAGGCGTGCTGGAGGAAAAAGGGCCCATTCTCAGCCAGGCCAAGGGCTACCACCACAATTGGATCGTTCAAATTTTGCCGTTTGTCGAGGAGCAAAACAAATTCGCCCACTTGGATTTCACCGTCGGCGTTTATCACGCCAACAACGCCCAAGTGCGGGCGATTCCCCTGCGTATTTTGAAGTGCCCTTCCTCCTGGGTCCCCACGCCTGTTCCAGGCAGCAACTACGCCGCCTGCCATCATGATGTCGAAGCCCCGATCGACGCCAACAATAACGGCGTGTTCTTTTTGAATAGCCGCATTCGCTACGGCGATGTCACCGATGGCAGCTCCCACACCATTTATTTGGGTGAACGCCTGTTAGATATTCGCGCCGCTGATTTGGGTTGGATGTCGGGAACTTCGGCCACGCTGCGAAACACCGGCGGCGGCTTTTCTTTGGGAATGGGCCCACTCGCCGGCGGCGCTAAGACGAGCGTCAACAAAGATCCACTGCTTGGCGTGGGTGGATTCCAAAGCGTGCATCCTGGCGGCGCTCAATTCGCCTTTGGCGATGGCAGCGTGCGTTTCCTTTCCGGCGTTACTGGTTCGAGCGTCTTCCAACAACTGGGCCACCGCGCCGACGGCAAACTCCTCGGCGATGGGTATTAAACCCGAGCACACAACATGCCACATTCCGAAAACCCATTCCAACAGCAAGCCCCTCCCGTGCTGGGAACGTCTTCCCGGCGGGGCTTTCCGCTTTCGCTGCTGTTTTTGTTGATGGCCTTGTTCGCCATTCCATTGGCCATGCTCGGCGCCTTGGCGGGCGAAGAAGGCTATTATGAAGATAACGGCCGCGCGGGAGCCACGGTTTTTTTGATGTTGATCACCGGCGTCGTGATCGGCGCCCACCAATACCGTCGACTAAGCGGCATGCTGATGGGCTTCGCCATGGGTGCGGTGTTCGGCGCTCTGGGCGCGCCGTTGGTGAACGCCCAAGCGGAAACCACGCCGCGTCTGCTGGCAATGGCCTCCGCCGGCGCCGTGGTGTTGGTGGTATTCAGTTACACTCTGCGCGCGCTCTCGAAAAAAACCCCGCAGCCCGGAGTGAGCGCCGAAGCACATCCTCTGGACGCCGTCCCAGACAAAAAAGACGTGGTTTAACCGCTCATCGCGACACTGGAAATTGCGACGACCATCTATCCGACAGTTCAAAACTCCTGAACAACCAAGACGCTGTAAATAAGGCCGCCATTTATAAAAAAGCCACCCCGAAAGATATCGCTTGATGCATCGTACCGCGAAATCGCGAGCTTTTTCTAATGTCGAACTGTTGGTCGTGATGGCGATCATCGGCATTTTGGTCGCCATGCTGTTGCCGGCGGTGCAAGCCGCCCGCGAAGCAGCGCGGCGAATGACATGCGCTCGCAACCTCTCGCAACTCATTCTGGCCGTGCAAAACTATGAAATAGCACAACGTTATTACCCCGCCGGCGTGCTGGAGGAAAAAGGGCCCATTCTCAGCCAGGCCAAGGGATATCATCACAACTGGATCAGCCAACTGTTGCCCTACATGGAGGAAAAAAATAAAGCCGCCCACCTGGATTTCACTGTGGGCGTTTATCATTCAAACAACGCCCCGGTGCGGGCGATCACGATTACCATTTTGAAGTGCCCTTCCGATTGGAATACCGCTCCCATGCCCGGCAGCAATTACGCCGGCTGCCATCACGACGTCGAAGCGCCGATCGACGAAACCAACCACGGCGTGTTTCTATTGAATCGTCGTCTGCGCTACGTCGACATCACCGACGGCAGCTCCCAGACGATCTTCCTCGGCGAACACCTGCTCGAAAAGCCGCCCGCGGTGGAACTGGGTTGGATGTCGGGCACTTCGGCTACGTTGCGAAACACCGGCGGCGGCGTCAACGGAGCGATGGTGTGGTTAAAAACGCGATTGGGTCCGACTGGCCCGTTCCCGCCCAAGCCCGCGCCCAAACGCCCCGGCAATCCGCTGCTCGTTGTGGGCGGCTTCGGCAGCCGGCATCCTGGCGGCGCCATGTTCGCCTTTGGCGATGGCAGCGTGCATTTTCTTCCGGAAACAATCACTCCAAGTGTTTTTGAGCAACTGGGCCACCGCGCCGACGACAAGCTCAGCGGCGGTTGGAATTGGTAAACCGACCTCCGTTGGCGCTGCGCCGTTGGAGTTCATGCTTTAGCATGTTTCGCAGGGTGGTTGCTTGCAACCACCCTGCGGGGCATCGTAATAAAACAATAACATGCTAAAGCATGAACTCCAACGGATGTAATCACACCTCGACGCAGCTGCTGCGGCGAATTACGCTAAAGAGAGTTATCCCCTGCCTTCTGGCCTTTGCTTGGAATCCAACTCTCATGATTAAAAACGTAGCGAGGTTACTATTTTTCGGAACGATCTGCTTGGCGTTCGGCGCGGCAACCCTCAAAAAAGGAATGGCCGCAGAGAAAGCGTTCGCGGCCGAGCAGCCGCCGAACTTTGTTGTCTTCCTCACCGACGACCAAGGTTGGGGCGATTTGGGCAGCTACGGAAACCCCGTATTGAAAACGCCGAATCTCGACGCCTTCGCCCGCCAGGGCATGCGATTCACCCAATGTTACGCCGGCAGCGCGTTCTGTTCGCCCTCGCGCTCCGCCATTCTGACCGGCCGCACGCCCTACCGAAACGGCGTCTTCACCTGGATCCCCGAACAAGACGAAGTGCATCTTCGCCGCAGCGAAATTACCATCGCCACACTGCTCCACGAGCGTGGCTACAACACCTGCCACGTGGGCAAGTGGCACCTCAACGGGTATTTCAATTCTCCCAAACAACCCCAACCCAACGACCACGGCTACGACCATTGGTTCGCCACGCAAAACAACGCCGCGCCGAATCACAAAAACCCCACGAACTTTGTCCGCAATGGCGAGCCGGTCGGTCCGCTGCACGGTTTCTCCTCGATTCTCGTGGCGGAGGAAGGCGTGAACTGGCTGCGCACCAAACGCGATCCCAAACGGCCATTTTTCATCACCATCTGGACGCACGAACCGCACCTGCCGATTGAGTCGGACCCCAAATTCATGGCGCTCTACGAAGGCGACCCCGATTTGAAGCAGCATCATGGCAATATCAGCCAAATGGACCACGCCTTCGGCATCGTGATGCGGGCTCTCGACGACCTCCAACTGGCGGAAAATACGTTCGTCATTTTTACTTCCGATAACGGCCCCGAAGGCCGCCTAGACGACAACGGCATGCCGCTGGGCCGCAACAAACGCACCCGCGGCTCCACCGGCGGACTGCGCGGCCGCAAACGCGATGTGTACGAAGGCGGCATTCGCGTGCCGGGAATCGTGCGTTGGCCGGGGCATGTGCGTTCCGGTTCGGTGAGCGACGAACCGGTAATCGGCTCCGACATTTTTGCCACCATTTGTGAAATTGCCGACATCCCCGTTCCGCAAGACCGCACCATCGACGGCGCCAGCATGCTGCCCGCCCTGGCTGGAAAGCCGATCCAACGCAGCGTTCCGCTTTATTGGCGGTGCAACATCGCCAGAGGCCCTAAAACGGCCATGCGCATCGGCGATTGGAAAATTCTGGCCGACGAAGCGCTGACGAAATTCGAGTTGTACAACGTGCAACAAGATCCAACCGAATCGCATGAGCAATCGGCGGCGGCGCCGGCCAAGTTGGCCGAAATGAAGGCGGCTTTCCAGAAACTCAACGCTGAAATTGAAGCGGAAGGCCCCGGTTGGTGGAAAGGCTATTTGGAAAAACGCCGCCTAGCTCGCCAAGCCCAAAAAAAAGCCGCTCAAAAAAAGAAATAAGGTAACCGTTCGCGGCGCTGCGGGAATTTGCAACAGCAATCTATCCCACAGCGAATAACCGATATGCGGTTACGAAGACGGGAAACGCAGAGCACGCAAAGAGGCGGAGGGCCGCAGAGAAGAACGAAATGACGAAAGGCAAGAAACAAAAACTCGGCGATGTTCATCGGCCGTGCGATTGATTTGCATCGTCGACTTGGGCCAAGAAGATTGGCGCCGGTCCTCTGCGGCCCTCCGCGCCTTTGCGTTCTCTGCGTTGAAAGGACCGCCCAAAAACCGCCGAGCAATGTCTGAACTTTCGCCGGCGTTGCAGGAATTTGCGACAGCAGTCTAGCTGGACAGCGCCAGGTTTGGTGGTTTGAGTTTATCATATCGGGTTTTTTGGCGGGATGGATTTTATTTTCTCGGGGTCAATGCCCAG
>QIKY01000199.1 GCA_003233175.1 Planctomycetaceae bacterium | reverse complement strand
CCCCTTCTTCGTAAAACGCGTCCACGAAAATAAAAACGCCGCCAGCGCCTCCCGCAAATCAACCCGCCCGCCAAAATCAACAGAAACTAATGGCTTGAATGTCTCCGGGATAGACTTTCAGGCGAACGCCGCGATTGGATAACCCGCGGAGCCGGCAAAACTTATGTATAAACAACAGGGCGGGAATCCAGGCGGCGTGCGTATATCACTGGATTCCCGCCTGCGCGGGAAAGACGGCGCGCTGTCGGCGGCCCCCGGAAAACGTTTTGTTCTCCAACTCCCGACTCCCCCCTTCGTGCTCTTCGCGTCCTTCGTGGTGACATTGGTCGTTCGGCGCACCGAGAATCGTTTGGCCAGAGATAGGTTCACCACGAAGGGCGCGAAGAGCACGAAGCATGGAAGGCAACGATCTCGCCACCCCTACAGTACCGTCCTGCCCGCACCCGGCACATCGTCGAAGCAGGTTGTCCTACAAAGTCACGCTCCGCCACTCCGCGTGCTTTTTCGTTTTTTTAATGTCCTGACAAAGAACGTCACCGCCCAGGTGGTCAGACACAGCACTCCCAGCACCGCCGCCATGGGCCGTGAGAAAAACGCCAGGAAAGATCCGTCCGTCGAGACGATCGTTTGCACGAATCGCTCTTCCAGCGGCCCGCCGAGAATAATTCCCAACACCACGGGGCCCAGTGGAATGCCGCGCCGCTCCAGGAAGAAGCCCAGCACGCCCATCGCCAACATCACGCCGACATCAAAATAACCGCCGTTGATCGAATAGGCGCCCACAATACAAAACAGCGTGATCACGGGCAGCAACACGTTGCGCGGCACATTGACCACCAAACCGCCCACGCGAATAGCCGCCCAACCGACCGGCAGCAAAATCAGATTCGCCAAAATGAAGACGAAATAAAGGCTGTACACCAACGTGGCTTGCTTGGTGAAAATTTCCGGTCCCGGCTGGATGTTCTTCATCAGCAGCACGCCGATAACAATTGCGGTGACGCTATCGCCGGGAATGCCAAACACCAGAGCGGGAATCCAACCGCCGGCCAGGGCGGCTGAGTTCGCGGTGGCGGCGTCGGCAATTCCTTCCAGCGAACCCTTGCCATACAGCTCGGGCCTTTTGCTAAATCGTTTCGACACCGCCAGCGAAACCCACGCCGCAATATCGGCCCCGGCGCCGGGAAGCATGCCGATCAAAGCGCCAATCACGCCGCTGCGCGCCAAGCGGATGGGCGTCGTGATGGGCGTGGCGGCGGCGATCGCGGCAAGATCTTGCTCGCTCCGCGGCGCAGTATTTTTCGCCTCAACATTTTCTGAAACAGCGGTGTTATCGTGTTGCGGCTTGGGTTGTGACTTCGCTGGGGAATCGAGCACGAGCAGGTTGCGAAAAACCTCCGAAATTCCAAACAGGCCGATCATCGCCGGGATAAAACTGATCCCCTGAAATAACTCCGGCTGGCCGAATGTGAACCGGGCTTCGGTATGCACGGCGCTCAGGCCGACGGTCGAGAGCAACAGCCCGATCATCAGCCCCACCATGGCCCGCAAGGCGGACCCCTGAGAGACGACCACCGCGCAGCTCAGCCCCAATAAATACAACCAAAAATATTCCACCACGCTGAACATCGTGGCTATGCGCGCCAGTTGGTTGCCGAGTGTCATCAGCAACACGGCGCCGACCAAGCCGCCCATCACACTGCAAAGCAACGCCGAGTGCAGCACCCGGCGAGATTCTCCGCGCAGCGTCAGGGCGTAGGCGTCGTCGACATACGCCGCCGAAGCGGGCGTGCCCGGTATGCGCAGCAGCACGGTGGGAATGTCGCCGGCAAAAATCGCACAGGCCACCATCGTGACCACGGCCGCCAAGGCGGGCGTCGGCTCCAGCCAATAACTCACCGGTACGAACAACGCCACCGCCATGGTGGCGGTCAGACCGGGAACGGCGCCCATGAACACGCCATACACGGCGCTCAGTATTACGATCAACCAGATTTCCGGGCTCAAGAATACTTGTAGGGCCGCGTCGCGTAACGAATCGATCATCGAGTCATGTCGTCAGTAAAGATTGTAAGATTGTGTGTCACGAAAAACGCGTGCCGGAGCACTCCCATGAGCAGGCGCCCACCACTTAGGAACGTTCGGGGATATCGTGTCGTCCTAGGGATTGGGCGAACGAATTTGTCAATAGTTAATGGTCATTTGTCATTGGCCATCTGTTTGCCTCGCTGATTTGTTTTTCTTTCTCCAAGGACCATTGAAAAATGAAAAATAACTATTGATAAATTCCTTCAGTGCTCACCAGCCCAACCAGCCCCAGGGCAAGGGCACCCGCAAATACACGGCGAATATCTGGTAGGTGGCCAAAACGACCAACAACGCCAGCGGGATTGCCGTCAGCATACGCACCCGCAACACGGCCAGGAACGCGAGCAACAGCGCCAGCCCCGCCAGTACGTAGCCGGTTGTGTCGGCAAATACAATGAACAGCACGATGCCGCCGAGAAACACGCCGATACGCAGCAACCCGGCGCGGTTGAACCGATATTGGTCGGTGTTGTTGGTCGGACGCGCGGTCATCGCCGAGCCAATAACTCCCAACACCAGCAGTCCGGCCAAAATCGTGGGGAAGGCCATCGGCCCGATCCGCTGCCTTTGCACATCTTGAAAGGCGGGGCTGGTGAGAATCTCTCCGTATTCCTTGTCCGACGCTTCCAAGGTGCGGAGGAATCGGGCGTCGGCTTCGATCGCATAACCAAAATTCGCCTGCGAGAGAAACTTCTGGTACTCCTCGCTTCGCACTACTTGCGTGAGCGCCCGCTGCAAAATGTCTCGGCGTTCGGGCGGCGTTCCCAGCGGCAGGGCCACGCCGCGCCAACCTCCCAACGACCAATCGACGCCCAACTCTTGAAAGGTGGGGATGTCGGGTTCGCTGGCCATGCGTTTCTCGGCCATGATCCCCAAACACCGCAGGCGCCCGCCATCGAGCAACGCCTGGGCCTCCGGCACGCTGCAACAGACCAGGTCGACGCCGCCCGCCATGAGTTCCTGCAACGAAGGCGCCGAACCGTTCAGCGAAACCCACAACACATCATTGGGCTGCATGCCGATGCGCGTCATCCAGCCGGCGACGCCAATATGCCACACGCCGCCAAAGGCGGTGCCGGCGCCTTTGATCTCGCCGGGGCGGCGGCGGATATCGGCCTCCAATTCCGCCAACGTGCGCCAGGGCGCTTCATCGCGAACGAACAACGCGGCGTTATCGCGATTGAGCAGAATGATAGGGTCAAAATCATGATACGTGATGTTGGTCAGTCCTCGCCAATGCAGCATGGCCAGTTCGGGCGTGATCATGGCCAGGGTGTAGCCGTCGGGCCGGGCCAGCACGCCGCGGGTGTGGCCGGTCACTCCGGCGCCTCCGGTGGCGTTGACCACATTCACCGGCGCGCCCAACAGTGCTTCCAGTTGCTTGGCGACTTGCCGCGAGACGCGGTCGGTCCCGCCACCGGCCGACCAAGGGCAGAGCAACGTGATCGGCCGGCTGGGAAATTCCCCATTTCGGCTGCAACCCGCCAACAGCAGCAGAGACATCAAAAAGAAACGGAGGCCAAAAGTGGGTCGCATCGAAAAACGCCTCGCCCGAACCGTGCGGCAAAGAAAAAAACCAGCCGCCGATTCTAACCCAAATGCCGCCGCCCGTGGCGTGTTATGGCGAAGACGGCTTGATATATCACGAAATGCGATGGGACGGCGCCCGGCCGGCCTTTGGTGTTACACATTCACTCGCATTGGTCCGCATGCATGAAAAGCGCAGGACCTTTCCACGCTCTATTCCGTGCAACGGCGTTATGGAATTCCCGCCAAGCCGGAGGCTTGCCAGCTATTAGCCGGCGGTCGAGCGCAGCGAACACCGCCGGTAGGCCAACGCAATGAACGATGCATCCCGGCGACGATGCCAGAGGCGGCGGGCGCGGGAAGCGCCTCGAAACAACGTCGTCAATCGCGCCGCCTTCTATTGCCGCCAGCCCGGCTGGCATCCCGCCGGGCTGCGGATATGTCGCGGCTTCCATCCCCCGGTGGTGTTCGCTGCGCTCGACCACCGGCTAATGGCTTTTATCCTTTCAGGATATGAAATCAAATACGCCTGTCGCTTCATATGAAATCAAATACGTCTGTCGCTTCGGCTTTGCCCGCATCTGAAAACACGGAATAGTTTTTGGGCAGGTGCTTACTTCAAGGTCAGCCGCGAGAGTTTGCCCAGTTCCGCGGCTTGCTCCTTTTGTGCTTTCTCGTTGAGCGGATTGCCCTTCAAGTACACATGCCAAAAGGGTGCGAAGCGTTTGTCGCCGGCGCTGTCTTTCTTGGCCATTTCGACCAGCACGCCGAGATCTTCGATTTTGTTGTTGTCGAGAAACAAGTACCGCAACTCCGTGAGCGCGGTCAGCGGCTGGATGTTGGAAACTTGATTGTCGCGAAGATCGAGCGACGACAAATGTTTCAACCCCGCCACGACGGCAATATCCGCCACCTGATTGCCATCGATGTACAACGACCACAACTTGGCGTTGGCCTTCAACGGCGCCAAATCCTGCACTTTATTGCCCGACAAATACAGCGAGCGGAGGTTGGTCAGTTTGGCCAGCGGGCTTAAATCCACGATGGCGTTGCCGGCCGCCTGCAAGTACTGCAAACCGGTCAGGTCGGCCAACGGCGCCAGGCTCTCGATTTTGTTCTTCGCCAGATTGAGCGATTGCAATTTCTTCAAGTCTTTAATCGGCGCCAGATCGGTTATCTCGTTGCCTTCGAGATCGAGCAAGGCCAAACTCTTGCATTTTTCCAGACCGGTGAGATCTTTAATGTGCTGGCCCTTGCCGACGATGGTGGAAATCGAGGCGACGTCTTTTTCCGTCAACGGTTCGTCGTTATTGCGTTTTTCAAAGACATATTTCCGCACCACCTTTTCCAGATTTTTATCGGGAAAGACGCCGTCGGCCCGCGCCATCGCGGCGCTGGCAAACACGAGCAAGGAAAAACACAAAATACACGGCAAGTGGTTTCTCGTCGTCGACATAACGATGGGTCCTATAGGCATTCGGCGGGAAATCTGGCGTTCACACGCAGGCGATGCAAACACACAAGTTCAAGCCGTGAGAGAGACAACCGGGCGGAAAACATGGCGGGCGGGCGGAAAACATGGCGGGCGGGCGGAAAACATGGCGGGCGGGACGCCGCATTTCGGCGCGTCCGTTCTCATAATACATACAAGGCGCAACGCCACGGCGACCTCGTCTGGTTGGTGTTATATGGTTACTGGTGCAACACTAACGACGAAACCCTCTCTCCAGGATAACCCGCGTCGGTCGCGGAATCCAGTCCTGGAAAGAGGGCTACTGCGAAAATTTTGCGCACCGACCGAAGGCTGGCCAAAAAACTCGTTTCCGCTACGATGCGAGCAGAAGATTACGATGACCCGGAGGGCAAACGTCATGAAATCGCTTGGTTTTTCGGAGTTATGGGCCGACAAACGCCGGCGCGCCGCCGTGTTGCTCGTTGCACTTGCAGCGGTTGTGGTGGGCGCTGCGGGCATGTTTGTCGTGAATCGAACCTGGTTTTCTTCCGGCGTTTCAGCGCCCACGCAAGCGGGAGCGGAGCACGGCGATAACGGCGGGCGTGGCGTTGGCGAAGAAGCTGAGTCGATGGCGATCACCTTATCTAAAGAGAAGTGGGAGGTTGCCGGCTTGCGTATTGCGCCAGTGAAACGCGGCGCGATGTCTAGCGTGGCCTGGGTGACGGGAAAACTCTCGTTGAACGAAGACCGCTTGGCGCACATCTACTCGTTGGTCGACGGGCGCGTGCATGAAGTTCTTGTGCAATTCGGCGACGACGTCAAACAAGGGCAACCGCTTGCGGTGGTCGATAGCAAGGAGGTCGGCGCCGCGAAGCTGGCTCTCTTTAAGAATCGGCTCGACGCCGAATTCGCCAAGGTCAACGACGAGTGGCGGCAGAAGATCAACACCAACACACAGGAGTTGATCAAAGCCCTGCAAAAGGGCGCGCCGATCACTCAAATCGACGACATGTTCGGCGACAAGCCGATGGGCGACTACCGCCAGCAAATGCTGGTTGCCTACGCCAGCTTGCACAAATCGAAGGCCGATTACGAGCGGTTGCAATCGTTGGGGGCGAACGTCGTGGCGGGTAAGCAATTGATCACGGCCAAGGCAAACTTCGAATCCGACCAGGCCACGTTCTTGGCGCTTCAGGAACAGTTGAAATTCACCGCTTGGCAGCAGTCGTTGCTCTCGGAACAGAAATTAAAGCAGGCCGAACAGGCTGTGGCGGTCTCCGAATCGCAACTCTACATTCTGGGATACAGCCGAGAGGATTTATTGGCGATCGATCTCAACTCGGAGAACGAAAGCATATCGCACTACGAGATCCACGCCCCTTTCGATGGCGCCGTGATCAGCAAAAACGTGGTCATCGCGGAACGCGTCGGGACAAACACCCAGATGTTCCAAGTGGCGGATCTTTCCACGTTGTGGGTTCAGGCTGATATCTATCAAAAAGACTTGCCCAAGCTCAAGCTACTTGGCAAAACGCTGCATTTCCGCACGCCAGACTCAGATCATGAGCATACGGCGAAGATTTTCTACACCGGCGATATTCTCGATCCGGCAACCAGGACCGTTCGTTTGCGAGCCATCGTCGAAAACCCGGAGCGTCGCCTAAAGCCCGGCATGTTTGTTGAGGTGGGTCTGCCGGGCGAGTCGCTGGTCGATGTCATTACAACGCCCTCGTCGGCGTTGCAGGAAATCGAGGGACAGGATGTCGTGTTCGTTCAGACCGGCCCCGAAGAGTTTGAAAAACGCGATGTCACGATTGGCGCCCGCAGCGGTGACGTCGTACAGATTCGCACAGGACTCCAACCGGATGACAAAGTGGTGGTGGCTGGCGGGTTCGCGCTCAAATCGGAACTGATGAAAGAGTTCATGGCGGATGATGATTAGAATTGCCGCGAGTTGGCGGCGAAAAATCGATAGTGAGGCGAGAAGAAATTTGTCGGCGTGTGAAAACAGAGTGCGGCGAGAATAATTCGTAACCGTTCCCGGTGGCGCAGGAAACGCGACAGCCATCTATCCGGCGGCGAATACCTAACAAAAGCGAATACCTCGCGAACGGACGAAGAAGGGAAACGCAGAGCACGCAAAGTAGCAGAGGGCCGCGGAGAAGAAAAACTGAGAAGAAATGACGAACATGAAAGAAAACGAAATCTCGGCGATGGTCATCGGCTGTGTGAAATCTCTGCCGATAGTCATCAGCGGCGCCATTGAATCGCGTTGTCAACTTGGGCGGGATGATTGCAGCCTGTCCTCTGCGGCCCTCCGCGTCTTTGCGTTCTCTGCGTTGAAAGGTCCGCCCGAAAACCGCCGAGACATGTCAGGACTTCCGCCGGTGACGCAGGAAATGCGATAGCCATCTATCCAAAAGTTCAAAACCCGTGAGCGGTTACAACAATTCTCTGTCTGCTTCGAGTTATGCCTGCCCTGCTGTTTTTCGCGGTGGGCAGTTCGATTCTTCCTTCGAGATTGAGCCATGATTAACAAAATTATCGACGCTTCACTCGATAACCGCTTTGTCGTTCTATTGCTGGTTGTTCTGCTGCTGGCTGTCGGCGTGGGGTCAATGCTGCAGTTGCCGGTCGACGCCGTGCCCGATTTGACCAACGTTCAAGTGCAAGTGCTCACGACATCTCCCTCGCTCAGCCCTGTCGAGATGGAGCAGTTCATCACGTTCCCGGTCGAAACGGCGATGAGCGGCATTCCCAAGGTGCAGGATATTCGCAGCGTTACGCGTTTCGGGCTCTCCAACGTGACGGTCGTGTTCGAGGAAGGGACCGATATCTATTGGGCGCGGCAGCTTGTCAACGAACGGCTGACTGAAGCCCGCGCCCAAATTCCGCCAGGATTGGGCACGCCGACCATGGGCCCGATCGCGACCGGCATGGGTGAAATTTACCAATTCGAGGTGCGGTCGAAGCCCGGCTACGACCACAGCCTCCAAGACTTAAGAACCATTCTCGATTGGCAAGTCGCGTTTCAACTTCGCAGCGTGCCGGGCGTGATCGAAGTCAACAGCTTCGGCGGCGAACTCAAAACCTACGAAGTACAAATCGATCCCACGGCGCTGCTCAATTACAAAATCTCCTTGAGTCGTGTTTTTGACGCGCTGCGGCGAAACAACGCCAACGCGGGCGGCGGCTACATCGTTCACCACGAAGAGCAACAGTTGATTCGCGGCGAGGGGCTTGTCCAGTCGTTGGACGATATCGCGGACATCGTGCTCGACAGCCGTGAAGATGGAACTCCCGTTCGAGTGGGCGATGTGGCCGAAGTCCAGTTCGCACCGCTGCTGCGGCAAGGTTACGTAACGCGCGACGGGCGGGGCGAAGCCGTGGTGGGCATCGTGATGATGCTGATCGGCGAAAACTCGCGGGTGGTGGTGGATCGGGTGAAGGCGAAAGTCGCGGAGATCGAAAAATCTCTGCCCGAGGGAGTGTATCTCGACACATTCTATGATCGGACCGACCTTGTCCGCCGGGCGATTGCCACAGTTACCGAAAACATCAGCGGCGGCGCTATTTTGGTCGTAATTATGCTGTTTCTGCTAGTAGGTGATGTGCGCGCGGGGCTGATCGTGGCGGCGGCTATTCCACTTTCGGCGATGATTACGTTTATTTCGATGAACTATTTCGGTGTCTCGGCGAATCTGATGAGTTTGGGCGCCTTGGATTTCGGCATCATTGTCGACGGGGCTGTGGTGATGGTCGAAAACGCGATCCGCCACGTGGGCGATGCGAAACGGCGCAATCCTGACCTAAAACAGGCCGGGTTGGACGTGTTTCGAGAAGCGGGGCATGAAGTCGGCCGGCCGATTCTGTTCGCCGGAGCAATCGTGATCATTGTCTTTCTACCGATCCTCTCCCTGCGCGGCGTCGAAGGCAAGATGTTCGGCCCCATGGCTTTCTCGTTCATGTCGGCGCTTGCCGGCGCCTTGGTTCTCGCCCTAACCGTGATGCCCGTGTTGGCGTCGCTGTTTTTGGCTCGCAAGTTTAGCCAGAAGGATTCGTTTCTCATTCGCTGGAGCAAACGCGGTTATGAGCCGCTCTTGACATTTGCGATCCGACGACCGCTGCCCGTGGTATTCACCGCGGTGGGAGCGTTTGCCGTTGGCATTTTGATGGCGATGAGCTTTGGCGCTGAATTCGTCCCCAAACTGGACGAAGGCGATATGGCGGTGCAGGCCATTCGCTTGCCCAGTGTGTCGCTGGAGCGGTCGGTCGAGATCACGACCGCAATCGAGAAAATATTGCTGGAAAAATTCCCGGACGAGGTCAAATCGGTTATCTCGAAAACGGGGCGGCCAGAAATCGCGACCGACCCCATGGGCGTCGAAATGAGCGACATCTTCGTCATGCTCAAGCCGCATAAAGAGTGGAGCTATAGCGACAAGAACGAATTGATCGCGGCAATGAAAGAGGTCCTGGAGGGAAATATCCCCTCCAATAATTTCAGCTTCACCCAACCGATTGAATTGCGCGTGCAGGAGCTGATCGCCGGCGTTCGCAGCGACATCGGCATCAGCCTCTACGGCGATGACCTGGAAAAATTGAAGGAGTTGGGTGACGAGATTGCCGCCGTGGTCGGGAAAGTGCCCGGCGCCGCAGACGTGCAAGCGGAACAGACGGCTGGCCTGCCGTACATCCAGATGATCGTCCGCCGCGACCAAATTGCCCGCTACGGTATCAACACCGGAGATGTTCTGGACGCCATTTCAGTGATCGGCGGCAAGGAGGTGGGGCAAATATTCGAGGGGCAACGGCGGTTCCCGTTGCAAGTGCGTTTGGGGCCGAAATGGCGTAAAAATGTCGAAACGCTCAAACGCATCAAAATATCGGACCCCAGCGGCCGCCACATTCCGCTGGAGCAGTTGGTGGAAATTCGCGTCGGCCCGGGCGTGGCGCAAATCAGTCGAAATCAAATTCGCCGGCGTTTCGTGGTCCAGGTGAATGTTCGCGGTCGCGATTTGGCGGGTTTCGTGGGCGACGCGAAAAAGGCCGTCGCGGAGCAGATCGAACTGCCGCCGAACTACCGCATTGCCTGGGGCGGCCAGTTCAAAAATCTGCAAGACGCCACCGGCCGCTTGGCAATTGCCGTTCCGTTGGCGCTGTTTCTGATCGTTTCGTTGTTATACATGACGTTCAATTCGGCGAAGCTGGCCCTGCTCATTTTCCTCAACGTTCCCATCGCCACCACCGGCGGCATTCTGGCGTTGTGGGTTCGCGGCATGCCGTTTTCCATTTCGGCGGGCATTGGCTTCATTGCCTTGTTCGGAATCGCGGTGATGAACGGCGTCGTGCTGATCGAACATGTTCGGCATTTACGGAAGCGCGGCATGGGAGTGAACGAGGCGGTGCACCAAGGCGCGATTGACCGCCTGCGCCCGGTGCTGATGACCGCCACAACCGACGCCCTAGGTTTTATTCCCATGGCCATTTCGACAAGTTCCGGAGCCGAAGTGCAACGCCCGCTGGCCACCGTCGTGATTGGCGGCGTGATTACGTCGAGCCTCTTGACGCTGGTTGTCTTGCCGGCGATCTACCATTGGTTCGAACCCGAACCCGGGGAAACCGTCGAGGTGTAAACAGGAGAGAATCCATGAAAGAAGTCAAAGCGATCTTTCAGCCCTTCATGCTTAGCGACGTGCTGCAAGGGTTGGCCAATATCGACAATCTGCCGGCGGCAACCGTTTCCGAGGTTGCCGGCCACAGCGTGGTGCATCCTGACTACAAACCGAAACCGAAGATAAAGCTCGAGATCATGACGCCGGATGACATGGTCGATGATGTCGTCGAAACCATCTGCCGGTGCGCTCGAACCGGCAAGCCGGGAGACGGCCGGATCTTCGTCTTCGATGTCGAAACGACCGTCAAAATCCGCACCGGCGAAAAGAGTACGGCCGACTGACTCTTCAGATCCTTCCGAGGTTTTGCGACTGATTTCCGTTCGCGACACTCGCTGGGGCCGCGTGGCGGCATCTTTTTATCTGGCCGCTAGTTCTCCAACAGTTTCGCTTCCAACGGCACGACCGTTGCCGTGGCGATGCAACTCAATACGGAGCCGGCGTCGGTGCGGATCGTGATCGTCTCGACAATCTTGGCCGGGTTCTGGCCGGCGGTGAACTTGAGCGGCACCAAATGCAGCTTTTTCGATTCGTCGGTGGTGGTGAATTCAAAGCAGTCGTTCTGGCAGTTGACGTCCAGAATTCGAAACGGTTTTTTTCCACGCACAACGAGTTGCTTGGAAACGGATTCGCCGGGCTTGAGCACGCCCAGAAATAGCGAAGCCGGACTCACCGTAAAAGCCGAAACGATTTTCCCTTCCACGGTCAAGGGGATTTGTGTCATGCGCCGGTCGTTGGTCACTAACAAGAGCTGTTCGCGCAGGTAGCCGGCCGGCGCGTTCGGTTTGAGTCGGACAGTCATCGCATACAAGACCTGCCCCGGCGCATGACGAGGTTCGCTCAACTCGACTTCCAACGCGGAGTTGTTGCTGCGTACGTCGACAATTCTCCAATCACTACGACCTGCGTAGGAAACATTGATAATCTGTTCGGCGGCCGCGCCTTCCGCCACGTCGGTGAACGCCACGGCGCCGGGAGAAAACACGACATCGCTGCGGATGTAGCCCGCTACATTGATTTGCACTTCGGCAAAAAAAGGACGGTCGATCGTGACCGTGACCGTCGCACTCTTCTTGCCGAGAAACGAACGCGTGTTGAACTTGGCGAGGATCGCGCCTTTCTCGTACGTTTTGAGTGTGGATTTGACAATCGAAGGCGAAGTGCAGCCACAACTCGAACGAACGCCCGCGATGTGAACCTCTTCCAAGAACGGGTTGGTCATTTCAAAGGCGAACTCCGCCTTAGCCCCCCGGGCGACCGTGCCGAAGTCGTGGCTGGTGGTGGTGAACAGTTTTTGGGCCCAGCTTTGGGCTTGCACGTTTGGAGCACAGAGCAAGGCAAGAAGTACGGCAAGTTGGCAGCGGCGTGTCACCAGATTGTCCTCCCCAGAGAGATCATTCCTACGCTGAAATATTTTGAGACGCTGCGGCAAACCTCGAAGCGCATTTTCTTCGCACCACCGGTCAACTACGGAGTCTTTCCGAATAATCGACAAAAACGCGCCAGCTTCCACAGCATTATTCGCCCTACCCGACAAAATAACACAACATATTTCCCAGCATCCACTGGAGTTCGGCTTTTAGGGATGTTTTTTCGGAAGTTAAGACCAAAAAACATGCGAAAGCATGAACTCCAACACGTGAACGCCGTCGGACAAGAGGCGGGAATAAAGTGGACATCTGGGGGATCAAGAACACACGGAGCAATCAACCCGCTCGCCCTGGCGTTCGAGCCCCCAACCCGCTCGCCTTAGCGGTCGAGCCCCCAACCCATTCCCTGAACAGCGGTGAAATCAATGGATTCTCTCCAGGTAAAGATGATTCTATTAACGATTTTCGCGGCCATTTTGGTTGGCTGCGGAGTGAGGTCGAATTCCCAGGTGGCCAGCAAGCCAGGACGGGCGGCGGCAGATTCCTCGCCTGCCGAAGGCCGCTCTATGGCGATAGGGGAGATGGCTGTTCGGCCCCATGAGGGCGTTGGCCCAGGGCAAGCCGGCGACCGTTACGACCGCATCGTGGAGAATGCGTTTTTGGCGGTGGCAAGCCAGCCGCTCTCGACTTTTTCGATTGATGTCGATACTGCGTCGTACGCCAAAACGCGGATGTATTTGATGAAAAACCACCTGCTGCCTCCGCCCGACGCCGTGCGTATTGAGGAGCTTGTGAATTACTTTGTCTACGACTACCAAGGTCCTCGGGGAGAGGCGCCGTTTTCCACGGAAGTGGAAGTGGCGCGGTGCCCCTGGAAGCCGAACCACTTGCTGGCGAAAATTGGCGTTCAGGCGGCTCGGCTAGATATCGACGCGCGTCCGCCGAGCAACTTGGTGTTCCTGCTCGACGTTTCGGGGTCGATGAACCATCCCGACAAACTACCGTTGCTCAAACGCGGCATGAAAATGTTGGTTGATCAACTCAACGAGAACGACCGCGTCGCGATCGTGGTTTACGCCGGCGCCGCCGGTCTGGTGCTCGACGCAACCAGCGGAGACCAAAAACAGACCATTCTCGATGCGTTTTCCGCTTTGAAGGCCGGCGGCTCCACCAACGGAGGCAAGGGAGTGCAGCTTGCCTACCGCGTGGCGCTGGAGCACTTCATTCCCGGCGGCGTGAATCGCGTGTTGCTCTGCACCGACGGCGATTTCAACGTGGGCGTCACGAGCCCCGGCGAACTGATTCGCTTCGCGGAGAAGCAAGCCCGCGGAGGCGTGCGGCTGAGCGTGCTGGGGTTCGGCATGGGCAACCACAACGACTCGCTGTTGGAGCAACTCTCCAACAAGGCGGATGGCAACTACGCGTTTATCGACGACGACCAAGAAGCCCGCAAGGTGTTGGTCGAACAATTGAGCGGCACGCTGGTGACGGTCGCCAAGGATGTCAAAATTCAAGTCGAGTTCAATCCCGCCCAAGTGGCGGCGTATCGTTTGATCGGCTACGAAAACCGTTTGCTGCACGCCGAAGATTTTAATGACGACCAAAAAGACGCCGGCGAAATCGGCGCCGGGTTGTCGGTCACGGCGCTGTACGAAATTGTGCCGGTCGGCGCGAAGACCGATGTGAAAGCCGGACACGTCGACCCACTCAAATATCAAAGCCGACCCGCTCCCTCAGACACCGCCCAAAGCTCCGAACTGTTTACCGTCAAACTGCGTTACAAACAGCCGCAGTCGGACGCCAGCCAATTGATTTCCCTGCCGGTCGAAAACCACACCACCCCATTCGCCGCCGCCAGCCCAGATTTCAAATTCGCCGCCGCGGTGGCGGCCTTTGGCATGTTGCTGCGTGAATCGGCCTACTGCGGCCAGGCGACTTGGGAAAGCGTTCTACAGCTTGCTCGGGAAGGTTCGCAACAAAAGTCAGACGCCTACCGGGCGGAATTTATCGAGATGGTCGGGCAAGCCAAAACCCTCGCCAGCGTTGCCGGAGTAAGCCGTTAGTGCTTTGTCACGGCTAAGAATTAGGGTTGCAAGATATCAGCCGCAGGGCGCTAGCCCACGGTTTTCCTGCTCAGAACCGTGGGCTAGCGCCCTGCGGCTGATC
>QIKY01000068.1 GCA_003233175.1 Planctomycetaceae bacterium | reverse complement strand
AGTGTGATGTTGCTTTGGCCGGCGTAATCTCGCAGGTCGACCCGCGCCTGCCGCCATTCGGCGGTATCGAACAGTTCCTGAACCACCTGTGCGGAGGTATTGCCGGAACCTGCGCCGTTGGCCGACGTCGAGAGGAATTGCGCCAACTCGGCGGGAGTCTGGGGCGTTGACAGGACGGAGTTGTTCGTGGCCAGTAAACTCCAATTCGCGCCGCCATCGCTCGAAATCGAAACCCGGGCGCTATCGGCCATGGCGGAAGTTGAATTTGCGCCTTGCGTATCGAGGAAATACGTGAAGTACAGCGTCGGCAGGTCATCGCCGACGGAGCCCGCCAAACTGAATTCGTTGGTAACCAGGCTGCCCTTGGCGCCGCCCGGCAGATTGAAGTTGTCACCGATGGCGAGGTTGCTGGTGAGGTCTTGTTGTTCTCGCTGCCCTAAAATGCCCAGTTGCGTGTTGTTGGTGTCGTAGGGCAAATAGTTGCCGTTGCCGGGGTTCGAGACAAAATTTTCCAGGCCGAAGTAGAAACTGGCGCCGCCGGAACGCTCGTCGACATCCACCGAACGGTTGTTGGCGTCGTCGCCGACCGTCGAACTGAAGGCCGTTGAGTCGTCGCGGCTGAAATCAAAGGCCCGTGTCACGCCGTGTCCTGGGTCGGCGCCGCGCCGCGTGGTCGGATGCCAAAGGTTGAAATCGAGCGGCGAGAACGCCAAGCCGGTCGCGCCCAAGCCGGTATTAACAAACGTGGCGCCGCCCGCAAAAATGGGCTGCGGAACGCCGGCAAGGTTAAGCGCGTAAAGCCGCCCGCTACCTGTCGTGGCGAACAGCAGGTTCGCGAAGGCGCCGTCTTCCACATTCTGAGGACCCACCGTCAAACCGGTGAAGTTCGCGCCGGGAATGTTGCTAATCAAGTTCGCTTGGGCGTTGCCCGGATTAATGGTGTAAAAATCACCCTGACTGCTCACGCCGTAAAGCGTCGAACCAAAATAAACCATGCCTCCGGTAACGCCGATATCGCCCGGTGAGGAGGCAGAGATATTGCCGCGTAATCCCCATCGCCCGTCGTTGGCGTCGAACAAGGCGGATTGGTTCACCACCCCATCGCGCGCTCGGTACAGCCGCGATGAAAATCCGTCTCGAACGGAATAGTACTCCTGTTGGTAGGCTCCCACGCCGCTTCGCCGGATCGCGATGGCATCGACCGTCTGGGTGTTGATTTGATTCGGATTGGTCAAGCCCGTTGCGGGAATGCTGGGAATGGCATCGTTGCCCAGCGTCGTCAAGGCGCCGGTTCCTGGGTTCACTTCAACCACGCGCCCGGCGGTTCCATTGGTGAAGCCCTGAATACTTTGGTAGCCAAGCAGGCGACCGTTGGAGAGAATGACAAGGTCATCCAGTTGATTGCTACTATTACCCGAGGCGCCAACGTCGACGCTCACTCCGGTTTGTCCGTTGAATGGATCGACCGTAAACAGTCGGGTTCCGCTGCTGACGAACAAACGCACATCTTCCAACAGGAAGGGCGTCACGTTGGTATCCAGCGAAAGAGCATCGCCGTTGATCGGCAAGATCGGCGGCGCGTCTAATCCTGCTGGTGTGATCGGTATTACCGGCGCGTTTCCGCTGAGTTCGGAGCCGCTGGTATAGCCGACCGAGCCGATGCGGTCGTCGACCACGCGGTTGATCGAATTGATGGGCTCCAAACGCACGTTCGGCCTGTCGGCATTCGATTCGAATTGCGCGTTGAGGGCCGTCGGAATACGGGCGTTGGAGGAAATCGCCACGTAATAGGTAGTGCTGCCGCCCGCCGGGCTGCCCGCCGGCAATTGCACCGGGCCGATGTAAGGATCCAGCGGACCAAACGAGCCGGAGGTGAGGTCGGTCAGGTCGCCGGGGCCGCCGCCGCCGTTGGCGCGATCGTCTTGCACGTTGGAGTCCCGACTCACCAGTATCAAATTGCCCTGTGCATCGAACACGGAGAGGATCGTATCGGGCCGCGCCAAACCGTCGGCCCAATCGATATCGAACACCGTGGCGAACGATTTAGGGCCGCCGTTCACGCCGCCAATCGATTGGATCAAATCGTAGTCGACTTCGAATTTGTACCAGTCAACATCGTTGGCGTTGGAAAGCCCGCCGCCGACGCTGATCGTGTTCCGATCGCTCGACAGCAAATTACCCAGCGGTTGGGCCGCGGCGAAACTGTCGTTGTTGGCTCGCGTTTCCGTCGATTCGCCGATCAGCGGCGACTGATTCGGCAGGCCGATCAGTTCAATGCCGTTGGTGGCGAAGCGAATATCGGCCAGTTGCACGGTCGAGCCGGAGGGCCGTTCATCTTGCCGCAGGCGAATGCCGAGTTGGTAGTCGCCCCGCGTTTGCCCCTTGCTGATGTCGGCGATCTCGCCCGCCTGGGGTTGGCTGCGTACGCGGACAAAAAACGTATCGGAATCGCCCAAGTTGCCCGGAAGCACGACTTCAAAACCCGCATCACGCGGGTTGACGGTATAAAAATCGCCGCCGAGGTGGGGCGTTGCCGTGAGCGTGGTGGCCAAGCCGCTGATATTCCCCGCGTCGAGCGAGCGGGCCAGAACCGCGCCGTTGGCGTCGATCAATTCCACGATCGTATCCAACTCGACGGAGGTGCGGTCGATATCGATCCAGACGCGCGAACCCGCGACTCCCGTGAAGCTATAGACGTCAACATCGGCGGCGTCGTTCAAGCTAATAAAGCCGTTGACATCAAAACCCAAGCGGCGGTTGTCGTCGCCGCTTTTTTCGTCGGGCGCCAGTTCGCCCAGGAATTCGGCTTCGATCGGAGCGCCGTTGATATCGACGCCGTCGGTGCTGGAAGCTTCTGCTTCGTTGACCACCGCGGTGTTGGCGTCGTTGGCGTATTTTTCAAAGCGAACACTGCGCCAATTGCCGGCGGAACCGGTGCTGGGGCCATTGCCGTTGGTGTCGATTTGCGCCTGCCCATCTGGCGTGAAACCAGCGCCGACGGTGTCGTCGGAGAGCGAAGTGAGAATAACCGGGCGGCCCGCCTGCCCGATGATTTGCACCGTGCCGCCGATGCGGTCGTCGATATCGCCGGGGGCGCCGGTGGCCGTGAAACCGGCGGTGGAACCGGCCAACTTCACAACCAAACTCTCGCTACGACTGCTCTCTAATCGCAAACTGCCGAACGTGTGCAAATTACCGACCGAAATATTGCCGTTCACAATGTGAACAATACCGGTGTCGTCCCAGATGGAATCAATAACCACCCTTTCGGCGCGGACTTCCATGCCGTTGAGGTCGTTGTCGGCCAAGCGATTCAAACGCACTAAGGGGCCGCTGTTGTCGGCAAAATCTTGGAATTGGTCGGCCGGGCCGGTGCTCCGCCCGTAATCGGGGCGGCGCGTGGCCTGCATCGCATTGGCGTTGATGCTGATCGCGGCGCCTTCATTATTCCGGATGATATTATCGACCAGAATCGGCTGCGCTCCGCGAACAAAAATCGCCGTGGCCCGATTCCCTCTCAGGCCGTTGCGGGCGGCGTTGGTTTGCCCGGCGGCATTGTTTTCAATCGTGCTGTTGGCGATGCGGACGTCGGCCTGTTGGATTTCAATCGCGTTGAACTCTTCCACCTGCCCGTTGAGTTTCGACGTGCCGCCGCCAAAGGCCACCAAGGCGTTATCCAAGCTACCGGTAGCCACTTGCCGGAACAGGAGCCCCGACCAATCGGCCGGAGCGGGCGTCGTGATGGCGCCGTCGTTGTTGGTATCGAACGTGTTGCCGAAGCCGTAGCTGTCGTCGGCGAGCGAGGTAAACACCACCGGCAGCGCCGGCGTGCCTTCGGCCAATAATTGGGCGCCGAAACCGACATCGATCCTCGAACTAGCAAGTTTCACCGTAACGCCGGGATCGATCGCCAAACGGGCGTCGAAACGCGCCACGCCCGAGAGCGGGCCGCCGGGCGTTCCTTCGATCACCAGATTTTCGGTGAAAACGTGTGTGATGTCGTTGTCGTCGAACCGAGCGTTGACGGTGAGTTTGTCGATCTCGTTGTTGGCGTCGACACGAACCCTCACAAACAGGCCATTAATGCTGTTATCAAAAACGCGGTTGCCGTACACATCGGGACCAATCCGGCCGAGCACGTCATCAAAACTATTGGGGTCGGCGGAAATGGCGGAGTTGGCGCTGTTAGTAATGGTGTTGTAAGAAATCGTCGGCCGAGCGGTGGCCAGAAAAATCGGTGAGAAGGTATCTTCCACCGAATTGACAAACGCCTTGCCGCCGCCGTAACGGAGTTCCGCGTTATTGACCAGATTGAGGAAAATGCCGGCGTCTTCGTAATCGGAGTCGGCGTTGAAGACCAAACCGCCCCAGTCGCCGGGCGCGGGCGCGCCGCTCAGGCCATCGCTGTCGCCAGCGATGCTGTCGTCGCGCAATGAAGTGAACACGACCGGACTCTCCGGGACGCCAAGCACCTGCAGCACGCCATTGGAGCGGTCGATCGTGATGCTGTTCGAGCCGACATCAATAATTGCTTGTTGCAGTTTGAACACGGCGCCGGCGTCGATCATGACCGTCACGCCTTGGGGAACCAGGAATTCTCTCCCGTCGGCCAGGTTCAAACCCGCGTTGCTCTCACCGATCAAATACGGCCGGTCGAGGTCGTTGCCTACGATGCGGACGATGTCCACATTGTTGAAGGGGCTGTCGGCAAAGGCCAGGGCGGCGCTGACGGTGTCGAACGGGTCGGCCAGCGTACCTGTGCCGTTCGGCCCCGCGATGGTGTCGTTGGCTTTGTCGACGAAGCGCGTATTGCCCACCTGAAACCAGGTGTTGAACGCGCCGCCGGGGGCGCCGTCGGCATCGCCATCTAATGCGACGCCGGTGGCGTCGTTGAGCGAGGCGAGCGTGCCTGGCGCGAAATCAATTTTGAGGTCGTAGGCGCCTTGCGACGTGCCGCCGAAACCGGAATCGGAAATGGTGGGATCGTAATTCGTGTTGCCCGTGGCGCTCACGCCCAAGTAATAGCGGCCGGGCGCCAGGGGAAGGTTCAGGTACGGGTCGCTGCTGTAATAGTCGTCGTTCTGGGCCAGTAGTTCGCGGACCACGCCGCTGGGCGTGTTCACTTCCCGGTACAACTGCAAAGCCGAATCGAGGCCGGTGTCGCCAGAGAACCGGCGTTCGGCAATGGTTTCCGCCGAAAACACGCCCGGCTCGGTCACATCGAATTGATAGAGGTCGATATCGGTTCCCACTAGAGGATGCAACCGCTTGGCGTGTACGAGGTCGTTGTCGCCAGGGAAAATCGGCTCGCCGGGCAGGCTCGATCCTTGGATCGAGGGAATATCGTAGGAGTGGCCCAAACCGATGCTATGGCCGATTTCGTGAAACGCGACGCCGAACCAGCCGCCGCCGTAGGGGCTATCGCCGAAATTGCCATTGGCAATGACAACAGCGCCCGGACCGCCCAGACTGACACCGGGCGGAATAGTCGGATCTAAAGCGCGTGCATCGCCGGTGGCGATTGAGGTTCCGGAATTGAGTGTTTCCTGGACATCCACCCCCAGGTACTCGCCGTACAAGGCGAAAATTTCGCGAGTGCGGTCTTTCTGATTTTCGGTAATGGCGTTGGTCAGCGGGGCGCCTGTGATAGGGTCGCTGCCGTAGATAACCGGGAAAAAGAATGCAAGCGTACCGACGGTGTTGCCGCTGCCGCCGATGCCGCTGCCGGCGCCATGATCTTCGACGGGAATTTGGCGATGCCCAGGTTCGGCGTTACCACCGGGAAGCCCGGGAAACACCAATGCTGATTGCGGAGTGAGGGCCGCCCCCAGCACCGTTTGCCCGCCGACGCCCAAATTTCCCAATGAGGTGGCCGTGGCGAAGCTGGAGTTATCGTCCGACGCGCTGCTGGCCAGCGAAGACTCAATATCGAGCCGGTAGCCGCCGGTCGTGCCGCCGCCCGCGGCGCCCGAACCATTGAGCACGTTGTAGGCCGCGTTGCCGCTGCTGGAAACACCCACATAATAAGTACCGGCCGCCAACGCCAGCGAAGCCAGTGTATCGGCCGCGCCGGGCGCGACGCCGTTATCGGCGGCATTGATCTCGACACCGGCGTCGTTGAACAGACGCAATTGCGTATTGAGCAAGGCGCTGGGCGTGGTGGTGATATCTACCGTGGCGGCGGCTTCCAAGCGGAAGCGATACAAATCGACATCGTCGGCGCCGATGTCGTCGCCAATGGAGGCGTTGGTGGAGAAATCGGTTCCGGCAATTGAAAAGATCGAACCGACCCGCACCGCCAAGCCCAGCCTGTTATCGCGTTCTTCGGAAACGCCGATCTGCAAACGGAATTTCCCATCGGGCAGGTCGGCCGCGAATTCCAAGGTGGCTGTATCGGCTGCGGCGTCGTACGTGACCGACGCCGGCAGAATAATGACATCGTCGTTCTCGGTGAGCGTGTCGTTGGTCTGCACCAGTTGGTAGAACGCAGTATTCTCCGCGTCGGCCGGGTTCAAATCGTCATTATTGAAATAAACAATGACTTGACGTTTATTTTGAACAAGATTCCCGCCGCTATCGCGCGAAATGGGCTGAGGGACCACCGATAGCACTTGCGCGCCTAAATCGAGTTCAAAACCGCGCGTTTCATCGACGCCGTCGTTGAAACGCTCGCCCGCGATGTTGGTCAGCGGGCGCAGGCCGGAACCGATGACGGTCAGTTCGTATTGATCGTCGGGCAGGGCCTCCGCCACGCGAATGATCAGCTCATTGGCGGTATCGCCCAGACCAATAAAGCCGGGCGTGACAATCACTTCGTTGCCGTTGGAAAAATCTCCGTCGCCGCCGCTAGCCACTAACTGCACGCCATCGGCCAGCGTGAATTCACTCAGGTTCGAGCCGCCCTCGAACAGCAGCCGGAACTCACGCGGCGCCACGTTGAGCACGTCGCCGGGTTGGAGAAGCTCGCCGTCGTTGGTTTGAATTTCGAGCAATTGCGGCACGCGCGAAGGCCCAGAAATATTGCCTCCCGGAGCGGGCAAGTTGGGAGGCAAATCGAAAGCTTCGGTGACAGCGGTGCTGTTGTCGTTGCCACCATCGAGGGCGCTGAAGCCCATGCCGCGGCGGGCGAAGGCGGTCCAGATTTCGCGCAGGTTGGCGCCGCCGTTCATCGCGACGTCGGCCGCCACGATGCCATCGCGGGCTTCCAGCATCGTGGGCCGGGCCGGCGTGAACTTCATGCCTTCGGTGACCAACGTTATGGCCAAATTATTGCCGCCGCTGCCGGTGTAAAGGTCGGGGTCGAAGCCATCTCGGTTGGTGAGGTTCCAGTACATATCCCACAGCGTCGAAGCCCAGACTTCACCCATATTGTGTACTTGGTCTGCCGGGTTCTGCCGAGGATCAAACGGAGGATTCGGCGGGAACGTGACATCAATTTGTGCCGGGTCGATATCGTTGTACGTGAGCGGATTGACGCTCAAATCGGTGCTGTATGGCAGCCTGCGAATACCGCCGCTATTGTTGAGCACATAGTTGCCAACAGTGCGAAGCGTATCACCAGTTTGGCCGACTTTGCCCGTCAACGCCATGCCGTAGAAGTCGCCCCAGCCTTCGCCCATGCCGCCGCTTTGTAGGCCTTGCAACGCGGATACATTGTTGGGGCCGCCGATCAACCGATTGGAAATACCGTGCGCGTACTCATGGGCAATAATCACCGAGGAGTTGTCGCTATCGCGGCGAGGATTACTTTGCGTAAACTCGAACATTCCCATCAATGGCGCGAGGCCTTCGGGAGGCGTGGCGAAGAATGCGTTGTCCGTGGATCCGTTGTCGGCGCCAAATTGCGCGGCTGCCTGGACTGCGTCGCCGCCCAGCCCATTTCCGGAATAGTTGGTGACCTGAAAATTACCTGAAGCTTCATCAAAACCGCTACGCACCAGAATATCATGCAAGATGTTATTCCAGTAGAACAGATTCACGGTTGCTTGATCGCGGTTGGTAAGCGGGGAGGCGGAAGGATCAAAAGCAAAGTCGAAGTTGAGCGTGGCGCCGCCATTGGGTTCATTGCCGTCGCTGGCGGTATTGCCGTCTCGATCAGGAAAGGCCCAAACATTATTGCCCCGAGTGATCGTAAATTCGGCGCCGGATGCGCCGTTGGTGTCGAACCAACCAAATGGCGAGGCGACCGGATCGAACGGATCGGTCACGACTGTATGAAGACCATCGGCAGGGCCTTCCAAGGGCTGCGGGAATACCCGAAGGCTCTCATAGGCGGTGTAGTTGGCGCGGCTGAGAACATCGCCGGTTTCCGCGTCTATATTGATGTTGTACCAGTCGGAGCTGGTCGTCATGTTGACGGTAAGGTTCCAAACCAAGCGAGATTCGCCGCGATTGGTCGGGAAAACCATCAACTTGGTGGGGATCGGGTCGCGCGAAATGCCGCCATCGGAATAAGTAAGGGAGCGATCAGCAGGATTGACCGAAGCAGGCGCCGCAAGCGGCTCCGTCAAGGAAACCCCCAAATTCGCCGCTGCCGCCTCTATGGCGCTGGTTGCGGAAATCGCGGGCGTTAAACGGTTCAAGCTGCTGGAAACATCGGGTGCAAAACTGTTGCCCACCACCAACACGCGGCCAGAATCATCGACGCTCACATTCGATACGGCGTTGTAAACGTCAAGCCCGTTGAGCGTTTGTTGCAGATACACATGCTCCACGCCGCTGACATTACTAACATGCTGGTTCGCGATATCCAACGAAGCAGTGTCGGCGCTGGTGAGCCCGAAAAAGGCGGCGTTGTCGACCAAGAAACCTTGAGCGATCTCTTCCGCGGCGCCGGCTGAGGTTTTGGTCAGGTAGCCGCCTGAATTCGACACAAACGATGGCACGCCCAACAGCGTATCGACCTTGTAAGAAAGGTTGGGCAGGCCAATGCTCAAGGCCAACGCGGCTTGGATTTGCTCGGGGCTCAGCGAATTGCCGTCCGTTGGAAGTTGCGATGACCGAACGTCAAATGCGCCGGCGGCGGTTTCCAAAGCGCCTTCCGGAATCACTCCGGGGAATCCATAAGCGCTCGGGGTGGAGTTCCCTTGCGGCGGGAGCCAGTCGGGATTGTCGCCAAGCACATTGCCTACGGCAAATGCAAGCAAACGACGATCTTCCAAATGCTCGATGCGGAAGTCTCGTTTTTGTGTGGCGGACTGACGGCGTTTTCTCGACGACAAAGAACGTTTACGTCGGATGGCCATGAAGCAACCCTTAAGTGTGCATGACGAGCCTCAACGAATACGCGAGGATCGACTACCTATGAAAAAATGACAGTAGATGAGCAACGTAGGAAAAATGGCGGCATAGCATCGCACCAGAGCGGCTAGATCGCATTCACCTCAGACATAGGGCGCAAACTTGCAGCCCCCCCGCCTAGCAGGATCATCTTGCGATTATAGTCCAGATAATCCCTATTTCAATCGACAACTGCGTTCACGTTAAAAACATCATGTCTTTCCTAACCCATTGTGTGATCTGATGAACCGCCGACAAAACAAACCGGTTTCCAAGACCTCACTCTTGAGCAGGGCGCCCAAACCACCCGGCATTGCGGTTTTTTTAGGGTAGACACTCTGCCGACAATTCGATGGCCTGTTCCCGTCGTTCGTTCCCAAACAATCATAATTATTGTCAAAAAAGAGCGAATTGGACTAAAGGAACCCCTCTATGGAACTACACGTCGTTGCTTGACTTGCCGCCCACCGTTGGAGTTCACGCTTCAGCGTGTTTTCGTCTGGGATGCTTTGCTGATTCACTTGCTTGCGCTTCGTGCTTGTTTTAGGTAAATTTTCATCTGCCGCTCGCCTTGGCGGCGGTATCCGTGTTTTAAAACGTCTAATTTCCAGACAGAATGAGTGCTTCCTTCGCCTTCCGCGAGAGGGCTTTTATCGCGATTTCTCGCTTCAAAGCCGCACTCTGGCTGGGCTGCTCTTGCAGGTATTCGAGTGTAACGGGCAGCCGGCTGCGCGTGTATCGTGAGGCTGTGCCGGCATTGTGCTGTTCGAGCCGCCGGTCGACATTCTTAGTGATGCCCGTGTAAAGCGAGCCATCGGCGCAGCGTAGAATGTAAACAAACCATGCATCAGCCGATGTGTCTGTTGTGTTCGCCACGGATTGCAAATCCTCTCGCCGCTTTCGAAAGATACCCGCCTCAGTTCAGCCCATGGCTTTTTTCCACACTTTCCAAGGTGTGAACCCGAACTCATTCCAGCCTACCGGCGCCGCTGCTGTCCGCACAACCGTCGTAAATGGCCAGACTCGTCATCGAGCCAGCGTTTGCCCGCCTGCCGGCGCCATTTTGCCCGGCCTGGCAAGGTAGGTTTCCAGGGAAATCGCGATGTGCGATCGTTCGATCTTCTTCCAGGGGAAATGCCGCGTGTTTTTTGCAATTCTTTCGAGGACGGCTGGTATCTCGTCCTCCTTTTGGCGCGTGTTGATTGCATGTTGCCTCGTTGGGGTCACCCAATGGCTGGCGTTGCAAGAAGCTTCGGCGGGCGAGGTTGGCTACAACACGGTTTTTGCATCGTCACAGTTTAGCGTCGCCAATACGCAACACGCGACCCGCGCCACGCTCGCGGCTGACACCACAATCAACAGTATTTCCGCATACATCTACGGCGACGATGAGAAAGGCGTCCGATACGCCATTTACGCCGACTCCGCCGGAGAGCCGGGTGCGCTTCTGGGGCAAACCAATTCTTCCAGCACGCCCCATGAAACCTGGGCATGGAAAACCATCTATCTGCAAAACGCCGTGCAGCTTACCGCAGGCGATTATTGGCTTGCAGTGTCGTTTGAAAAAAGCAACGATGGCTATCGCTACAACAGCTCCGGCGGAGATAGCCGTGTCAGAAACTACGACGCCGAAAACAACGGTTATTTGAATCCTTGGGGAGCGTCCGACGCAACCGACACACGGCAAATTTCAATCTACGCCACCTTCACCGTACCTGTCCTCTATTACGTGCGGACCGACGGCAACGACTCCAACACCGGAACAGGGCCTTCGGCGGCGGAAGCCTGGAAAACGGTTCGTGCGGCCACGCGAGATAGCGCGCTGCAAGCGGGCGATATCATTTACGTTCAAGCCGGCGTGTATACCGATCGGATAGAGCCGAACATAAGCGGTGATTTGGGCTATCTAATTCGAGTGATCGCCGATTCGACCGGCTCAATTTCAGGCTGGAGCGCCGGCGATGTTATTTTGTCGCGAGTCAGCGAAAAGGTGATCTCGCTTGATGAAGACGACTACTGGGTTTTTGACGGCTTCAAAATTCAAGGCAACGTCAGCAAGGAAGCAATCAAGATCAAGGAAAGCAAGGGCGTTGAACTGATCGGTTTGGAAATTTATGACGGCAAGCAAGGCGTCGTCACCGACGAAGGCGAAGTGCTGATCACGAACTGCATAATACGCGACAGCAAGGATGAGGGCGTCAAACTCAAGGACGGGAACGACGACGTGGCCATTATCAACTGCACGATCGCCCACAACGGCAAGGACGGCGTCCGGCAAGATGCCGGGCTGCTCGACGTGCGGAACTCGATTCTGGCGTTCAACGGCGAAGACGGGTTCGACATCAACGGCGGTTCCAGAACCCACACCTACAACATTGTATACGGCAACAGCGGCGCGGCGTTCAGCGGAACATCGCAGAGCACGGGTGAGTTGACGTCCGACCCGATGTTCGCCGATGCCTCCGGGCGAGACTACACGCCGCAAAATAGTTCACCCGCAATCGACGCCGGCGTCGACGTTTCCGGAATCGTGGATGATGATATTGACGGCCGCCCAAGGCCGATTGGCCTCGCCTGGGATATCGGCTGTTATGAAAGTGCGTTGGTCGGCTATTGGAAATTCGACGACGGCGGCGGTTTCGTCGCGACGAACGAAACATCGGGCCCCGATGGCGCTTTGCAAGGCGGCGTCGTTTGGACATCGGCCCGTTGTGCGTCGGCCATTACCGGTAACGGCACAAATGCGTGGGTCGATTTTGGCGCCGCCGAACTGGGAACGGAGGCCTACACCGTCGGCGCCTGGATCAAAACGAGCAGCTCCGCCGACCAAACAATATTCGCAGCAACGGCGCAAGGCTCCAACGACCACCTGATGTACCTGAGCGTCAATAACGGGTATGTGAACTTCGTGCATCGCTTCCCGGCGGCGTCTTCCGGCGGCGCAACGTTGCTTTCTTCGGTAACCGTGGCGGACGGCTTCTGGCATTATGTCGTGGCGGTCAAGAGTTCGACCGAGATGCGTTTGTACGTCGATGGCGAAATGGTCGGTCAGATAAGTGAAACCACCGCCGTTCATTCCGCAGTGGACCTCGTCGCGGGACGTCTGGGCGTCAACCTCGGGCAGTCGTATTTCAACGGCGACCTCGATGAAATCATTGTCTACGGCGACGACCTCTCCGGCGCGGAAGTCAGTTCACTCTACGGACTCTCCGCCCGCTGGCGATTGGATGCGTCGTCCGGAACAACCGCCCTCGACAGTTCCTTTTACGTCAACGACGCTTCCTTCATGGGCGCGCCGGTTTGGCAGCCGACCGGCGGCGCTATTGGCGGCGCTTTGCAGTTCAACGGAACGTCTGATTACATTTCGGCGCCCGACAGCACAAGTTTAAGAATTACGGGAGACGTTACGATCAGCGGTTGGTTCAAGCTTTCCAACGCGTTTAACGCCAGTTCCCCCGCTTCACAAATCTTGCTCGGAAAATATAAAGACAACAACAACGACATGCTCCTGGTGCTCGCGGGCACAGACTACAGCCAGAACTCGGTGGCCGATGGTTCGTTGGTGTTTAAGGTGGAGTCCAACAACAGTGAGAGTTACGTCTGGACGACCAAAACGGTGTGGAACGCCGGCGATTGGTATCATTTCACAGCCATTCATTACCCCAACTCGCCGAGCGGCAACCAAATATTTATCGATGGCGTGGACGACACAGCCCCAGGCGGTATCGGTTCCGGCACGGGTAACAATCTCGATTTTTCCGCAGCGTTCCTTCTCGGCGGCAAGGATGCCGATACCAGCCAACTCTCCGGCGTCCGCTACTTTCAAGGTTTCCTCGACGACGTGCGGGTATTCGCCCGCGCGCTCTGCGCCGACGAAATAGCGGATATCACCGGCTCGGGAAAACCGACCCTGCTGCGAATCATGAAATGGGTGGAAATTCGATAAGCAGCTATCCAATATCGATTCCATTGCTTCCATTGCTAGGAATAATTATTGGCTTGCCATGCGAAGTATGTGGGAAGGGGAGCCGCCACGCCGCACTACCACCTGACCGTGACGACCGCCCCGGCGGCAATGCCCAACATCAACTGTGCGCTGTCGTCGACGATGGTGAGCAGCAGCCGGCTTTCGGCGTTGAGCACCGCGAGCAGCGTGAACGCCGGTTGTCGGTGGTCGTCGGTAAAAATTCCGTTTGTTTCGTGACCATCGCAATGCACGACGACGGTCTCATCTGTTGGCGCTGCGTTCAATTGCTCGGCGGTGATATCCGTAACGAGGTCGCCCGTTGCCGACACCGCCACCACCTCGCCTTCGATTTTTCCCGCCACCTTTTCCGCCCCCCCGCCTAACGAAGCACCAGTTTTAATGCTGGGGCGTATTTTAAGGACTCCCGTCGAACAATCCAAGCCTGTCACCCAGAAGTACTGTTTCTAATGGGCGCAGGGTTCGCGTTCACTGCCTCAACGGGAGGTGCGGCTTCACGCCTTGGATGCGGCCTCACGCTCGCGCCGGGCCAACTCCCAATCGTTGTCGACCATCAAACGCACCAACTCGGCAAACGACGTAGTTGGCTTCCACCCCAGTTTTTCCTGGGCCTTGGAGGCGTCGCCCTGCAAGAGGTGTACTTCGGTCGGACGAAGAAAACGAGGGTCGAGTTCGACATGCTCGCGCCAATCGAGTTCGAGTCGGCCAAACGAGACGTCGAGAAAATCTTCGACGGAATGTGTTTCACCGGTGGCCACCACGTAATCGTCGGGTTCGTCTTGTTGCAGCATCAGCCACATCGCTTCGACGAAATCCTGGGCGTAGCCCCAGTCGCGTTTGGCGTCGAGGTTGCCGAGAAATAGTTTGTCTTGCAGACCTTCGCGAATGCGACCGGCTGCGAGCGTGATTTTCCGCGTAACAAACGTCTCGCCGCGCCGCGGCGATTCATGATTGAAAAGAATGCCGTTGCAGGCGAACAGGCCGTACGCTTCGCGGTAGTTCACCGTTTGATGGAAGGCGTACGCCTTGCCGCAGGCGTAAGGGCTGCGGGGATGGAACGGCGTGGTTTCCGATTGCGGCGCCGTTCCGGGCGCGCCGCCAAACATTTCGCTCGTGCCCGCTTGGTAAAACCGCACCGATTTTTTGCTGCTCAATTCACGCACGGCTTCGAGCATGTTCAGCGCGCCCAAGCCGCCCACCTGCACCGTGTACAGCGGATTATCGAACGACACCCGCACGTTCTGCGCGGCTAGGTTGTAAATTTCATCGGGCTGAACATCGAGAATCAGCCGCGCCAGGCAGGCCACGTCGGTCACGTCGCCGTAGTGCAATAGCAAACGCTGTTTGCGCAGTTCGTCGTCGATTTTAATGGCGTCGAGCCGACCGCGGTTCATGCTGCTGGTGCGCCGCACCAAGCCATGCACTTCGTATCCCTTGGAGAGCAGCAGTTCGATCAGGTAGGAGCCATCCTGACCGGTGGCGCCGGTAACGAACGCGCGGCGAGGCGAGGCGGTGGGTGCGGTGCTCATGCTCGATTTTCCTTCACAGACAAAATACGCCCGACTGTTTCACGCCCACGGCTTGTTGTTTTTGCGCGTGCCGCAAACGGCGACTTCCATGCCCAGCGATTGGGCCATGGCGGCCTTGGTGAGCATCGCTTTATCGGCCTTGGCGGGTGAGTCGGCGTAAGCGACGTGAATATGATTGCTCTTGTGGCGGGCCATCATTTGATCTCGGCTGACGCCATAACACACGGCATGCATGATTGGCCATTGCGGCGTGGTGGCTTGCCAGCGGCGTTGCGTTTCTTCAGACGGCAAGGCCACGACTTCAGCGCGGCCGAGATCCATCTTCAAGCGATTTTTTTCGATAAAGATTCGCGACCAGACAATTTCACCCGGCTTGGAAACGCCCTTCAACGTGCCGCCGCCGTTGGGGAAATACATCGGCGGTTGCCGCTCGCTGCTGGCGCCCTTCCAACCGCCGACAAAATGCGCCGGCGGGGCGGAGCCGCTGATCAGAAACACCCACACGTAGGCGTCGGTCGAACGGGAGGCGTCGAAATCGCCCCAGCGAATATCGTGCAGCGTATTTTCCACCGGCTGGCCCAACGCCCGGTGTACGCGGAAGGTCATCAGAGCGTCGAGCCCGGCGCATTCGTCGACTTCGTTGAAATGCGGCAGCGGCTGGCCTTTATACAGAACGCGGCGGCCATCGCGACTTTTCACTGGCGGCCGGTCGCTGTTGTTCAAGGCGCCTTCCGCCAAATCGCTGGCGGGCAACAAATCTTTGAGGCCCTGTTGGTATTGAATGCCGATGGTCGCGCAGCCGTAGTCGTCGGCAATACGCACCGCCGCGATGTACATTTTGCACTGGTCGAGAATCTGGTCGTCGGTCAGATCTTGTTCATGGTTGGGGCCGGTATGAAATTGCATGCCGCGGCGCTCCATCCAATGTCGGACCGCGCTCGCTTGATCATCGTCAACTTGCCGGGTTTCGTAATACAAGGCCGATTGGCTGAGCCGCTCCTTGAACACGCCGGTCGGGTTCAGCAGATGGTCGGGAATAATAGCGTTGAACATGCCCATACAGCCTTCATCGAACACGCCCATGATCGCTTTGTCGTGTTGCAACTGGGCGGCAAGCGTTTCGCCGATTTTTCGTGCGCCGGCGCTGACCGACAACTTCTTCAACGGTGTGACGTGCGAAGTTTTATGGCGGACGACGCCCGTGGTCAGCCAACGCCGCAAATTATTTTGGAAGGATGCTTCGCTGAAATCTTCCGCCCAGAGCGTGCTGTAGGAAACTCCGGCCTTGGTCAGCGAGCCGTTCAGATTCAACATGCCGACCAAGCCCGGCCATTGCCCCGACCAATTGGCGACAGTCAGAATGGGGCCCCGATGCGAGATCAGCCCCGGCAGCAGATGGTGGGAATATTGCCATACTGCTTCCGCCACGATCAGTTTGGCGTCGGGGTCGATTTGTGAAAAAACTTCCAGGCCCTCTTTTTGCGAGGCGATGAAACCATGCCGCTCCTTCTTTTTATAAGGATGCGCGCGGACAATTTTATAGCCTTGCTCCCCGGCGGCGCGGCAAAGCCCTTCCTCCATGGCTTGCTGCGCCGGCCAGCAGTTTTGGTTGGC
>QIKY01000173.1 GCA_003233175.1 Planctomycetaceae bacterium | reverse complement strand
CCATTTGCTTGCACAACAGGCAGTGCCGCTGCGGCGGCATGCGTCCATATGCTGTGCTTCCCGCCTTAACCACGCGGCATTCGGGTCAGGACTCTTGTTTGGCGTTTCGTCTAGGAATCGGGTTCGGGGGCGGCCTCTGGGTCGCAATGTGGAGGTTAACCCGAGACGCTTCGCACTTGACTCGGTCCATGTCAGATCGCCAAAAGGGCTGCCGCGTTTGGCCGACTTGCGAATGGCGGCTAACTCATGGCCGGTGAGCGGTTCGTTGACGCGATGCAACCAGCCCGGCAGACGCGGAATCGGCCAGCTTGACAAGAGCCGCGGCTCTGGCTTCATCTTCCGCGACCAACGCCATAATGATCCCCAACGCCAGTCTTCGGCTCGCTTCACCATTTTCGCCCGCAGGGCGTTACGCTCCACGTATCGACAGACGGCGAGAAAGTGTTCGTCGTCTTGAACGGGAAAGCTTTTGAATCGGCCTTGGTAAACATGCCCTTCACCCGAAGTGTGGTAGTGAGCATGGTAACGCATCGTATGCGTGGCAGTCACCCAACGCAGAAAACGACTCATTTCGCCATCTTGATTTGGACGCAGCACGAAGTGCCAGTGGTTGGGCATCCATTGAAAGGCGAACAAGTGAATGTCGTAACGATCCAGTCCTTCGGCGACGATTTTCTCGAACGCTTGGTAGTCAGCGTCCTTGCGAAAGATCGTGGTTCGAGCGTTCCCGCGATTTAACGCGTGATACAGTCCGCCTGCTTCGTCGGCTCGGGGTGGTCGCGGCATTCGGGGAGTATACCATGCGTCAAAACGCAAATCAATGAGTCCTGACCCCTTTTGTATGCGTGGGGCGAATGGGGAAGCCTAATTTTTTGTCGACGAGGTTCAGCAGCGGTTCGTTGCGTTGGTAACGCCGCAGGTTTTCGCAGAAGAAGCGGGTGGAATCGTCCACGCGCCGGGCCGACTGCGCGCCCACGTGCGGCGTGATAAGAACGTTCGGCATGTCCCAGAGTTGGCTTTCGTCGGCCAGCGGTTCGACCTCCGTGACATCCAACCCGGCGCCGCGAAGCTTGCCCTGTTGCAATGCGTTTACCAAGTCGGCCTCCACGACCACGGGGCCGCGGGCCACGTTGATCAACAGTGCGTTCGGCTTCATGTGGGCGAAAGCTTGGGCGTTGAGCAGGCCATGCGTTTGTTCGTTGAGCGGCGTGCATAGCACGACGACGTCGGAGGCGGCGAGTAAATCGTACAACCGCTGGGCGGGCCAGAGCGTTTCCACGTGGCCGGGTTTGTCGACGGGAAACAAATCGGTGGCCAGAATGCGAACCTTCCAAGGCGCGAGCACTTCGGCAATTCTTCGCCCATTCCCGCCAAAACCCACGATGCCCACCGTGGCGCCGTGCAAGTCGGAGGTTGGGCGTCGGATGAACTCGTGCTTTTGCTGGGCGCGATAAAAAACCGGCATGTTGCGCGTCAGCCCCAGCAGCAAGGCCATGGCTTGTTCCGCCACCTGATCGGCAAACAAGCCGGAAGCGCTCGTGACGAGAATTTCGGAGTTGATCACCGAGGGAACGAGGCAGTGGTCCATGCCGGCGGCCGACGATTGAATCCATTGCAGGCGGCCTCGCGCGACAACATCCTCCCAGGGCACGGGCGTTTTGGCGTGTCCACAAAAGATGTCGGCGGCGAGAATTTCCTCGGCAATGTGCTGTTGGCCGGCGTCGATAATTTCAGCGTCAGGCGCGGCTTCGGCAATCGCCTCAAGGTGCCGCGATTCCGCAGGATAACACAACACGATTCGCATGCGTTTTCTTGCTTGGAAAGTGTGGAGCCATTAAATTCTGAATGGACGTATGAGAAGCCCGGCTTTTTGAAAAAGCCGGGCTTCTAAACCGGGAAGCAGTTTTTCCACGCTTGCTTACTTAAACAGAGCAGGCTTGACTTTAATCTCGCCGAGATTGTTGTCGCCGCTTTTGATCGTCAACTTGACGCGGCCCTTCTTCCATTTGGCGTTTTTGCCACCCATGTTGACCTCGGAAAGGTAGCCCGATTTTTCCTGCCAGAATTGGAAGGTCCATTCGCCGACAGGGAGGTTCTCAATGACAAAATTACCGTCGGCGTCGGAAACGGCGCCGTAAGGATGGCTCTGCACGATGACGTAGCCGGTCATCCAGGGGTGAATCGAACAACTGACCGGAACCGCCGTCCGCTCGGGCTCGGAAAACGTCTTCGTGATATCACCGCCGGCGGGAATGATTTCGTTGAAGGGCGAATTGTTTAAGAAATCGGCCTTCGTGTTGTGCCCCACCTTATCCGCGTTGCCGATTCGCAAGGTTTGGCCGGTGGTTAAGAACGCCACATGAGGATCAAATCGGCACCAGAGGTTGTCGAGCACGACCGGCTCCTTGAGTTTGGCTGCGTACGAAGGGTGCGGCGTGGGCGCCTTGGCGCCGCGTTTGAGATACAGCCACACGCCCACATTGGCCAAGCCGCCATCTTTACCATTGACCACCAGTTGTTCACTCAAAGGAGGTTTTATCGAGCAGAATTCTTTGTCTTTGGTGATCGCCAAGGGAGCTTGCTTGGGCGCTGGGCCATCGAACACGATCCGACCGCGAAGCGTACCCCAATTGGGATCGGAACTTCCGGCGCTGGCCGACGCACTCGGCTCCGCCGGAGCGGCGGGTTTCTCGGCGGGTTTTTCAGCGGCCGGTTTCTCGGCTGCTGGCGGTGTTGCTTCCGCCGGTGTTGTTTCAGCCGGTGTTGTTTCCGCGGCGGGCTCGGAAGAATCCGTTCCCATTTCCACCACCGGGGGCGTCGTGATGGCGTCCGGCATGGCGGGCGTGGAGGCTGTGTCCTTGCCGCCGCATCCAACGGCAACGCTGACAAAAAGTGCAATGGCTGAAACAATCAAGTGGCGTTGCATGATATCGTTATCTCCTCGGTTAGTGTGACGAACGCTGGTGCGCCGCGGCGCCAAGCGTTATTCAGCGGCCTTACTTTTCCGCCAGCAATGCAAGCACAGGATCGTTCGTGGCGGTCATGTGCTCCAGTATTTTCTTGTGAAGCTCCTTGATTGCCTCCGTAGCGCGAGGGCTTGACGACAAGATCAGGTTTCGATGCTCCTCGGGATCGGCCTTCAGATCGTAGAGTTCATCGCGCTCGGGGTTCAGAAAATCTCGCACCAATTTCCATTCCGGCGTGCGCAACGCGCGCATATGCGTATGCGACTGATGGTGCGTGCTGTACTGGGCGTATAGGTCGTTATCCCATTCCGTCGGCCGACCTTCGAGCAATGGCAGGAAGTTGCGTCCGTGAATTTCATTTTCTACGGGGTTGGCTACGCCGGCCATGGCCAGGATGGTGGGGAACCAGTCGAGATTGGTCACGGTTTGCGACAGCCTGGCGCCCGCTTTGAAGCGGCCCGGCCAACGCACGGCGGTGGGAACGCGGAGCGAGTTGTCGTACATGTTGGGCCGCTGGCCCTGGGGAATATTCGGCGTGGCGGGAGGCGGCGTGGTGAGCACCCAATGGCCATTGCCTTTATGCCAAATTCCGTTGTGCCCCATGTTGTAGCCATGGTCGCTGGTGAAGATCACGATGGTGTCGTCGGCCAGATTCAGGCGGGCCAATAAAGCCATCAGCCGGCCGACGTTGCGGTCGACGCCATGCACGCTGGCCAAATACTCTCGCGTCATGCGGCTGACGCGGCGGACATCGAGCTTCGGAAAGTTGGGGTTGGGAATGCTGGGCTTCAAGTCGACGAAGGGGGTCCAGTCGGCGTCCGATACTGGCAGCCACCGCGTGTGCGGCGCCCGGTAGTGCAAACAAAGCAGAAACGGTTTCGACTGGTTCCGCCGCACGAACTCCATGGCGTGGTCGGTGAGAATATCGGTGGTGAGGCCGAGGAACCTTTTTTTCAGGCCGTCGATTTCCAACACAGGATCGACTGTCGCGGCCCCGCCTTCGCGGAACCCCATGAAGTAGTCGAAGCCCGTTGCGGTGGGCCGGAATTTATCGGGCACGCCCAAATGCCACTTTCCCACCAAGCCGGTGGTGTAGCCGTTTTGTTGCAACACTTCGGGCCACGTGATCGTGCTGGGATCGAGCCCCAATTCTTTTTCGCTCCGGGGATGAATCCAGTCGGTGATGCCGAGTTCCGTGCCATACCGGCTGGTCATGAGGCTGGCGCGCGAAGGGCTGCAAACCGGCGTAGTCGTAAAGGCGTTGTGCAGATAGACGCCTTGACGAAAGAGCGCGTCGAGGTGGGGCGTTAAGGCGTGAGGATGCCCCGAACGGCCCAACGCCCATGGCGCCTGATCGTCGGTCAGAATAAAAACAATGTTCGGCTTTTCCGCCGCTCCAGCCACCTTGGCGAACCAGACGCCCGCCAGCAAACCGATGGCCAACACACCCAACGCGAATCGTCGTGTTTTCATGTGAACCCCCTTGTTCCTTGCGCCGACCGAGCGAGTTTTATCGCCGGTCGTCGGCCACTGTATCCATACGGTGTATGCTACGCAAATCTGCGGGCTTTGTCTGTAGGGCGGCGCGGAACGGCTTCGGCAATCCGCCAAATCACCACGGCAACGATGGTCATCATTCGGTCATTCACCAAGGCGAGTGGCAGATAAAAATTTACGGAGTTAAAAGCCCGGCATTTTGAAAATGCCGGGCTTTTTTCGACAACCGATGGGTAATGAATACTCATTATTCTTGGGAGATGTATTGAACGGAAGGTAGCGTCCTTTTATAATGAGGTTTCAAAAGTGTGGTCGTTTTTCCGAATGGGTGTCTTTTTTCAGTGAATTAATGTCGTTGCGCCGCTTCAGGATCCAATCAATGCTCTCGCGTCCAACCGCCGCTGTCTTGCTGTTCGCCCTGTTGCCGTCCCTAAACGCGCTGGCGGCCGAGCCCGCGGTCAGTTTGGAAAAAGACGTGCTGCCGCTTTTGAAAAAGCGCTGCGCCGCTTGCCACGGTCCGCTGAAGCCTGAAGCTAAGCTGACATTGAGCAGCCCGCGCCATATCGCGCGAGGTAGCGAACAGGGGCCGGTGGTGGTTGCGGGGAATCTTGAAAAGAGCCTGCTCTGGAACGTGGTCGACAACGACGAAATGCCCGAAGAGGAGCCGCTTTCGGAGAAGGAGAAGAAAATACTCCACGACTGGATCTCCGCCGGCGCTCCCGGCCTGCCCCAGTATATTGAGGGCGACAACGCGCCTATCGAACACTGGGCCTTTGCGCGTTTGAATCCGGTGAAACCGCCCGCGCTGCCGAAGTCAGTCACAAAGCCGAAGTCGCCTAAAAACCAAACGCCGCTCTCCGATATCGATCGTTTCATTGCCGCGAAGTTGGCGAACAACGGCTTGCAGATGTCGTCGGAGGCGGACCGCGAAACGTTGATTCGCCGTGTTGCGTTCGATCTCACCGGCCTGCCGCCCACTCTCAAGGAGCAGCAGGCTTTTGTTCTCGATCAAACGCCCGACGCATACTCGCGCATGGTCGCGCGTTATTTGGCGTCTACGCATTACGGCGAACGCTGGGGAAAGTTCTGGCTCGACGTAGCCGGGTATGCCGATTCCGACGGATACTTCATCGACTTTGATCAAGTGCGGCCGCTGGCTTATCTCTACCGGGATTACGTCATTCGCTCGTTCAACGCCAACAAACCTTTCGACCAATTCGTGCGCGAACAACTCGCCGGAGATGAACTCTCCGGCTACCGGCCCCAACAGGAACTCACGCCGGAGCAGGTCGAGATGTTGATCGCCACCCACTACCTGCGCAATAGCCAAGACGGCACCGACCGAAACATGGGAACGCCGCAAGAGCGGATCACGACGCGTTACGCAACGCTGGAGGGCACGATGCAAATCGTGGGCTCCTCGCTGATGGGCCTGACGATCAAATGCTCGCAGTGCCACGACCACAAATTTGAACCGATCACGCAGCAAGAGTATTACGAATTTCAATCGATCTTGCACCCGGCGTTCGAGATCGAAAATTGGGTCACGCCCAAAAATCGTTGGGTCGACACCGCCTCGCCAGAAGCGCTTCAAGCTTGGAAGAACGAAGTCGCGAGCGCCGAAAAACGCCTGGTTGAACAGAAGGAAGCCATCGCCGCTTGGGAAAAAGAGGCTCGCCCTGTGGGAGAACTTCTCTGGGAGGCCGATTTCAGTGGAACCACCGAAAACCTGCCGAAAGACTGGAGCGCCCGACCGCCAAAAGCAGACGCGCCGCAAGTGGAATTCAGCGATGCCGGCGCCGTCAAGGCGTATGTGAAAGACGGCGTCTTGAAAATGGAAGACGCCAAGCCAAGCCGCTTCACCTGGATCACCACGCAACAGCAATTCGATTGGACGCCCGAACAACCCGGTGAATGGGTGCAGGTAACTTTCGATCTTGTCGATGGCAGTCGCAGAGTGCAAAGAAAGTTGAATCGCTTTGGGTTTCTCATCGCCACATCATCAGCAAGCGGCGGCGAGCAACAAGGCGGCAACGTGCTGATCGATTCGAGTCCTGCCTACGGCATCGACGTGATTACGAATTCGCTCACCAAGGGCGGCATGCGAGGTCAAACCGGCGCCCGCTTTCGAGGGTATTTTGTCGGGGGCGGCTATGGCGTTCGCATCACCAACATCGGCCAGGGAAAGTTTGAACTGGAGCATATGTTCAACGGGTTGCCCGAGGAAAGGAAACCCGGGCGCCCGCGCGTGGTGCGCTCGATGAAGCTCACCGCCAAGGAGCTTCCCAATGGCGGAATCGGGTTCGCCTACCGGGGAGAAGGTTTTCACTATAGCGTCGACAACATTCGCGTGGAGAGAAGTTCGCCCGCTCAGCCGAGCGCCGCCTTGCAGGCATCTCGAAAAACATTGAACCAAATGCGAGATGCGGAGCTGACCAAAGCCGAGACGCTCGAAGCTGAAATCGAGGCGATTAAAGCCGAGCGTCCTGGAAAAGTGGCCTGGGTGACCGACCGCTCCGCCAAGGCCGCCGACGTCTTCTTTTTGAATCGCGGCAGCTACTTCAACAAAGGCGACAAAGTGTCGCCGAATGTGTTTGCCTTCCTCGCCGACAAGAGCGATCCGTTTGAAGTTGAGAGATCGGCCAGTGAGCAAGCGGGCCAGACCACGGGTCGACGGCTGGCCTTCGCCCGCTGGCTCACGCAACCAAATTCACGAGCTTCGGCGTTGCTTGCGCGAGTCACGATGAACCGCGTGTGGCAGCGGCATTTCGGAGTGGGCATTGTGGCCTCGACGGAAAACCTGGGTTATTCGGGCGCCAGCCCCAGTCATCCGGAACTGCTGGATTTTCTGGCGTCCGCCTTTATCGAAAGCGGCTGGGATACGAAGGCCATGCACCGCCAAATTATGATGTCGGCGGTTTATCGTCAGAGCAGCTCGGAAAACGAGTTGGGGCAAAAGCAGGATGCCGAGAACCGTCTACTATGGCGCGCACCGGTGCAACGGCTCGACGCCGAAGCCATGCGCGACGCCATGCTGGCCGTTTCCGGCAAGCTCGATCCTCAAGCCGGCGGTCCTTATGTTCCCACGAAGAAACTGGGGAGTGGGGAAGTGGTTGTGGCTGAGGAAAGCGAAGGCGCTTTTCGGCGCAGCGTGTACCTCCAGCATCGCAGATCTCTCGAACATACGCTGCTGCAAACGTTCGACGCGCCGAAAATGGTTGTGAACTGCGTGCGGCGCAACCTGACAACCGTGCCGCTTCAGTCGTTAAGCCTGCTGAATTCTGATTTTGTTATGAAGCGAGCCCAAGACATGGCGAAGCGGCTTGCCAAGGAGGCGCCCGAAACATCGGCGCGCATCGAGCGTGCGTTTCAATTGGCGTGGGGCCGAAGTCCGACGGAGGAAGAACACGATGCCGCTGTTCAGTTTTTGTCCGAGCAACCCAAACGATACAGGAACGCGGCGGCCAGCGATTGGGCCTGGCGCGACTTCTGCCAGTCGTTGCTGGCGTCGAACGGGTTTCTGTATGTGGAATGATCGACCGGAACTCTTCATGGGAATGAACCGAAGATGACAAGCGAAGTGTATAAGTCGAATCGTAGGCTCTTTCTCGGGCAGTCGGTGGGCGGACTGGGAGCGTTGGCTTTGTCGCATCTGCGCAACCAGCAGACCGCGAACGCGTTTGAAGTTCCGGCCGCGCCCCAGCCGCGCGCGCGGGCCGTGATCAGTCTGTTCCAGCATGGAGGGCCGAGCCATGTCGACCTGTTCGATCCCAAACCGATGCTGACCAAAATGCACGGCAAAACCTACTCCGGCGACTTGGAATTCCGCAGCCCCACCACCGCCAAACGCATTTTGGGCTCGCCCTTTGAATTCTCGAAACACGGGCAGTCCGGCATCGAGTTATCGGAACTTCTGCCCCATACGGCCGAAATCGTCGACGACCTCACACTGATCCGCTCCATGAAAACCAAGGCCAGCGACCACACGGCGGCCATCCGGCTGATCAATACCGGGCAGTTTCTTCCGGGTTCGCCGGTGCTGGGCTCTTGGGTGATCTATGGCTTGGGCGCCGAGACCGACCGCCTGCCGGCCTACGTGGTTCTCGTGGAAGGCGGTTATCCCACCGATGGCGTGGGCAATTGGTCGTCGGGATGGTTGCCGGCGGAATACCAAGGCACGCCTTTCCGCTCCGGTGCATCACCGGTGCAGTATCTTAAAACACCCAGCCGATTCACCGCGCGAGCAAGATCGGGGCAGTTGGACTTTCTCGGCCAGTTGAACCGCTTGCACCATTCGCGGCATCCAAAAAATGACGAACTGCTGGCGAGAATCAAGGATTTTGAAACCGCCGCCCGCATGCAGGTTGCCGTTCCAGACGTGCTCGATTTTTCCGATGAGCCCAAAGAGATTCTGAAAATGTATGGACTGGAAAGTCCTAATCCCAAAACGCGCAACTACGCGCGGCGTTGTTTGCTGGCGCGGCGGCTAGTGGAGCGCGGCGTGCGGTTCGTGCAAGTTTGCATGGGCTCGCAACCGTGGGACACGCACAACAAGAATGCTTCGCGTTTGAAGGAGTTGTGTCAGATCACCGACCAGCCGGGCGCGGCTCTCGTGAAAGACTTGAAGCAGCGCGGCTTGCTCAACGAGACAATCGTGATGTGGGGCGGGGAATTCGGCCGCGAGCCGATTTCCGAAGGCGCCGACGGCCGAGACCATAACCCACGCGGTTTCTCGTTATGGCTGGCCGGCGGAGGATTCAAAGCGGGTTACGTTCATGGCGAGACGGATGAAATCGGCTACCAAGCAGTTTCAAACGTCGTGACCGTTCACAGTTTGCACGCCACGCTCCTGCACACGTTGGGGATCGACCATCGCAAACTGACCGCTCCGCACGAAGGGCGGGATGTCAGCCTAGTCGATTCGCCAGTCACGGGCGAAGACATCGTCCCCGAATTATTGGGGTAGGACAATTTTTCCGCGGCGCCGCAAACGGTTACGAAAGAAGTTCCCGGCTGCAGCTCGGATAAGCCCGGCTTTTTGAATATGCCGGGCTTTTTTTATTTTCTACGCGATCGCCGGTCGAGTGTGCCGATAGGTCGTCGAAGCGGTTGTTTGGGTCGACTTTCGCCGCACTGAAGCCGTCAGGAAATCGTGTTGCCAAAAGACACGCGTTCCCCGTGTGCGCAAAAAGCATGGCAGGCGCCTGGCAAAGCCTGCGTCTGGTGGGAGGATGGGAGGAATTCGTGCAGATCGCCGGTTGCCGTGGAAGTCGAATTCTGATAGAAAGCTGCGTTCGGGCCGGACTGACGGTTTGCCCCCGTGGAGGGGCTTCGGTTTGGCGTTCACCTTTAGCCCGTATTTTGTGACGATCCGCGTTTTGCAGCCTCCCAGCGAGCGCTGCCCTTCTTTCGATAAACCTCGGGCGGCCAGGATTTGCGTTTTTGGCCGCTTGAAGAAAAAACGCGCGAGCAGGCAGAATACGTTGCATCTTTGATCACATTCGGTGGTCTGCGGAAGCCCATGGTCAATCGAAACCTTATTCAAAGCTTGGAAGACGTCGATCTTGATGAAGAACTTCGCCGTTTAACGGAAGAGACCAGCGAAGAGAATTTATTTGGTCCTATTACCGACCAACCCGATTTTGATATCAACCGCATTGTTGACGGCCACGTGGTGCGGATCGACGATGACCATGTGTTGGTCGACATCGGCTTCAAGAGTGAAGGCACCATTTCGCTTTCGGAATGGGACGGCGAAGAGCCTCCTCAACCCGGCGATTCCGTTCAAGTGCTGATCGAAGACCTGGAAGACGACCGCCATTCGGTCGACGACCCGTTCGGCATGTTGGTGATCAGCAAACGCAAGGCGGAGAAGATTCTCGCCTGGCGTCAGATGATGGAAAAGGTTCACGAAGGCCAGGTGGTCACCGGCAAGGTGACGCGAAAAATCAAGGGCGGTTTGTTGGTCGATATAGGGGTTTCGGTATTCCTACCGGCCAGTCAGGTCGATATTCGCCGTCCGCCCGATATCGGCGATTTCATCGGCCGGGTGGTGCAGTGCGAAGTGTTGAAAATCGACGAAGCCCGCCGAAACATTGTTGTCAGCCGCCGCTCGCTGATCGAAAGCCAACGCAAGGAAGATCGCGAACAATTGTTGCGTGAGTTGGAAATCGGCCAGCGCCGCAAGGGTATTGTGAAGAACATTGCCGACTTCGGCGCCTTTGTCGACTTGGGCGGCATCGACGGCCTGCTGCATATTACCGACATGAGCTGGGAGCGGATTGGCCATCCTTCGGAAATGGTTTCGATCGACCAGGAAATCGAAGTCGCGATTCTCAACATCGATCGCGAAAAAGAAAAAATCGCCCTCGGTTTGAAGCAGAAGCAAGCCAATCCCTGGGATTTGGTGGGCGACAAATACCCAGTCGGCGACCGTGTGCAGGGGCAGGTGGTCAATGTGATGAGCTACGGCGCCTTTGTGAAACTCGAACCGGGCATCGAAGGCTTGGTGCATATTAGTGAGATGTCGTGGACCAAACGCGTCAGCCATCCTAGCGAATTGGTGCAAATTGGCGACGATATTGAAGTTGTTGTGCTGGGTGTCAACCGCGAGGGCCAGCAAATGTCGTTGGGAATCAAGCAAACCCAAGACAACCCCTGGATGAAAGTGGCCGAGCGCTATCCGATCGATGAAACGATCACCGGCAAGGTGCGCAACCTCACCAATTACGGCGCCTTTATCGAATTAGAGGAAGGCATCGATGGCCTGCTCCATGTTTCTGATATGTCCTGGACGCGCAAAGTGAGCCATCCTAGTGAAGTGCTGGAAAAGGGCCAGGAAGTAACTTGCAAAGTGCTCTCGGTCGATCAGGATCGGCGGCGCATCGCCTTGGGGCTCAAACAGTTGGAGCAAGACCCCTGGGTGCAAGATATTCCCGACAAATACCAGCCGGGCCAGATTGTGAATGGCGAAGTGACCAAGATCACGAATTTCGGCGTGTTTGTCAGTCTGGAAGACGGCCTCGAAGGTTTGTTGCACATTTCGGAGTTGGCCGACCATAAGGTCGAGAACCCTGAAGAGGTGGTCAAGGTTGGCGAGAAGATTGAAGTGAAGGTCTTGCGAGTCGACACCGACGAGCGAAAAATCGGTCTTTCCCGCAAACGCGTGGAATGGGCCGAGGAAGACGAACGAGACGCCGTTTCGAGTTCGTCTGGCGGCGGCGGAGATTCGTCCTCGCGCTCAGTCGAACTCAAGGGCGGACTCGGTCAAGCCGGGCCGCTCATCGCCCCCGTGGAAGAAGCCGCCCCGGCGGAAACCGCTGTTGCCGAAGAGACGGCGCCGGTGGAAGAACCTGCGTCAGCAGAAGAAACCGTGCCAGCAGAAGAAACCGTGCCAGCAGAAGAAACTGCGCCAGCAGAAGAAGCTGCGACAGAAGAAGAAACTGCGACAGCAGAAGAAGCTGCGCCAGAAGAAGAAGCAGAGCCCGAAGCTTCCAAACCTGACGAGGCGCCAGAACCGTCAGAAGGTTAAAATGAGTTCCCGAATGTAGCTTAAAAAAAAGCCCGGCATTTTCAAAATGCCGGGCTTTTTATCTGGTACATGAATTCAGGACCGGTCCGGTGCAATCGCACCGTTCGTGATAACACGAAAATTCCCCACGACCCCGCTGGTTTCACCGGCGGGGTCGTTCTTTTCCGCGTCTCCCCGATTGCACGCGCATCTAGAGCAGCTCAACGCCCGCACTCGCGATTGCAGAACGCGCAGCTGTAAAGACGATAGCCTTGTTATGCCCGATGGTTCGGCAAGGCGGTTGTGTTTTGTTTGCGTCGGTCCGCCGTTGTAGGATTCCACCTCAGATTTTCAGCCACCCTTTGATCAGATGAGCGAATACATGCCGGATACGGAAGAGCCCAAGTCCAAGCCCAAGAAAACGCGTTCGTCGGCGGTGCAAACACCGCTCGAAACGTATTTGCGCGAGATCAACGAAACATCGCTGCTCACCGCACAAGACGAACACGATCTGGCCGTTGCCATTGGTGAAGGCGACCCCCGCGCCCGCGATCGCATGGTGCGCGCCAACCTGCGTTTGGTCGTCAATATCGCCCGAGGCTATACCGGCAAGGGGCTCAACCTCCAAGATCTGATCGAAGAAGGAAACCTCGGGCTGCTCCGCGCCGTGGAGGGTTTCGACCCCACCGTAGGCACCCGATTCAGCACCTACGCCAGTTATTGGATCAAACAATCGATCAAACGGGCGCTGATCAACTCCGCCAAAACGATTCGCATTCCCGCCTATATGGTCGAACTGCTCTCCAAGTGGCGCCGCGCCAGCGCCCGCCTCTCCGATGAACTAGGACGCACGCCCACGCCGGAGGAAATCGCCCGCGTTCTCGGCTTGCCGAAGAAAAAACTGAGCATCATCAAAAAAGCCATTCGCATCTACAACACCACCCCCCAAACCGACCAATCAGACGCCGGATGGTCGCTGGGCGAAATGGTGATGGACGAACGCATCAAGAATCCCGAAGACGAGCTGCTCGAACACGACATTCTCAAACACGTGCTCGACATGATCGAAACCATGGACCCTCGCGAAGCCACCGTTCTCCGAATGCGTTTTGGACTCGACAACCTCGAACCTCACACGTTGAAGGAAATCGGCGAACAACTCAGCCTGACGCGGGAGCGCGTGCGGCAAATCGAAACCGAAGCGCTCAACCGACTCGCCGACAGCCTCAAAGACCCGCGCGAACGCCAGGAAGATTTGGCGCGATAAGGACCTGTCCAATATCTATTCCGTGCAATGTGTTATGGAATTCTCATCAAGCCGGAGGCTTGGCAGCCATTAGCCGGTGGCTGAGCGGAGCGACGCCACCGGCTAATGGCTTTTATCCTTTCAGGATATGAAATCAAGGACGCCTGCCCTTTCGGCCTTCCCGCGTCCGAAAAACACGGAATAGATATTGGACAGGTACTAAGGCGCCGAGCCGGTTGAACGGATTAAAAGCCCGGCATTTTGAAAATGCCGGGCCTTTCGTCGCGATAACTTCGTCGCGAAAATCTAACGTCCCTTTTCGATGAAGTCCTGCTCGTGAAGTTTGATGCGAATCCCACCCTGCATGGTGGTCAGCCAGAGTTCGCCCGGTTGGTATTCAAAAACATACGGGTAGGCCAGCGATTTTCCTTTTTCGCGAGCCAGCACGACCGGCTTGGTCCAGGTTTTTCCTTCGTCGTCGGAGAAAGCGAGCGAAAGTTCCTCTCGATGATTGCTCACCGGCGTTTCGGACCACAGCCCGTCGCCCCCGCTGAGAGGCCAAGTGTCCTTGCCTTCTGGCAACGGACGGTTCCAAACCAACAACAGCCGTCCGCTGGCCAGTCGTTTGAGAATGCCGGGAGCGCTGGACGTGGGAATGCCCGAAGGTTGCAGCACCCGCCACGAGCGGCCGCCATCGTACGAATAGCCCGACCAAAACTCTCCCCAATTGGTGCGAATCAGCAACCACATACGGCCGTCTTTTAGTTCGGAGAGGGTCGGCTCCGTGACGCCGCCATGATGGCCGCGCCCGCCCAGGTCGATCAGATTACTGGCTTCCCAATTCAGGCCATCATCGGTCGAGGAATAGGTGAGAACCGTGTGGCGTCCTGGGTTGTGAAGCATTTTCATGGCCGTGAAAATCACGCGGCCGTCTTTCGTTTGGATCATATCGCGAACGGCGCCGGTCCAACTGTCGTGCATCTTTTGGATGTCTTGCCAAGTTCGGCCATCGTCGAGGCTGCGCATCACGTAGGTTGGCAGCTTGGCGTTTGGGGCGTCGTGCAGCTCATTGTTCCAGGTCCAGCGGCGTTCATTCAAATTCATGAACGCGGCGATAATCACACCGCTGTGAGTTCTTAGCAGCGCGCGCTCGTTACTGACCTTAATATTGCGAGATTTTTCAAAAAGCGGCCGCGGCGCCGACCACGTTTGGCCGCCATCACGACTGACGAAACTCGCCTTGCCATCGATGGCCAGCACGCTGCCGTCGTCGAGTCTTACGAAGGGCCCTTGCAAGTCGGAAGGCAGTGGCTTGCAGCGGGCGTCGAACCAGGTATTTTCGGCGGCCGTTGCGACGGAGCCAGCTACGAACAGAAGCACGGCAACGCCGCACGAACCTCGCAGCAGCGGCATGGCGAGAAAAGCACGAGGGTATTTGAAAATCGTATTCATGAGGGCGCCTGTTTTTGGTGGGAACTGTTTCACGTGGCTTGAAGCCAAGGCTTCACACTAAGGACCGTTCGAGAAATAATTGTCTGATTTGCACGGGAAGAAGAAATTTATCAATAGTTATTTTTCATGAGTCCTTTGTCATTGGAGAAAG
>QIKY01000241.1 GCA_003233175.1 Planctomycetaceae bacterium | reverse complement strand
ACGCGTGAAATCAAGGCCGCTTTCTGCGACGCCATAAACGGCCAAAACGGCCAAGAGCGCATCGACCGCATTCCGCGTATTTACAGCGCCGCCGCCGGGCTGGGAAGCCGCGATGTTCGCCCCGGCGATATCATCGCTTCCTTTGGCAACATGCAGGATGACGAGCGAGACTTCTATTGTGTGGGCATCAAACACCCGTTGGCGTTGGAACGCGGCGAAGACCCCGACCTCCGCCCCATCGGCGCCTTTTCGATGCGTGGGCATTCCGTCGGCGGCTTCGGCTCCGTGACAACGAACAAGGTCATTGCCACCATTGCCGGGCAGGTGTTCGGCAAGGACGTCCAGGCGTATCCGAAGTATGGTTCGGAAAAGAAGGGCCTGCCGACCACCTACTATCTGACCATTGCCGACTCCCACATTTTCTCGCACTCCGAATTGGAATACGTGAATCTGGTGGTTTTGAACGACACCAACGCCCTGCTGAGCGGCAATCCGATGAACGGTATCGTGGACGGCGGCGCCGTATTCATGCAAAGCCCCCACGCAAGCGCGGAGGAGGTTTGGCGGCACATTCCGGCGCGGCATCAAAAAACGATCCGCGACAAAAAGCTGCACGTCTATTTCATCGACATGGTGCATATCGCCCGAGAAGTGGCTTCCGTGGCCGACCTGCAAATGAGAATGCAGGGCATCGTGCTGCTGGGCGTTTTTCTGCGTTTGACGCCGTTCGCCTCCGACAGCGAAACGTCGGACGAGGATGTCTACGTTGGTGTTGAAAAAGCGCTGCGGAAATACTTTGGCAAACGCGGCGAGCAGGTCGTGCAAGACAACCTCACCTGCGTGAAACGCGGTTACGGTGAAATGCAGGAAGTTCCCGAGGAAATCATTTGCGCTGCGAACGGCTAAGGGAATAATCCTGAATTTACATGCCGAACTAAAAGCCCGGCATTTTGAAAATGCCGGGCTTTTTCGAACTACAACCGGTAACTTTTTTCAGGACTATTCCTAAGCGTAAACGTTATTCGCCCCTTCACTCACGAAACCCAACTTTCCAATCTGCTTATCGCGGAATGAAATATCGGAGGATTGATTATGTCCACCACTGAAAAGCCGGCGCCAACGTCCGGGAAACCGGCGGCGTCTGAAAAACCGACGTCGATGAACGAAGCCAGCGAGCGCGATCCGTACAACAACAATTCGTACGGCACGCTGATCGACCAGCCGTACAAGGCGGCCAACCTTCCCGTGATCGACGTACCCGATTTCAACGAGCGGGTGATTCGCAGTTATGAAGACGGCACAGGTGAAAAAGGCCTTCCCGCCGACCTCAGCACCGCGCGTTCCTTGATTCCCGCCGGCACCGCCGTATTGCGGGATTTCAGCTACGTGGGCCCGGAAATCCCCATTTTTATCACCGAAAACTGCACCGGCTGCATGGAGTGCGTGACCGAATGCCCCGACACCGCCATTCTGGGCAAGGTGTTGTCGGAGCCCGATCTCGAAACGAAGCTCGAAAAAATCGGCAACGCCGAAGATCGAACCATGTTCGAGAAGCAGTGGTCGACAACCCGCAAGTATTACGACGGCCCCAAAAAGAAGGGCAAGGACGGCGGTCGTTTCGCGATCATCATCGACCCCAGCAAATGCAAGGGCTGCGCCGAATGCGTGACCGTGTGCGGCGACGACGCCCTCAAAATGATCGATAAAACCGACGACAAAATGACCGAAATTCGCAAGAGTCATCGGTTGTTCAAGGAGTTTGGTCCGTCGGACGAGCAATACATCAACGACAACCTCTTGATCGACATGATGCTCCGCGAGAAGACGCACATTTATGTCGGCGGCGCGGGCTCATGTGCGGGTTGCGGCGAAGGCACCGCGTTGCGAATGCTCTGCGCCGCCACCGGCGCCAAGTATGGCGACCAATGGGCGATTGTCGCCGCAACCGGCTGCAATACCGTTTACACCTCGACCTACCCCTACAACCCGTACCTCGTTCCCTGGACCAACTCCCTGTTCGAGAACGTGGCCGCCGACGCCATGGGAATTCGCGCCCGCTGGGACCAAAAAGGCTGGAGCGATAAGCCCATCTGGGCCATTGGCGGCGATGGCGCCATGTTCGACATCGGCTTCCAGTCGCTCTCGCGTTTGCTCGCTTCGGGCATGAATGTCAAGGTGTTCGTGCTCGATACCCAGGTTTATTCCAATACCGGCGGTCAGGCGTCTACCGCGACTTTCACCGGCCAAAACGCCAAGATGAGCCTGCACGGAAAAGAGTTCGGCGGTAAGCAAGAGCGACGCAAGGAAATCGCCCAGATCGCGATGATGCACCCCCGCACGTATGTCGCACAAACAACCGCCGCCCACACCAATCATTTTTACAAGGCAGTGTTGGGCGCCTTGGAATTCGACGGCCCCGCCATCGTGAATTGCTACACCACCTGCCAACCGGAACATGGCGTGGGCGACGATATGGCGTCTGACCAAGCCCGTTTGGCGGTCGACTCGCGCGCCTTCCCAATGCTGATTCACGATCCTCGCAAGGGCGCCACGATCAAGAAGCGGCTTACGCTGCAAGGCAACCCCGCCATGAAAGCCGATTGGTTCACGAATCCTAAAACCGGCGAGACGGTCAATTTTATCGACTTCGCGCGGAGTGAAGGCCGGTTCTCCAAGCATTTCGATAAAGACGGCAACCCCTCGAAACTGTTGCAATTCACGAACCAAGAGCGACTAGAGAACTGGCATATCTTGCAGGAATTGGCTGGTATTATTTAAGCCAGGGTGCTGGAACGCACTTTGCCGCCCACCGTTGGAGTTCACGCTTTAGCGTGTTTTCATCTTGGACGCACGCTAAAGCGTGAACTCCAGCGGCGCTCGGTATTCCGCCAGGATGCGGCAGACGCTGCGGCCGAAAAAGTGCGTTCTCGCACCCTTTAAACCAGGGCATTCTTTGAACCAGCGTTCCGAACACGATGGGCGCATCCGCCTTGCGTTGGCGATCACCGAACTTGACGTCGGCGGCGCGGAGCGACGTTTGACGCAGCTGGCGTGTCGCCTGGACCGCGCAAGTTTCGCACCCGAAGTGTATGCTCTGGGAGAGCCGCCGTCCGACCGCCGCCAATTGGTGGAGGAGTTGCAAGCGGCCGATGTTCCCGTGCATTTTTTGGGCGGGCGCACTTCACGACAATTCTTGCGCGTGTGGCGGGGGTTTCGCGCTGCGCTGCGCCGCCAGCAGCCGCACCTCCTGCAAACGATGTTGTTTCACGCGAATGTCGTGGGCGGTTTGGCGGGGCGGTTCGATCCGCGGCCGATTGTGGTCAGCGGAATTCGCGTGGCCGAGCCGAGCCAATTGAGGCTGCGTTGCGAACGCTGGGCGACCCGCCGCGCCCGCAAAATCGTTTGTGTTTCCGACGCCGTCGCCGAACACACCGCGACGCGCGGAGGCATACGCCGCGATCGGCTGTTAGTGATTCCCAACGGCGTTCATGTTCCCTCGCCGGCGTCGCATCAGCCAGATTCGAATCAACCAGAGGCGCGCCGCGAAACATTCGGCGTTTCCTCGCAGCGCCGGTTGATCGTGGCTGTTGGTCGGCTGCATCGGCAGAAGGGCCTCGATTGGTTGCTCACGCTGTTGCCGAAAATTTTCGACGAGCTACCGCTGCATGATTTGCTGCTGGTTGGCGCCGGTCCTGAGGAGCACGCTCTGCGCCGCCAAGCCGCAGAGTTGCGAATTGCCGGCCGCGTGCATTTCGCCGGTTGGCGAGAGAACGTCGAGGAAGCCCTTCAGTTGGCCGATTTGCTCGTGCTTCCCTCGCGGTGGGAAGGAATGCCCAATGTGCTTTTGGAGGCCATGGCGCAAAGCCTGCCGGTCGTCGCGACCGATGTCGAAGGCGTGAGGCAAATCCTCGGCCCGCTGGCCGAAGAGCAAGTGGCGGCGTTTGGCGCCGGCAAGGAATCCGGCAAGGAATCCGGCAAGGAATTTGCCGCCCGAGTGATCACGATTGCTAGCAACGAAGTGCTAGCATCGAGGCTCGGCGCCGCCAATCAAGCCCGCGTGCGCGAACACTTTTCCATCGAGGCGATGGTTGCCGCTTACGCCCGGCTGTACCAGGAACTGATCGCAACAGCGCGCCAAAAAAAGTAACGCCGGTTGCCAAAAAAGTTTTTTGCGATGGAAGTCGGGCGGGCGCATGAGGCTAGGTCGAACGGCCGGTCATCATTCGCGGATTGCGCGTCAAAACTCTGTTGACCGATTCCAATCAATGGTTATGCTTGTGCCGCGAGTGAGTTGGAAACGTCTGCCATTTGGCCTCAAAGTGCTAGCACTGACGCCGCAAAACACAAATGCCTTAAACGATGGAACAGCTTCAGAAAGGACTGCGCCTCATGAAGTCAATGTCTTTTATTGTCATTCTAGCACTCACTATGGCGGGAGCGGCCGGCATTGCTCAGGCCGATGATTCACGCGCCAATACGGCGTCAAAACCCCAAGAAACATTCGATACGATTGCAACGTTGCCGTGCAACATCGTAAGCATTAACGGACTCCGGTCGAAGGGATTCCGGATTTCCAGGGCCGGAGCGTCAGAGCCAAATAAGTCGCGATTTACTATCTCGATTGGCGCGAAATATATGCGGGCAGACATCGGCGGCTTGCGCGTGCTGGCGCGAGATAAAAACGGTAAGCTTCACAAGCCCATTTCTCAATGGCAGCTGCCAGGAGCATTGAATAAGGGTCGAGTTGTGATGCTGTTGTGCAAATTCCCCTTGCCTGAAAATAAAATCCAGGAACTCGTTATCCGGAAAAAATCGATCGCCTCGCGCGGCGTAATAATGCTTGGCGGCGTTACCGCTAGGATCATCATTCAAGAAGAGGAAGAAGCACTGCTGGGAATCGACCTACCCTAGCGGTATACCGCGTTCGGTTGAAGATGGCGTTTTTTTCGTTTAAGGCGAGCGGCAAATGAAAATTTACCAACCGCCAGGCATCGTCCTGGAAACAAATGCGACATCCCTTTGTTTGGCCGAAGGCCAAGATCATCGTAGCCTGGGGCATCGCCCCAGGGACAGGAAAAGAACAGTCCTTATCTTGGCCGAAGGCCAAGTTCACCCGCCATCTTGCAGGATGTGAATAAGGCCTTCGGCCATCCGAACGGAGATCGGCCATCGTACCTGGGGCGATGCCCCAGGCTACGGTGAAAACAGGCCTTCGGCCAACAGGAACAGAGAATGACAGGCAGGGCAGGCGAGCGGCAAATGAAAATTTACCGTAAGAAGAGGATCGTCCTAATCCATGGGTAAATTCTTTTCCGCCGCTTGCCGTTAAACGAGCCGTTGTTAGCCGTGTGAAGCGCAGCGGCCAGATGGTTCGGCGAAAGAGACAAAGTCGTCAGGAGCGAAGAGAATCAGAAGCGAAGAAACACGGAGAATATTTTTTATAGAAGTTGATACCCACTTGTTCGCCTAGTGCGGATTCGCCCGGTTCAGCTAGCGGCCACCGGCTGAACCAATGAACTTCCGCGAGTGAGAAGCAAGGATCGTTTCTCGCTGCGAACCGCAGATGGATTGCGCCGTCGAGCATCGGCGCGCCGTCTGCAGCATCCTCCCTGAATAGTGTACATGGACGTCGGCAGGGAGGATGTTTTTTTTAACGCCGCCGCCGACGACCGATGGATCGTTGAACGGCAAGCCGAAAGAGGCGATGCAAATTCGTGTCCGTGCAACCCATCCACACTCCTGTATTGTCGGACGAAGTTGTCGCCTGGTTGGCTCCGCAACCGGGAAGTTTTATTGTAGACGGCACGCTTGGCGGCGGCGGTCATACGCGAGCCTTGGCCGCACAAGTGGGCGATGCGGGAACCGTGCTTGCGTTTGATCGCGACCCGGCCGCCATTGCCGCCGCTGAAGTGAACTTGCGCGGCCTGCCCGTCAAACTGACACAGCGCAACTTTTGTGAATTACCAGCCGCCTTGGAGGAGCTTGGCCAAAGTGTTGTTGATGGCATCGTGCTCGACTTAGGGCTTTCCAGCGACCAACTAGCCGACCGCGAACGCGGCTTTAGTTTCGATTCCGCAGGCCCGCTCGATCTTCGCTTCGATCCCGAAGAAGGCGCGCCGGCGTGGCGCCTTTTGGAGCGGATGCGAGAAGAGCCGTTGGCTGATTTGATCTATGCCTATGGCGAGGAGCGTTATAGCCGCCGGATTGCGCGAAAAATCGTCGCCGCCCGTCGAACATCGCCCGTGCGCACCGCCCAAGAGTTGGCCACGCTGGTTCGCTCTTGCATTCCCCAGTCGCATCGCCAGAATATCGACGCGGCCACGCGCACCTTTCAGGCTCTACGCATTGCCGTCAACGACGAATTGAAATCACTCGAACAGGCGCTCAAATACTTTCCGGAATGTTTGCGGCCGGGCGGGCGGTTGGCAATTATCAGCTTCCATTCTTTGGAAGACCGGCGGGTCAAACACGCTTTTCGCGACGACGACCGCCTCAACGTTCTCACCAAGAAACCGGTCAGGCCGAGCGAACAAGAGGAACAACGCAATCCGCGCAGTCGAAGCTCTCGCTTGCGCGTGGCGGAAAGGGTTTGAACCGATGAGCGATCACGAATTTGGCCAAGGCGATTTTTCAGATTACCTCAGCCAGACCTCCATTTTCGAACAGGATAAGTCCGAGCAACAAGCGGTTGCGCCAGCGCGCCCTCCAGAACCGGCGGGGCGATCGAGCCTGGGTTGGGAAGGTCGGATTGGCTTGGGCGCCATCGGCGTGCTAACGATGGTTCTAGCCTGCCTAGTTTGCTTTCGTATTTCCCAAGCGCTGCGCCGGGCCGAACCAAAAATGGCCCCGCCCAGAGTAGTGCGGGATTTTTCCAAGAGCCGCTTGGCCTCGAAAGCAGCAGCTTTGCCAATCGAAAATTCGGCGTACGCGGAAACACCAGCGCCTATTGCCCGTCTTTCGTACGCGGCGGATGTATCGGCCAGCGCCCCCGTAGCTGTTGAAGCAGCGGTTGTTGAAGCAGCGGCGCCCAGCACGCTCTCCGCCGCCGCTGGCAGAGCTTCCTCCTGGGCGCCGCGTCCAATCGCGGCCACCGAAGCGGCGCGATACGAACCAGATCATGACACAAACTCCCCGCCATCTTCTCCACCCTCTTCCCCGCCGCTGCCTCCTCCCAATTCATTCGCGGAAACGGTGGAGCGAGGACAAAAGCCTACGGAGCGGCCGCCAATCGAGCCGCCACCAGTCGAATCGACGCCGACAGAGCCGACGCCAGCCGCTCGTGCAGTGGCGCCGTCGCGACAACCGCCGCAACTGGCGCCGGGCGCTGCTTACAAGGCGCGTCGTTACGTCATTCAATCCGGCGACACGCTGCCCGCCATTGCCCAACGCGAACTGGGTGAACGCCGGCGTTGGTTGGAAATTTGGCAATTGAACGCGGCGCGTCTGCAAGGCGATATGTCGCGATTGCAGCCGGGAACCGAACTCGTGATGCCGGGCGAAATCACCACCACGGCGCGTTCCGCTCGCGCCGGCAAACGCCGGCAGCACAGCCCCGGCGTATTGCGGTAGTCATTCTGTTAGCTCGGCTCGTTTTTATTCGTGTGTTCAAAACGCACGGCGCGGGTGTCTTCCTCGTTGCCGGTCGAGGTGGCCAGCGACTGATACAATTCGGGCCGCCGGGCGCGCATCCAACGGGCGCCGGTGCAGCGCTCAAGCAGTTGGCCGTCCAGTTCGGCGACGACCATGTCGTCGGCGGCGCGCCAGGTTTCGGCGAGCGTGCGTCCATAGGGATCGAGAATCATGGCGTTTCCGGTGCGAACTTCGTTGTCGTCGCGGCCCACGCCGTTGCTGAAAACGAGAAACATGCCGTTGTCGTGTGCGCGCGAGGGCAACCATCGCAACAGCCAGTTGCGGCCTTTGTCGCCGCGAAACTCCGCTTCAATCGCCTGGGGGTTTTGCTCGCGCTGCTCCCAGAGCTTTACATCGACCAACCCCATCGCGCAGGGGCTGCCGGAATTGCAGCCGCCGGTCTGATGCGGCGCAAGCAACACTTCGGCGCCGGCGAGCGCCGTGGCGCGCGCGTTTTCAATGATGTTGTTGTCGTAGCAAATCAAGACGCCCATGCGCACGCCCAGCGGCGTATCAAAAACAGTGAATTGATCACCCGAAGCCATGTGTTGATTGATGAAACAATGCAGTTTTCGGTGGCGGGCAAAACGGCCGTCCGGCATCGCGACCACAAACGTGTTGTAAAGTTGGCCGTCGTCGGAGAGTTCGACCAATCCGGCGCCCACAACCATTTTGTGTTCTTGGGCCATGGCCATTAGCGCCGCTGAAGAAGGGCCGCCGGGAACCGGCTCCGCGAGCGCCAGCAGTTGCTCGCGCGACATCTGCCGCAGACCCCAATATCCAGAAATACAACACTCCGGAAAGACGATTAACCGGCAGCCTTGCCCAGCCGCCGATTCGACGAAACGACGGATAATCTCGAGGTTGGCCGCCGCCGCTCCGGTTTGATGTTGGAACTGAACCGACGCCGCTTTGATGTTCTTCATATGATCGAGATTGGGTTTGCAGTTCGGCTTTGTGAGTCAGTTTCAGGCGAGCAACGGCCCTCAAGTGTAATGGTTTTAGCCTCCTTATGAGAATCTGTGGGTGAAATCTGGTTCGGATAAGGCGCCGACGTGGCGATATTGTTTTACTCCAGTCGGCAACATTCTCTTGTATTCTCTGGCTCGAACGCGTTCAATAGAGGAGGGCGGTTGTCTTGGCGTTTGGAATTGCGTCAAGTCGATGGTTCGGCAGGCGCGTCGCAGTCACTTCTTACATCCCATCGGTGCATCGAAGCAGGACCACGATCATGAACAGTGCAATCATGACTTGTCGCAGAAAACGCGGCTTCACGCTGGTGGAGTTGTTGGTCGTGATTGCGATCATCGGAATTTTGGTTTCGATGTTGCTGCCGGCGGTTCAAGCAGCGCGGGAGGCGGCCCGCCGGATGAGCTGCACCAACAACCTCAAACAACTGGCGTTGGCCGTTCTCAATTACGAAACAGCGCATAATCGTCTTCCGCCGGGCGGCATTATCACGAGGAATTTGAGTCCGACCCTTACGTTCGGCGCGTTTGATCCCTTGGGCGGAAAAATGCATAGCTGGATCTCGCTGACATTGCCCTATCTTGAGCAGCAGAACCTGCACGATCAATTCGACTTCCGATTTTCCGTGCTCCAGCAGGCTTCCAATCCGCAACAGACGCATCTGCCGATGTTGGTCTGCCCGAGCGACAGCGGCGGCGGTCTTTATACCGATGCGAACTTCACGCAGGGCAAGAGTTTCGCCAAGGGAAATTACGCGGCGTATGTGAGCCCTTGGCATGTCGACATGCAAATCAAGTTTCGCGGCGCGCTGGGTGGTTACGGGCAAAAAATGTCGTACATCAAGGACGGCGCCTCCAATACGATTATGCTGGCCGAGGTGCGCACGCGCGCCAACCCTCAAGACCAGCGGGGCGTATGGGCGCTGCCCTGGACCGGCGCCTCGAATCTCGCCTACGATATGCACGACGACGACGGCAAACTTCCGTTTCGCCCCAACCCTTTAAGCCTTCCCGCCGGCGTGCAGCCGCCCAACGGCGCCAACGGCGACATGCTCTACGCATGCACCGACCTTGCCGGGGCGCAACTGCTCAAGATGCCGTGTCGAACGTGGACGTCGTCGGGCACGTTGAGTTATTTGTCGGCCGCGCCGCGGAGCCACCATCCTGGCGGCGTGAACGTCGCGTATGTAGATGGCCACACCAGTTTTTTCCCCAACACCGTCGACCTGACCGCCATGGGCTACTTGATTTGCGCCAACGACGGGCAACCGGTGCGTCTTCCCTGATTATGAAATCACCACAAATAGCATCGTTGGCGGCTATCCTAGGCATCGGTTTGATCGGCTTGTCGTTCGCTTGGCCCTCATTCAGCTCGGGGCCTGAGAATTGGTCGGACGAAAAAGCTCAAGAGTTGGTCGAAGTGCGTACGACGCTGCATGGGCTTTCGCACGAACATGGCGGCGGCGAGAACCATTCCGCCGGCGCGCCGGTCGATCAGGCGGGCCTTGAAAATCGGCGGCGGCAGTTGGAGAGCGAACTGGAGTCCGCTCAATCAGGGGGCGCCACGGTGGCCAGAGTACTTTGGATCGCGGGCGCTTTGTTGGCCGCAACGGGAGCGGGCGTCTATTTTGCGGGCCGCGAGAACTGATAAAATAACCGGCTGGCAAAATAATCGGGCGCATCAGGCGAATACGCGGTGAGCGCGTTGCTCGCGTCTCACGTTCTCGTCGGCACATCTCTTCCCTGGACATCTCTTCTCTGAATGGGCTTATGTATCTGACCGAAAACCCCGTGTTGCAACGCGAGTTGCTGGTCAACCTGCGCATGCCGCGGGCCTTTGTGCTGCTGTTGCTGTACCAATTGCTGCTGGGCGTGGTGGTTTATTTTGCCTGGCCGCAAGAGACGCGGCTCGACCTCACCTCCAACCCGGAAGCGGCGCGTCGGTTGGTCGATCTGTTTTTTTTGGGGCAGTATTTATTGGCTTCGCTGATGGCGCCCAGCTTTGCCGCCGGCGCGATCACGGGAGAGAAAGAGCGCAAAACCTACGAGATGCTGCTGGCCAGTCCGTTGCAGCCGGGCGCGATCGTGCTGGGCAAAATGGTGGCTTCGTTAACGCACTTGGCGGTGCTGATTTTTGCTTCCTTGCCGATCGTGATGCTCTGCCTGCCGTTGGGCGGCGTTTCGGTTTTTGAAGTGCTGGCGGCCTACATGGGGCTGATTATATCCGTGATTACCTTCGGCATGATCAGCATTGCCTGCAGCAGCTACTTCAAACGCACGGCGGCGGCGTTGGTGGTTTCGTATCTCTTAATTCTGCCGATGGTGTTGGTCGGGATTTTGTTTTGGACACAAGCCGAAGCCGTGGGCGGCGGCGCCTTTCGGTTGTTGATCACGGTGACGGTATTGCCGGCGGTGGCGGCGGCGATTTGTATCGCCTTGTTTGTCAACACCAGCGCGAGGCTGCTGCATCCGCCCGATGTCGGCAGCGACGCACAAGAAGTGATCGACCTCGAAGAGGAAGCGCAATCGGCGGTGGGCCTTGTGATTCAACCCAATCAATTTCCCGACAGCCTGTTCGCTCCGGCCAAACGCAACGATCTTATCCAAGACGGCGCCAACCCGGTGTACGATAAAGAAATGCGCAGCGAAATTTTCAGCCAGGGAACGCTCATGCTGCGTCTCGTGATTCAGGTAAGCATGCTCCTGGCGCTGCCGCTGATGGCCAGTTGTTTGTACATTCGGCCGGAGTTCGTGGCTTGGTACGTGGGCTACGTGGTGGTGTTCAACATGCTGGTGGGGCCGGTCTTTTCCTCGGGCAGCGTGACCAGCGAACGCGAACGACAAACCCTCGACTTACTGCTCACCACGACCATCTCGCCTTGGGAGATCTTGTGGGGCAAGCTGCTGGCCGGACTGCGCGTTTCGAGTATGTTGACACTCTTCCTCTTGGTGCCCGTTGGTTTGGCCTGGGTCTTGGTGAGCCCGTATTGGTCGAATTCGCTGTCGGTGCTGGCGTTTCTTTCCATCATTCTGATCACCTGCCTGACGACGGCCATGATCGGCCTGTTTTGCTCGGTCTGCTTCCGCAAATCATCGGTGAGTTTGATCGCCACCTATCTGGTGATCATCACGCTGTTCTGCGCGCCGGTGGCCATCAGTTTGTTCGCCGAGACATTCTACGCTGGCGACCCCGTGGTGGAGCAGGTCAAATACCTGGGAGTCGTGAGCCCCTTCTCGGCTGCGTTCTCCATCCCGCTGAACGTGGAGTTGACCGGCGCCGACCCCGCCGCGCCCAACGCCCCGCCGCCCGCCACCTGGCTGTTCTATGGAATCTTCATGCTCAGCATGACGACCTTCAACGGGCTGCTCCTGGCCGGCATGACATGGCTGTTCAACGTTCGCTGGCGCGTCGCCGGCGACCAGCAAAGCTAGGGCGGCGATGCGCCGTTGGAGTCCACGCTGTAGCGTGCTTTTCTTTTTCTTCTGATACTGCTCCGTGGTAAAAACGATTGTTTTGCATCGGCCGGAAAATAAGTGTCGGGAATCTAGCGCATCGTCGTTCCCGCGCACGCGGGAATGACGACAATAATTTCCGGATCGATTGTTTAGTCACCCGTGTGCGTTTCGTGGATAACTCTGCCTATCGCTGATCGCAGGTTTGGTTGCGGCCAACTACCTCACCGCGCCCTGCGTGAATAAACCCTTCATCCCAATTGTAAAAAATGTACGTCAACGCCGGACCAATCAATAACGGAGGACTCCCGAGAACGCCTCGAACGATGGCGGCGGCGATGAAATGGTTTGCCGTGTTCATCATTCCGGTTCCAGTAGCGATGTTTATTACCTACTGCGTAATTTTCGCCATAGGTCCTGAGCGCTGGAGCGATTGGGCGTCGTCACTATACGGTGCTTACGCACGGATTGGTCTTTATGGCGTTTCGTACTTGTTTTCCTGGAATTTCACGACCATATTTCTTATTCAATCCGGCATTCCCTATGCGGCGTTGGCTCTGGCGACCCGATCGATGATAATGGAGCGCACGGACGAATTTCCCGGCATTTTTCGCCTGTTGACGCACCGCTTGCTATCGTGGCTGGCGGTGCTGCTGATTTCATTTCCGATCACGTTGGTTATCCTGCGAGTGATGCTTCCGCTGATTGCTATCGCGTCTCAAGACTGGCCCGCATTTACGAACAACAACGAGCAATCGTTTCTGATGTCCTTGTTCATATCGCTCTGCATTTGCGGCGTTCCGTATGCCATGGTGTGCTTCACGCTCACGTTCCTAGCGGGCAAGGCGATGAAAAAACTCCGGCCACGATTTAGTGTGTGAATAATTCTTTCCATGACTGACGACGCACAACCTACTGATTCCGAGAACGACGAGAACACTGGCGACGCCGGTCCGACGGAGGTGAGCCCATACCGCCGCGCTGCGGCCAAGGTCAAGGAATTCCCGCAAACGCCGGGCGTCTATTTAATGAAAGACGCCACCGGCTTGGTGATTTATATCGGCAAGGCGAAAAACTTGCGGACCCGCGCCGGCAGCTACTTCCTCAAGGCGGCGGAACAGGAGAAACGCACCGCCCACTGGGTGCATGAAATTTGTGACGCCGATTTCATCGAATGCGAGAGCGAAGTCGACGCCCTGCTGGTGGAATCGCGTCTGATCAAAGACACCCAGCCGAAGTTCAACAAAGATCTTAAAGACGACAAAACGTTTCCGTATTTGATGATCACGACCGGCGAGGATTTTCCGCGTGTGGAGGTCACGCGAGAACCGCCCGACCACGGCGTCAAACTGTATGGCCCGTTTGCTAATGTCGGCGCGTTGCGCGGGGCGGTGCAGGTGTTGCAACGCATTTTCAAGTTTCGCACCTGTTCACTTGATATTGAAGCCCACGACGAACGCTGGCGGTGGTTCCGTCCTTGCCTGTTGGCGAGCATCGAACAATGCACGGCGCCGTGCAATTTACGCATCGATAAAGCAGCCTATCGGCGAGATATCAAGCGGCTGCAAATGTTTCTCGAAGGCCGCAAAACAAAACTGCTCAAGCAGATGCAGCGCGACATGCAGGCCGCCTCCAAGGAGTTGCGATTCGAGGAAGCCGCCAAGCTGCGCGACGAAATTCATATGCTCGGCACGCTCGACGACCGCGGCGAACTCGACACCCACGCGCAGCCAGAAGTCTTTTATATTGATCCCAAAAAAGGACTGGCCGGCCTGAAAAAAGTGCTGCATTTGAGCAAACCGCCGCGCACGATCGAAGGCATCGACATCGCGCACCTGGGCGGCGGCCAAACGGTTGCCAGCGTGGTGCAATTTATCGACGGCCTGCCGTTCAAACCGGGCTACCGGCATTACAAAATTCGCGAAGTGCAGGGCGTCGACGACTACCGCAGCATTCAAGAAGTGGTTTCGCGGCGTTTCAAAAAACTGGCGGAGGAGTCGGCAATTTTTCCCGACATTCTTTTGATCGACGGCGGCAAGGGGCAACTCAAGTTCGCCCTGGCGGCGTTCGAGCAGATGGAAATCGAGCCGCCCTGCGTGATCTCGCTGGCTAAACGCGACGAAGAGATTTTTCTGCCGGGAAAATCGGAGCCGCTGCGACTCAGCCGACACGCCTTCAGCTTGCGACTGCTGCAATACGTGCGCGATGAATCGCACCGCTTCGCTAGGTACTATCACCACATACTGCGGAGAAAATCGTCATTGGGCGAAGAGTGATAGCGAATAGGCTACGCGCGGTTCGACTCTGCGGCCCTCTGCGCATCTTTGCGGCCTCTGCGTTGAAACGAAAACTCTCGGCTGCATGGCTCTCTGGAATCAACGAGGGAAAGGGAAACGCAGAGTTCGCGGAGTCGCAGAGGGCCGCAGAGAAGAGAGAGTCAAAAATTCATGACTTGAAAGCAACGGCCGACGCTCAAACTCCGTGATCTTCGTGATATCCGTGATCTTCGTGATCTCCGTGATCTTCGTGGTTTATTTATTGTATGGCTTGGGCGAACGGCCCAAACTCGCCGGCGATTCAAAACGATTACTCCGAAAAAAACTTGGTAACTACTCAGCGATGATCGCACGATGTTTTTTGCGAGAACCACGAATGAACACAAATTCACACGAATGAATTTCAGTAGTTCCAAGTTAGACCGTCGGACGCCGTGCAGCGTAAGCCTTATACGCCGAAGGCGTTGTATTCCAAAGCCCCATGTCGCGAACGGAGTGAGCGCACATGGGGGGCAATAT
>QIKY01000281.1 GCA_003233175.1 Planctomycetaceae bacterium | reverse complement strand
GTAAGTCCGCTCGACCAACGCCGCCAATGGCGACGATATCGTGGTGGTCGATTACACCAACACCGAAGACCTCAGCTTTTACTTCAACGACGGCAGCGCCGGCGATACCGACACACTCACCGTGCTCGGCACGGCGGGCGACGACGCCTTCACCGTCGACCTAACCGGCGACCCGCTGCAAGCGTCCGATCCGTTCGGCAACGACAACGCGCCATTGATCACGCTCGGCGGCGCGGGTTCCGTGCAGATCGAGAACTTCAATCTGGTGACGTCCGTTCCGAACGCCAACGGCGTGCTTTCCGCATTGCCCGCAATCAACCTCAGCGGCTTGAACGGCGATGACACATTCTCGGTAATCGGCCGCGCCGACGGTTTAACAACCGTCAACATCGACGGCGGTTCTCCCGTCGGCAGCGATACCCTGGTGCTGCCCGGCACGAACAACGGCAACGACATTTACACCATCACGCCCGGTCCGCTGAGCAATTCGGGCGAAGCCTTGACTTCGCTTAACGGCGCGCCGGCCACCACGGTTAATTTCGTTGATACCGAAGCGATTTCCATCAATGGCGGCGGCGGAACCGGCTTGGATACCGTGCAGCTTCGAGGAACCGGCGCGAACAACCTGTTTTCGGTGACAGAGTCGGGCCCATTGGCGGGCGCCGTGCAAGTCGATGCGTTCTCGCCGGTGAGCTACACCGCTCTTGGCTCCGACGCCGGCAGCGGTTTGACGCTCGATGGCGGCGCCGGCAACGATCAAGCGGCCGTAGCAGGCACGGCCGGCGACGACGCCTACGCTTACACGGCCACGGCTCTCAATTCCGGCCTGCTGGCCGGCGGAACGCCGTTCACATTGGTCGGTATCGAATCGGCTTCCGTCGACGGACTCGGCGGCGCCGACACCCTCAACGTGACCACGCCCAACGCCATCATCACGCCCGGCGCGCAGCCTGGTTCGGGGTTGGTGGAGCCGGTGAGTCTGGGCGGCGGCGCGCTGTTGCCGCTGGCCTACACAAGCATGGCCAGCGCGGTTGTCACGGGTACAACCGCCGTGGTGCAAGGCACGCCCGGCGACGACACAATTGAAATCACGGCGGCCGGTTTGGTGCGTGTGACCAACGCCTTGGGCGACGTCAGTGAGTTCGACGCCAGCGCGTTCAATGCACTGGTTATCAACGCCCTCGGCGGCGACGACGCCATCACCGTGGCCAGCAGCGTTTTGTTCCCCGGCGGCGTCAGCGTGCTCGGCGGCGATAACGGAAACGGCTCCGACACCTTGAACTTCACCGGCGCCGGCGCGGCTATCACACTCGATTTGAGTGCGCAAACCATCACCGAAGCAGCGCTCAGCCCGGTGAGTTACTCCGGCGTGGAGCATGTGACCATTGATGCCGGCGCGGCGAACCTGACGGTCAACGGCACGGCGGGTAATGATGATCTCACCCTTGCGGTCGACGCCGCCAACGACGGCGTACTCGGCGTGGCCGGTTCAAACACGGTTTACACCTTCGCCAATGTTGGCGCCGATCTCACGATCGATCCTCTGGCCGGCGATGATCAAGTGACGGTCGAAGGCACGGCCGCCAATGACGTGATTATGATCACGCGCGGCGCCACCACCACGGTCGCCGTAGGCGGCAATCAGGTGGTGAGCATCGCCAGTGCGAATACAGAGTTATTGACGGTCGACGCCCAAGAAGGCGACGATATTATTACGGTCTCTGGAGCGGGCGGACCGGCGATTTCGGTCAACGGCGGCGCGCCTTCGGCCAGCGACTCGCTCGTCATATTTTCGACAGGCGGGTTCTCTGTTACGCCGGGCGCAACGCCCGATGCGGGCGCCATTCAAGCTGGCGCCGATACAACGCAATTCTCCGGCATTGAAGCGGTCACGCTCGACGGAACCGGCGCCGCGGCGGTTGTGTTTATTTCGGGCACGGACGCCGACAACGCCATCGCGGTGACGTCGTTGGGGCCGAACTCAGCCCTCGTCACGATCGACAACCGGGCGCCGGTCACGGTCATCGGCGATGCCGGCAGTTTACTCGGCGTTGACGCCGGTGAAGGCGATGATGTCATCTCGGCGAACCTCAGTGGCGCAACGAACTTCAACTTCGCTCTCAACGGCGGCGGCCCCGCCGGTTCCGACACCATCGTATACCAAGGCACAATCGCCGCCGATACAATCAGCTACACGCCCGACGACGCCAATGGCGATGTGACAGTCAACGGCGTGGCGTCTTCCTTCTTCGGCATTGAAGCCATCGTGATTGCGGGCCTGGGCGGGGCCGACGCGTTTATCGCCAACGGCAACGCGGGCAATGACGCCGCCGTACTCACGCCTGCGGGCAACGCCTCGGGCGGTCTGCAAATCAACGGCTCTTCTCCGCTGACGTTCAGCAGTTTGGAAACGATCACGATCGATCTGGCCGGCGGAACCGACACGCTCACCGTCAACACTTCGGCCAATAACGATGTGGTTTCCATTTCGGGAACGAACATTACGGTCAACGGTCAGGGGTTCACGCTGGCGGGCCAGGAAGCCATCATCGCCAACCTGGGCGATGGCGACGACACGGCCAATGTCACTGCTGCGGCGGGCGTGGCGATTGCCGTCAACGGCGGCGATCCTTCCGCCTCCGACACGTTGAACTTCACCGGCGCCGGCGCCAATGTAACGCTCGACCTGGCCGCCCAAACGATTACTGAATTGGGCTTGGCGGCCGTGAGTTACTCCGGCGTGGAGCATGTGGCTATCGATGCGGGCGCGGCGAACCTGACGGTCAACGGCACGGCGGGTAATGATGATCTCACCCTTGCGGTTGACGCCGCCAACGATGGCGTGCTCACCGCAGCCGGTTCGAACACGGATTACACCTTCGCCAATGTCGGCGCCGATCTCACAATCGATCCCCTGCTCGGCGATGATCAAGTAACGGTCGAAGGCACGGCGGTCGATGACGCCATCTCGATCACACGCGGCGCCACCACCACGGTTGCCGTGGGCGCCATTCAGATAGTGAGTATCATCAGCGGCAATACGGAATTACTCACGGTCGACGCGTTGGAAGGCAATGACAATATCAGGGTCAACGGAACCGGCGGACCGGCGCTTTCAGTCAACGGCGGCGCGCCTTCGGGCAACGATACGCTGAACGTTGTTTCGACGGCCGGTTTCTCTGTCGCTCCAGGCGCCACGCCCGACGCGGGCGCCATCACCGCCGGCGTCGACACAACGCAGTTCTCCGGCATTGAAGCGGTCACGCTCGACGGAACCGGCGCCGCGGCGGTCGCCTTGATTCTCGGCACAAACGCCGATAACGCCATTTCCGTGGCCTCCATTTCGGCGAACACAGCCGTAGTAACGATCGACAACCGGGCGCCGGTCACGGTCATCGGCGATGCCGGCAGTTCACTCGGCGTTGATGGCGGTGAAGGCGATGATGTTATCTCGGCGAACCTCAGCGGCGGCGCGAACTTCAGCTTTGCATTGAACGGCGGCGGACCGGCCGGTTCCGACGCCATCGTATACCAAGGCACAATCGCCGCCGATACAATCAGCTACACGCCCGACGCAACCACTGCCGCCAATGGCGATGTAACAGTCAACGGCGTGGCGTCTTCCTTCTTCGGCATTGAAGCCATCGTGATTGCGGGCCTGGGCGGGGCCGACGTGTTCACCGCCAACGGCAACGCTTCCGATGACGCCGCCGTACTCACGCCTGCGGGCAACGCCTCGGGCGGTCTGCAAATCAACGGCTCTTCTCCGCTGACGTTCAGCAGTTTGGAAACCGTCACGATCGATCTGGCCGGCGGAACCGACACGCTCACCGTCAACACTTCGGCCAATAACGATGTGGTTTCCATTTCGGGAACGAACATTGTGGTCAACGGCCAAACGTTTGCGTTGGCCAACCAGGAAAGTATTATCGCCAACTTGGGCGATGGCGACGACACGGCCAATGTCACTGCTGCGGCGGGCGTGGCGATAGCCGTCAACGGCGGCGATCCTTCCGCCTCCGACACGTTGAACTTCACCGGCGCCGGCGCCGATATCACGCTCGACTTCGGCGCGCAAACCATTACCGAAACCCTGCTCGCCGCCGTGAGTTATTCCGGCGTGGAGCATGTGGCTATCAATGCCGGCGCGGCCGCCATTTCCGTGGACGGAACTTCCGGCAACGACGATATCCGAGTGACGCATACCTCGCCCTCGTCGACGGAAATCAGTATTACTGGTTTGAATACCGTCGTGAACACTGCCAACACCGGCGCCCTGACGATCAACGCCGGCGGCGGCGGTGACGATCGACTCGCGGTCTACGCACCGACCACGCCGAACGCGATCACGGTCTCGGCGACTTCGGTGGCGATTGCCGGGCTGCAAACGATTGACTTCACACTCGCCAACATCGACGCGTTGCAAGTGTTCGGCGGCGAGGGGGCTGACACCTTCACCGTCGACGCATTAATCATTCCGGTCTTTATTAACGGCGGAGATCCGATCGGCGTGATTCCCGGCGGCGATCAGCTGATTGTGTCCGGCCCTGGGGCGGCCTCGATTTTTGCGGGCCCCGAGTCGGATGAAGGCGCCGTCGACTACGCGGGAACGGAGCCGGTCAGCTTTGATAAAATTGAAGAAGTGGTCATCGCCGGCGCTCCCCTCGTGGCGGTGTTTGGCACCAACGGCGACGACGCCGTCACGATCATTGCTCGCGACGCCTCCACCCATGCCGGCGCCGATGGCGTGAACGACTACACCATCGCGATCAATGCCGGCGTCGAATTTCTGGTGCTCGACACGCCGGTGATCGAACTCGATACGCTCGGCGGCGACGACGATGTCAGCGTGCGAGCCCCGGCGCCGAACAACGCCGTCTGGGATGTCGACCTAACCGTGGTTGGCGGTCCTGGGTTTGATACGTTTACTTACGAAACACCCTACGGAACCGCGCAAGACGTGCTGTTCACTCCGGGCGACGACGACACGGGAACCTTGGCCATTGCCGGTTTGGCCTCGACGGTCACTCTTTCAGACGACCTGCTGCCCTCGATTGCCGCCGCTCCCGGCCCTCTGCCGAATAAGCCCGGCGGCAATGGCGGTTTTGAGTCGGTCATTTATGATGCGGAAAACAGCGATGACACGGTTCGTATCGCGGGCGTCGGCAATTTCCGCTACACGCCCGGTTCCGACGCCAATTCCGGCCGCCTGCAACTCAACACAACACTGCCGCTCTCGTTCAAAAATATTGGCATTGTCGGTCAGGTTCGCGCCGAAGGCGGCGTCAACGGGATCAGCACCTTGAGTGTTGAGGGTACGGCCGGGGCCGACTTCGTGGCGGTTTCCTTCCCCGCAACAGACGCCGCTTCGTTTGTATTGTCAGGCTTGGCGGGCGTTCGCGTTCCTCTGACCACGCTCAACGTGGCGAACTACAATCTCGACACGCTCGACGATGACGATTTGGTCAACGTGTTTGCGCCGCTCAATTACACGGGCGCCTTTAATATCGTGGGCGGCGCCCCGGGCAGCGGCAGCGATGTCTTGTTGATTTCCGGCGCGCCGGCAACGGCCGAAACGGTGTACATCGCGCCGAGCAGCATGATCGACGGAACCGATATCGCTGTCAACGCCGCATTCATGAGCTCGTTCGGCATCGAACTGATCCGTTATGACGGCCTCGACGCCGACGACGAACTCACAGTAGATACGGGCGTCGGCGACAACACGGCTCGCGTCGAACGCGGCAGCGGAGTTGATCTGGTAACATCCGATAGTCTGCCGGATATTGAATTTGACGCCGTCAACACGTTTGTTCTGGATCTTAATGCAGGGAACGATACGGGAACCTTTGTCACGGGCTCCCTTTCCGGCGCCACTACCTACGATGTTTTGGCGGACGGGGCTGACACATTGGTGATCGAAGGCGCCGATGGCGCTGCTGACGACTACGCGGTCACTAATCCCGTGGTTGGTTCGGTCGCGGTGTCTGACGCCTTTGGCGTGCTTGTCACGGTAATCTCCGACGGCCTGGGCCGGTTGCAAGTCAATACGCTCGGCGGCGACGACACACTGACGGTCGACGTGAATGGCGCGGCCTTGATCGATACGCCCATCGGCTACGAAGGCGGCCAAGGCAACGACCTTCTGGTTACCACCGGCGACGCCGCGCCGGCAGTAACCACCGCCACCTACACGCCCGGCCCCTCACCGGACGCCGGCCTGCTCGATTACGACGGCGTCATGACGATCAACTTCACCGGTTTGGAGCCGGTGGTCGATTTGATCGCTGCGGCGTCGCTGGTCGTGAACGCCACGCCTTCCGATAATGTTCTGACCTACACCGGCGCCGGCGCGAACGGTTTGGTGACAGTCGACAACTTCGAGTCGATCGCGTTCGCCAACAAAGTCAACCTCACGTTGAACGCCGGCGCCGGCGCCGATTCCGTGTTGCTCAACAATGCCGGCCTGCCGGCTGGCCTGACGAACGTCACGGTCAATGCCGGTGATGAAAACGACGCCATCACGGTGTTGGCTTTGCCCGACGCCTCCGCCACCACCTTCGTTAGCGCCACGCTCAACGGCGGCGCCGGCGATGATATTCTCGATGCTTCTTCATTAAGCGTGGCCACGCCGCTTATTCTCAACGGCGGCGCCGGCAACGACGTGCTTACCGGCGGCGCCGGCGGCGATACCTATAACGGCGGCGACGGCGACGACACGCTCGTCGTGAGCGATGGCGCCGACACCGCCAACGGCGATGCCGGGTTCGATATCGTGTTGTATCAAGGCACGAATTTCGCCGACACGCTCTCGCTCGTGCAGGCCGGTTCGGTGATCGCGGTAACGGGCGTCAACACCGGTTCGGTGGATATCACCGGCGCCGTAACGGTGGAACGCATCGATGTGATCGGCCTCGCCGGAGACGACGCCATCACCCTCACCGGCCTCTCGGTGGAGAGCCGCGTTGAAGCGGGTGACGGAAACGACAATGTTGATCTCAACACGCTCACCGCCGCCAGCACCGTTTTCGGCGGGCTGGGGAACGACAACATCGACGGCGAAGGCGTGATCGATCCTACCGTTCGTTTGACTCTGTACGGCGAACAAGGGCACGACAACCTCGTCGGCGCCGATCAAGGCGGCGCCAACGCCGGCGACTTCCTCTACGGCGGACCTGGCAACGATCGCCTGGAAGGCGGAACCGGCCAAGACTTCTTCTACGGGGGCGACGATAGCGACCTGTTCGTGTGGAACGCCGGCGATGGCAGCGACCTCATGGAAGGCGGCGGCGGCGGCGATGAGTTGCGATTCATCGCCAATGCGGGCGCCAATAACCTGGAGGTGCTCGGTGGCGGACTCTTCGGCGCCACGGCCAACCCGGCCCCGAACGTGTTCATTCCCGGAACTCTGGAAGACGCCTCCCGGATCATCTTCGCGCTCAACAGCGCCGGAATCGATTCCGCGCAAGTATTCCTCAACCTGGGTGACGTGGAAGCGATTTATATCGACGCCCAAGGCGGCGCCGACAAAGTCACGATCAATAACCAGGTCGAAACCACGTCGTCTGAGGGCGGTTTCGCACTCAATCCTGGAACCGACCTAGCGTCCACATCGTTGTTCGGCCTCAAAATTGATTTGGGCGCCGCCGACGCCGCCGACGACGACGTCGAAATTCACGGACGTCTGATCGAAGACAACATCGATGTCACTCAGCAACTGAACACGATCGATGTCGCCGGTTTCGATTACAGCATTCGCATCACCAATTCGTTGGCCGGCCAGCCGACCGTAACGGGTGATGACCTTTACATTCACGGCCAAGCCGGCGACGACAACATCAAGGTAGCCGGCGGCGTCGAGAGTTCGATCAACATCATTCTTAACGGCGATGAAGGCGACGACTTCCTTTCGGCCGACGCCATCATTAACGGCGGCGCCGGAAACGACTTCCTCGAAGGCGGCGCCGGGAACGATATTCTCAACGGCGGCGCCGGTGAAGATACGATGATCGGTCTGGGCGGCAACGACATTTTCGATGGCGGCGCCGGTTTCGACACCATTCTCATTCCGGGCACGTCGGGCGTCGATATCATCGACGTGCGGCAGAACAGCGCCACCACGCTCACCCATACCGTCAACGGCGACGTGCAAGTCGACACGCTCGTTTCCGGCACGGTCGAGCAAGCTCGCGTGGAATCGGGCGCCGGCGCCGACATGGTTCGCTTCGCCATCGACGACTCGGGTTCTGGCCTGTTCAACACACCGGGCCTCAGCCTGCGAATGAAGCTGGAAGCCGGTCCCGACCAAACGCGCGATCGGCTGGCGATTGTTGACGACGGCTTCGACGACCTCTCCATCTACCGCGTGGCGCAAGCCAACGGCGCCGGCAGCGTCGAAATTGGCCCCGGCAACGCAGAAACGTTCCTGCATGTGTTCGAGGGCGTGGAGTACGTTCAAATCGTGGACGAAAACGGCGTCTCGATTAACAGCCCCGCCACCAACAGCCGCTTGGCGGTCTTCAAGTTCGATCCCTTTGAATTGAATAACGACCGCTTCACGCCCACACTCTTGGGCGCCGCGCAAACGATCAACATCGATCCCACGATCGATCCCGGTCCGTTCGCTCCCTTTGGACTCGCCGGCGACGAAGATTGGTATCGTGTCGAGGCGCTCAAAACCGGCACGCTCGATTTCCAAGCCTTCTTCGAGGAAGTCGGCGCGATTGTCGGCAGCGGGCGTCCTGGGCTGCCGCAAAACGGCAACCTGGATATCGAAGTCTACGACGCGGCGGGCAATTTGATCGCCGGCGCCGGGCCGAATTTTGGCATCAATGATGGTCCTAATGAACTCGATATCGATGGCGATATTTACGCCGAAGACGAGCGCATTCGCATTCCGGCGGTGCAAGGCCAGAGTTACTTCCTGCGTGTGGTTGGCGCTCCGGCGGCCGGCGGAGAGTTGTCCGAAGCAATCAACCAATACTCGCTCACGATTATCAACGACCCGGCGCCGGTGGCCTACGATATTGAACTCGACGACCGCACCATCGGCGACGACACCTTCAACAACATTCCGGCCAACGCCGACACCGGCCGCACGGAACTCGACAACTACACCCGCGACAACACGCCGCTGATCTACTTCCGTTTGGATGACGGCGTCTTGTTGAACGACCTGCCCGGTAACGGCTTCACCAGCCTGCCGCCCGATGAAGTGATCACGATTCCGTTCGATGCAGCCACCGGCAACACCGCCGAACCGCTGCCCGCCAACCAGCAGAACAACCAGCCCTCGATTGCTGGTTTCCGCGTGGCGGTGTTTGATGAGTCAGACACGCAGAATCCGGTTGGTTACGCCCAACCGGTTCCGGGCGAACCGGGCGTGTATTCGTTCGACGCCTGGCCCGCCGCGCTGGCCGATGGCTCGCACTTTATTACCGTGAAAGTGCAGATGGTTGATCCTGGCACGGCCCTAGATGGCGATCCCAGCCAACCCGGCAACCAACGCGTGACCGGTTTTGGCGAAGTTAGTTTGTCGTTGGAAATCAATGTCGACACCGTCGACCCGACCGTCTGGTTCGGCCTGCCCGATGCGGGCGGCGTCACGAACACCGACGGCCTGCATCCCGATAGTGATAGCGGCGTCATTGGCGACCCCAGCACGTTCACCGATCGGATCACCAACGACACCACGCCCACCTTTTTCGGCACGGCGGAAGCCAATTCCATCGTTCGCCTGTGGGCCGATGTCAACGGAAACAATCAGGTCGATCCCGGCACGGACGTCTTCCTGGGCGAAACGGTCGCGCTGCCGCTGGACGGCAACCACCAGTTCCCCGGCGGCCAGTGGATCATCACCACGAACGTCGACCTGAACGATCCTGAAGCCTTCCCCACCGGCTTCCCCGAAGACGGCCTGCGAACCATCATGGTTGAGGCAGAAGATTTGGCCGGAAACCGCACCGTTGACGTCGTGACGAACACGCCGCAAGTGCTTGAAATGTTCGTCGATACGCAAGGTCCTCGTGTTCAAGATCCCGACGGCGCCGGCCCGCTCGACGGCGTGCATATCACCGATAACCCGGCAACGGCTCGCGACGAACGTTTGTACGATCTGTTCGATCCCAAACCTTCGACCGACGGCCCCACCCCGCTGGTGTATCAAATCACGGTCAACATCGAAGACCTGCCGTTCCGCGTGGCTCAGTTCCCGTACGACGCCTTGCAGCAGATCAAAAATGTGGCGGAGAACCCCGGCCACTACACCGTGGTTGGCGATCATAACGGCATCATTCCGATCCAGAATGTGACCTTCCTTCCCGACGCCAACGTTCCCGGCCAACCGGCTACTGGCCGCGTCGTGATTTCGTTCGTCGATCCCGGCGGCGATGGCATCTTTGGCACCGCCGACGATATCGGCAGCCCGCTGCCGGATGATCGCTTCACGCTCACGCTCTCCGACGCCCTGACGGATCCGGCGGGCAACAGTCTGGACGGTGAATCGAACGCCGCCGAGCCTCTGGAAGATCCAGTATTCCCGTCGGGCGATGGCGTTCCCGGCGGCGATTTCGTGGCCCGTTTCACGGTGGATACGCGTCCTGAGGTTGGCGTATGGGCCGGCGGTTCGACGTCTGTCGATACGAACGGCAACTTCCTGTTCGACACCCAGAACGACAAAGACTTCACCAACCGCGACATCACCTACACGTTCGGTTTCACCAGCGATGACATTTTCGCCGGTAACTTTTCAATACCGGGCGGAGGTGGAACCGCCGATGGATTCGATAAACTCGGAGCATACGGAAAAGTAGGCGATTCATTCCGTTTCCTGGTCGATTTTAATAACGACGGCACTCCCGACCCGATTCCCGGCTTCCTGGCGAACACGGCGGCTATCAACGGCTCGCCCGTGGCCGGCAACTTCGATGGAAACGCCGTCAATGGCGATGAATTCGGTCTGTACGACGGAACCACGTGGTACCTCGATACCAACGCCAACTTCAATGTCGACCCCGCCGAGGGCGACTTGGTAATTGCCAGCCCGATTCGCGGCCTGCCGGTTGTGGGCGATTTCGATGGCGATGGCCTCTTCGATCTGGCCACCTACAACGAACCGCTTGATCGTTTTGAATTCGACCTCGGCATCAACGGCTACGGTCAGCTCGACACCTCCTTCGGCTTCGACCTGCCGGGCGGTGAAGACAAACCCGTCGCCGCCGACATGAACCAAGACGGTTTCGATGATATCGGCCTGTTCGCACCGCTTCGCGGCGGCGCCACGCCTCGCGAAGGCGCCGAGTGGTACATCATTGTGTCGGAGAACTACGAGAGCATCTTTGCTCGCATCGAATCGGCTGGCTCTGATATCCCCGCCGGTACGCCCGACACGGTTATCAACTTCAAACCGATTCCGTTCGGCAACGACATTTACGCTCAGTTCGGCGACGACTTCGGTCTGCCGGTGTTAGGGAACTTCGATCCCCCGGTTACGGCGGCTAACGCCACTGGACCGATTGTGATTGGCGAATTCCCGAATTTGAACGCCGACAATAATCTTGACGTCGACGCCAACGGCTCGGTGAACGTGCTCGACATGTTGTTGGTGATCAATGAATTGCGAGACTACGGCATCGCTCATGATGTGTTTAGTCGGGCGGAATTGACCAACGGCTCGCCTTCGTTCTTCGACACCACGGGCGATAATCTGATCTCGATCCAGGATGTGTTGGCCATCATCAGCGGCTTGAACCAACAGCTCGCTGGTGAAGGTGAAGGCGGATCACCAACAGCGGTCAACAACACGGCGGTCGCTCGGTCGACCACTTCGTTCGATGGGCTGGCAACCGTCGGCCTGCAAGCCGATATTGATTCGGCGGTGCTGGCGCCATCGCAGCTAACGCCTCGCACGTCGGTAAATATTGATGCCGCGGTGCTCGACGATATCGCCTCGCAATACGCGGCGGCGGCAGAGCCGGTGGAGCTTGCCCACACGTTGACGAGTCGGGTTGGTGAGCAGCAAGACGATTCAGACCGCGGTGTTCTCGATGAAACTCTTCTCGACGATATCGCGGCTGATATTTTGTTCTCGCAAGACGACTTCGACTTCGAGGGCTAGTTGAAAAACGCCGCTGGGGCCGTTGATGGCCCGTGCGGAATTATTTGTGGAAATAAAAGCCCGGCATTTTCAAAATGCCGGGCTTTTTTTTGCTGGGCGCCCGGTTGGCTGCGTCTCCGCAGCGGTTCAGGAGTTCAAGGTTCCCTTGGTGCTGGGAACGCCGGGCATGCGGGGGTCGTGCTCGACCGCCATGCGAAGCGTGCGGGCCAGGCATTTGAAAATAGCCTCGCTAATATGGTGGCTGTTGCGGCCGTGGTGGAGTGAAATATGCAAGTTGCACAATGCGTTCGCGGCCACGGCCTGCCAAAAATCCTCCACCAGTTCGCTGTCGAAGTCACCGATTTTTTCCGAGGGAAATTCGGCCTCGAAAACCAGGAAGTAACGTCCGCTGAGGTCGAGCGTCGTGCTGACGAGCGTCTCCTCCATGGGCAAGGTGAAGTGCCCATAGCGGCGAATGCCGGCTTTATCGCCCAGCGCCTCGCGCAAGGCTTGGCCCAAACAGATGCCAACATCTTCGACGGTGTGGTGTTGGTCGACGTGAAGATCTCCGCTGGCCTGAACCGAGAGATCAAAAGCGCCGTGCTTGGTGAACAGTTCGAGCATGTGATCGAAGAAACCGACGCCGGTTTGAATTTCGGCGCGGCCTTCACCGTCGAGATTCAATTCAAGCGTGATCTCGGTTTCGGCGGTGCGGCGTTCGATGCGAGCGGTTCGCGGCATGTGTTACACCATGGTTTTGAGCAAGGTCAGGAGGGCGTCGATTTGCTGGTCGGTTCCAATGCTAATGCGCAGCCCCTCGCGCCAGCGGGCGTATTTCATATATCGGACCAGCACGCGGCTGGCTTTGAGTTCTTCGTACAGCTCTCGCGGCGAACGCCGGGAGTGCTCCGCCCAAACGAAATTAGCCTGAGAATCGATCACCTCAAACCCCAAGGCGGCTAATTCCCGCGTCAGGCGGGTTCGCGTCGCCTTGATCTTAACGGTTGTTTCGGCCAGCCATGCTTGATCGTTCATGGCGGCGGTGGCGCCGGCGATCGAGAGGGCGTCACAGTTGTAGGAGTCTTTCACTTTGAGAAACTGAGCAATCAGACTCGGCTGCGCCACAAGATACCCAAACCGCAGGCCCGCCAAACTGTACGATTTGCTCATCGTTCGCAGCACGATCACGTTATCGTGCCGAGCGACAAGCTCCAAACAGCTCTGCTCGGCAAAATCGACATACGCTTCATCCACCACCAGCGGGCAGGGCATTCGCTCCGCCAGCGCGGCTACCTGCGCGGGCGATACCAACGTGCCGGTCGGACTATTCGGGTTCGGCAGAAAGGCCAGCTTCAGGCCGGGGCTGGCGTCGGCGAATTGCGGCGGGAGGGTCCAATCGGATTGAAAACCGATTTCCTCGGTTTCGGCGCCTTGAATGTTGGCCAACGTTTTATAGAGCACGTAACTGGGGTACGGCAGCCGCAAGCGTTCGCCTTCGCCGACCAACGCCCGCGTGATGATCGTGAGCAGGTCGTCGCTGCCGTTGCCGCAGAGAATGCAATCGGGCGAGACTTGCAAAATATCGGCAGCGCGAAGTCGAAAAGCGGTGGCCATGGAATCGGGGTAGCGGCCGAGTCCTTGTTCCAAAACGGCTTGAATCGCGCGTGTTACTTCGCGCGAGGGCGGATAAGGATTCTCATTCGTGTTCAGCTTGATGAACTTGCCCTGCTGCGGCTGTTCGCCGGGTGTGTAGCCGTCCATCGCTTCGATATTCGGGCGAAAAAATCCCATGTTGTTGGTCCGCTCAAGCCATGTTGTAAAAAATCGTAACCGTCCACGGGTTTTGAACTGCCGGATAGAATTGCTATCGCAACTCCCCGCGTCTTGGGCGGAAATCCAGACATTGCTCGGAGGGTTTCAGGTAAACATATTAACGCAGAGAACGCAAAGACGCGAAGGGCCGCAGAGGACGGAATCCAGTTATTTCGGCCCCAGTTGACAACACGATGCAATGGCGCTGCCGCTGACCATCGCCGAGATTTCGTTTTCTTTCATTTCGCCATTTCTTCTTCTCTGCGGCCCTTCGCGTCTTTGCGTTCTCTGCGTTTCCCTTCTCCGTAACCGTATATCGGTTATTCGCCGCCGGATAGATTGCCATCGCAATTTTCGGCGCCGTCGTGAACGCTGGTCAAAAAATCGCTGGTCAGGAGAGCCGAATATCGACGCTCGCCCGATGCGCCGTGAGGCCTTCTTTGTCGGCCAGCAGCCGCACGTCGTCGGCGACGGCGGCCAGCCCTTCGGGGCTATACGAAATGACGCTGTTGGATCGTAAAAAGTCGTTCGCCGAGAGTCCGCTGGCCCAGCGGGCCGTGCCGCCGGTGGGCAACACGTGCGAAGGACCGGCGACATAATCGCCCAGCGCCACGGGTGTGAAGTTTCCCAGGAAAATCGCGCCGGCGTTGTGGAGTTTATCGAGCAGGCGTTCCGCGTTTTCAATGGCCACATGCAAATGTTCGGGCGCCAGTTGATTCGTAATGCGGCAGGCTTCTTGTTCGTTGTTGACAAGAATCAAGGCCCCGAACGCTTCCAGGCTCTGCCGGGCTAGGTCGCCCCGCGAAAGCCGAGCCGCTTGCCGGACCAACTCCTCACGCGTGGCTTGCAGCGTGGCTTCATCCCAGGTGATCAGAATGCTGGCGCCCGGGGCGTGTTCGGCTTGGGCGAGCATGTCGGCGGCGGTGAACGCGGGACGCGTCGTTTGGTCGGCGATGACCACCACTTCGCTAGGACCGGCAATGGAATCGATATCGACGTGTCCAAATA
>QIKY01000351.1 GCA_003233175.1 Planctomycetaceae bacterium | reverse complement strand
CCTTGCGAATCGGATTCAATTCCCCATGAACAGGGCTTGGTCGCTGACAAGCAGCGACAGGGTTTGCCAGCTTCGCTGGGCAAACAAAAAAAAAGCCCGGCATTTTGAAAATGCCGGGATTTTCATGTGGTATATTTTTTCCCGCCGCTCGCCTTACTTCCCCGGCGGGAGGAAGTAGGGGCGGGCGGTGGCTTGCGTTGTTCGACGATAGACTTTGTCGGCCACGGTGGCGAAGAGGGTGTCGAATTTCGGGCCGCCAAGCACCACGTTGGAAAGAAACTTCGCCTGCGGTTTGCGAATGACTCCGCTGGCGCGGCCGGTAGGATCGAAAACCTGCACGCCAACTTGCGTCGCACAATAAAGGCGGCCCAGGCTGTCGACGGTCATGCCGTCGGCCGCGCTGGCCGACGCCCCGTTGGCCAGCCGCAATGTGTAGTAGGGCTGCTTGTTGTGCAGCGTTCCGTCGGCGGCGATGCTGAAGGTCCAGAGGTAACGGCCGGCGGAATCCGACACGACCAGCGTCTGTTGGTCGTTCCAAAGAATGACGCCGTTGGGCCGTTCAATGCCGGTGTCGACGATCTGTTTCTCGCCATTGGGGCGCACCAGCCAAACACGCTTTTTGCCGGTATCGGTGCAGTAGATATTCCCTTCCCGCGTGACGACCAAGTCGTTGCAGCCAAGGTCGTTGGCGACAACCTTGAATTTTCCAGACGGATCGTAGACGACGATTCGCCGGTCTTGAATATGGCAGCCAAAGAGTTGGCCTTGGGGGCCAAACATCAGTCCGCTGACGCGCGGCCCGGCTGAGACAAATGCAGTCACGACGCCATCGGCGCCAACTTTGTATATATCGCCGGCCGGCACGTCGCTGAAATACAGATTGCCTTGGGCGTCAACGGCGGGCGCTTCGGTGAATTTGTACCCGGCGCCGACCAACTCCCAATCGGTGTTTTCGAGCAGCACGTCGTGCAAGGGCATATCTTGCGCGAAACAATCGGGCGCGGCGGCTAAGAGCAAACAGTTCAAAACGATCGCGCGCCACGACCAACGAAAAAGCGAAACGCCGCGCATGTAAAAGTCTCCCGCGTAAAAGATGAAAATGCTCAGACGGACAGGGGCGCCCGCCTGGCAAGGGTGTAACCGGCATCCAGATCAGGCAGAAGGGACCACGGATAACACTGATGAACACGGATAAAGAAGGCGTGATTTATCAATAATTATCTTTCATTTATGATTTGGCGGCAGTCACCGTCACTCCCTCCAATGACAAATGACAATTTTTCGAGCAAGCTGCCTCTATTCCCTTGGCGGTTCGCCGGTTACACCCGTCTTACAAGTAGGTAAATCCTCATCTGCCGCTCGCCTGGGAACATTTACTTCAACGCTTCCACCTGATAGCCCCGCCACAGCCAACGCAGCGAATCGGGTAGAATCGCGCCGCCCTGCTTGCCGTTGTGCCCGCCGACGCCCATTTCGAATTTGTAATCGTAGTTTGCGAATTTGAGTGCGGCGGCCATTTGCCGATTCGACAACGGCCAGTTGCCATGCAGGTTATCGAGGTCGCCGGCGCCTTCCTGCAAAAACACGCGAATCGGTTTTCGCTCCGTTTTGCGGATCAACGCCGGGTACACATGCCCGCCGCGAATGTTGGTGAAACTGCCCACGTGGCTGAGCACCTTGCTGAAGGCGTCGGGCCGCTCCCAGGCGACGGTCCAGGCGCAAATGCCGCCGGAGCTGATCCCGCCAATGGCGCGCGAGGCCGGGTCGGCGGCCAATTGATATTTCGAGGCAACCTGCGGAATCATCTCCTCCAGCAGAAAGCGAGCGTATTGATCGCTGAGCGAATCGTATTCGAAGCTGCGGTTTTTGCGGGCAATGCCGCCCGGCTTCGTGGGCGGAACCACGCCGGGGTTAATGAAGAGGCCAATCGTGATCGGCATTTCGCCCTTGTGGATCAGGTTGTCGAACACGATGGTGGTGCGAAACTGGCCCTTTTCGTTCACGTAGTTGCGGCCGTCTTGAAAGACCATCAAACAAGCCGGCGCCTCTGGTTTGTATTGTGCGGGAACATACACCCAGTAGTCGCGCACCGTGCCGGGAAAGATCTTGCTCTCCCAGGTGAATTTCTCCACGACGCCTTGAGGAACATTCGGCTGACGTTGCGAATCGGGTCCTAGTTGGTAGGGCTCCGCAGCGGTGAGCGAACCCGCCAAAAGTACGAAGCACAGCGAAAGAAAAAGCCCAATCGGCAAGCGGCGAAGTACAACATTCATGGAGCAGCCTTGAGGGGAATGAGGGCGGAAGCAAACAGTTCCGGCGCGCCGCGCTGGCGTAAAACCGAAACAATCAGCGTAACCCGGCCAGGTAAGCGGGGCAAGCCGCGAAAGATTGCTGTTTTGCGACGTGTTTTCTTTTGACAACGCTTGCCGAGGGTCGTAGGTTTACACAATGCATCATCGTCTTTTGAAGAGGTTAATTGTTGCAATGCGCGTGGAGCGGCAGCCGCGCTGGTAATGGGAGGCAAAACGTCATGCAAGGCAATGCGTTGGCGAAACTCGAACCTGCGGCTCAGGCGGTGGTCCGCCGTCCTCATATTTTGGTCGTGGACGACGACGCCAGCCAAACCGAAGTTTTGCGTTATCGGCTAGACCGGCTGGGGTTCGATGTGTCGTGTGCGAATAACGGCGCGGCGGCAATCAGCATGGCCAGCGAATCGCGGCCGCATTTGGTGTTGCTCGATTTGAGGCTGCCCGATATCGACGGCCTGGACGTCTGCCAGAAACTGGCCGACCTCCGCGAGACCTGCGATATACCCGTGATTATCGTGAGCGGCGTCGAAGCGCCCGATATTGTGCGGCGAGCGCGCGCCGCCGGCTGCCGGTATTTTGTTCGCAAGCCATACGACCCCAACGCACTGTTGGTGCTGATGGAAAACTCAATGCGGAACGATGAATTCTAAGGCGTGTTTTTTCGAGTGAACATTTCAACGCTGAGAGTCTAGCGAGACCGATGGCCACAACCAAAAAAAGTGTTTGCCACAGAGCACACAGAGGCCGCCGAGAAAAGACTCAAAGGCCATGGATGCCGCCCACCGCCTCAAGCTCCGCGTGCTCTGTGCTCTCTGTGGCAAATTTATTGCCTGATTTGTTCGAGCGAGATTTATACTGCGCGTCTAGCATTGGCTGGAGGCGTCCGTCGGAGCGGCGGCGAGTTTTGTGAGCCTGACTTCGTTGCCGATTTCGTTGTAGCAAACTTCCGACATAAACGTGCGCATGAGCATCACGCCGCGTCCTCCGGCTTTTTCGAAATTGGCCGGGGCGGTCGGGTCGGGCAGATTGGCGGTGTCGAAACCGGGCCCTTGGTCGCGAATGGTGAAGGTGGCTTTTTCGCGCGTGATCGTGGCGTGGACGAAAATACGTCGATCGATGTAGGGCCGTGCGCTGAGGCGTTCGGCCACCAGTGCGTTATAGGCGTTGACGTCGGTGTCGCGTAGTTCGGAACTGATTTCCAAATTCCCGTGGTAAAGCGCGTTGGCCAACACTTCCTCCAGGGCAATCGCGACGCGCAGGCAGTCAGACTCCCCGCAGACGCCAATCCGCGTGACCGCCTCCTGAAGCAGGTTGATGAGCTGCGGAAGAAGTTTGGGGTTATTGGAAAGTTCAAATTCGTATTCGGTGCGGGTCATTTCCTGAAAGAGCCGGTCGGCGCCGAATTGCCGCAGCGAAACATCAAGCACGCTCTGAATCGTGGAGTGCAACTCTTTGTTGAGCACGCGTTTGGGAACGTAGCTCGCGGCGCCTTTTTTGAGCGCCTGCACCGCGATTTCCTCGCTACCGACCGATGTCATCAAGATAACGGGAATGCCAGGATGCTCGGCCTTGACGCGGGCCACCAACTCCAACCCGTCGACATTCGGCATTCGCAGATCTGTCAAAACGAGGTCCGGCGCACACGCCGCGATTTGCTCCAACGCTTCCCTGCCGTCGGACGCATATTCGATTTCGAGGTCGGGGTCGATGGCCAATAAACCGCCCGCCAAGCGTTGATCTACCGCGGAATCGTCAACGATCAGTATCTTAGGCACGCTGAATTACTCCTTCCTTAATCTACTACGTCAAATTCGGTTTTGGCGGCCGTATTGCCAACGCCCTCACGGTATTTCACCAGGGTCACCTGATTGCCTTGTTCACTATATTTTACACGGTCCATGCAGGAACGCATCAGCACCAGCCCGCGTCCATTTGAGGGGGCCATGCTGGCGGAATCGACAACCGAAGTGTCGAACCCCGGCCCTTCGTCGCGAATGACGAATTTGGCTTCTTCGGGGACGATCGAAATCGCGACATGAATCCTGCGGCGGCAATAGGGCTCTTCGCGGCGGCGTTGGCCGTCCAAGGTGTCGGTCTGGCCTTGGGCTTGCTGTTCGCGAATGGTCTGCATCTGTTCGGCGGAGATTTCGAGGTTGCCGCGATACATCGCGTTTCGCAGCGCTTCCTGAAGCGCCGAGCCGACTTGAAATTGCTCCGCCATTTCGCACACGCCCATACCCACGGCGATTTGCTGCGCCAATTCAACCAACGGCCCGATCAACTCAGGTTCGTTTTGCAGCACGAATTCCAATTCGGTTTTTTTCATGCAGCGGATGAGTTGGTCGCGTCCTCGATCGGAGCGTAATAAATCGAGCGTTTGACTGGCCGTTTCACACAGCCGGTCGGCCAATTGTTTCTTGGAAACATAACTCGCGGCGCCTTGCTCCAAAGCCGTAACCGCCAACGACTCGCTGCCGTGGGCCGTCATTAGAATAACGGGAATGTCCGGGTGATGCACGCCAATAGCGCGCACCAAGGCGAGCCCGTCGAGTTCGGGCATTTGCAAGTCGGTGAGCACGAGGTCGGGAGGATCGGCGGCGATCTGCTTCAGGGCTTCTTTCCCGTTGCAGGCGAAGGCAATGTGGGTGTCGGGCATTCGCGCGAGTAAGCCGGCGGCCAATTGCCGGTCGACCGCGGAGTCGTCGACGATCAGAATATTGGGCATGTTTTTCGCCTCAAGCGAAGGGGTTCAGTTGTGTTTGGTTTCATCGAGAAAAACGGTCAACTCCGGCTGCAATCGCGCCAACTCCGTTTTCATTTGCTCCCACGCCGATTCGTGTCCGGCAAAGGACTCCTGGCGGCCCATGTTCTCCAAGCGGAAGGCGGCGTCTTGCGCCGGAGTGGCGGCGAGGCAACGCACCGACCCTTTCAACGTGTGCGCGGCCAAACACAGCAGCTTGCCGTCTTGCCGGGAAATAGCGTCGTGAATCTGTTGCATCAAGGCGGGGCTTTCGGTGAAGAATATTTCGATCAACTCGGCCAGCAGTTCCCGATCTCCGTTGACTGTTTCCAGGGCGCCCGCGCGACTCCACGCTTCCCCGTTCGCCGCCGCGCTGGCGCCCGCTTCTAAATTACCAGTCTCCGAATCACCAGTTTCCGGCGATGCGGGAGAGTTTTCACCAGGCTTCGAATCGCCATTTCCCACAGGGGAATCGCCCGCCCAAAGCCGGCCTAGAACACCGAACAGCTTGCTCGGCTGGATCGGTTTCGATACGTATTCGTCCATGCCGGCGTCGAGGCAGCGCTCGCGGTCGCCCTTCATGGCGTGGGCGGTCATGGCCACGATTTTAAGATGCCGGCCCGTCTCCTGCTCCCATTGGCGAATGGCGGCGGTGGCTTGCAGACCGTCCATTTCCGGCATTTGCACATCCATCAGCACGACATCGTAGGGGTGCGATTTCACCGCTTCCACGGCCAGACGGCCGTTATTCGCAACGGTCATCCGATGCCCATGTTTTTCCAGGAGGCGAACCGCCAGTTTCTGATTCACGACACTGTCTTCGGCCAGCAAAATGTCGAGCGAGGGCAGTTCGAACTGCTTCTGGGCCGCTTGGCCCTGATTTTCCTGCACCTCGCCGACGCCCAACACACGCACGATTTCATCGAACAAATCGGATTGCTTGATTGGCTTGAGCAAATAGCTGAGCGAACCGAGTTGCTCGCAGCGGGCGATATCGCCGGGACGGTCGCCGGAAGTCAGCATCATGATGATCTTTTGTTCGGCGCCGGTATTATCAGCGCCGGCGTTTTCATTCGCGGCGTTTTCATTTTGCAAACGGTCGACGAGTTGGAACCCATCGGCGCCGGGCATGTTGGCGTCGATCAGGATGATCTGGAACGGGTCGCCGCCCGACTTAGCGAGCATCACTTGGGCGAGGGCGAATTCAGCATCGGGCGCGGTGGTGGGCCGCATTTTCCAGTTCGAGAGCATTTCATCCAGAATGTCGCGACTGGTGGCGTTGTCGTCGACGACCAACACCCGCGTATTTTCGATCTGTGCTCGAACGTGGGCGTCTTCCTCGCGCACGGCGCCGGCGTCGGCTTGCTCGAACCAGGCGGTGAAATGGAATTGGCTGCCGCCGCCCAACTCGCTCTGGACCCAAATACGGCCATCCATCAGTTCGACGATATTTCTGGTAATGGCCAGCCCCAAGCCGGTGCCGCCGAACCGCCGCGTGGTGGAGGCGTCGGCCTGCTCAAAGGCCTCGAAAATCGAGTCGCGTTTATCTTTCGGAATGCCGACGCCGGTGTCCGACACCATAAAAACGACTTCGCGCCGCCGGTCTTCGACGCGGCCCGGCCGGACGCGCAACACAACTTCGCCCTGGTCGGTGAATTTCACCGCGTTGCCGACCAAATTCACAATGATTTGTCGCAGTCGCGCGCTATCGCCGACGACGCCATGCGGCGCATCAACATCAATTTGGCAGGCCAGCTCCAAGCCCTTGATATGGGCGCGAATCGCGAGCGATTTGACAGCATCGCCGAGACTCTCTCGCAAGTCGAAGGCCGCCGTTTCAAGATCGAGTTTTCCCGCCTCGATTTTTGAGAAATCGAGAATGTCGTTGATAACCGTCAGCAGCGACTCTCCCGACTCCAGCAGCATGGTCAGGTATTCGCGTTGCTCGGCGGTGAGCGATGTGTCGAGCACGAGTTCCGACATGCCCAAAATTCCGTTGAGCGGCGTGCGAATTTCATGGCTCATGTTGGCCAGGAATTCGCTCTTGGCGCGGTTCGAGGCTTCGGCGGCGAGCTTCGCCTTTTGCATGGCCTCTTCGGCGTGTTTCCGATCCGTCACATCCCAGAAAATTCCCTGGGTGCCCACGACATTTCCATGGGCGTCGTACAAAGGTGTTTTGAGCACTTGCACGGCCAACGTTCGGCCATCGAGCGTTTTGTGTTCTTCAATGGTTTCGAACGGCTGGCGTGTTTCGATGATGCATTTGTCGTCGTGGCGGTATTTATCGGCCAAGGCGGCGGGGAATAGGTCGTGATCGGTTTTGCCGACAATTTCGTCCATCGGCCAGCCGAGCAACTTACAAAAAGCCTGATTCACAAACTCGAACCGGCCCGCGATGTCTTTGCGAATCACGTTCAGCGGCAGGTTTTCGACCAGCGAGGAATACAATGCTTCCCGCTCGCGCAACGCCAGCGCGGCTTGCTTTTGCTCGGTCAGATCGCGAGATAACACGGCCCGGTATTGCAACACGCCGGCGGCGTCGTGCTGAGCCAGAACGACCATGGAAATGGGAATGGTCGTTCCGTCGACCCGTTGCAGTGAAAACTCCCCGCTCCAGAGGCCGTCTCTTTCCGAGATAGGCAGCACCGTATTTTCAAAATAGCTGTTGTCGGGTTGGAATTCTTCCAGGCTCATCGTCGAGATATTGGCGTCGTCGCTCAGTCCGGCCATGCGTCGCCCGGCGCGATTCATATACGTCAATTTTCCGTCGGGTCGGGAAATCGCGACGAAATCCGGCGTCGACTCCAAAATCTCGACCATCCGCTCCTTGGCGATCTCCGCCTCCCGGCGTTCAACTATCTCCGACTGCAAAGCTTCACTGACGTTTTCCAGACGTTGCGACTGCTGCTTGCCGAAGGCTTCCAGTGATCGATTCGCCTCCGCCAAGCGGAATTCAATGACCTTGCGTTGAAAACCCAAAACGGTTGTCGCCCAAATGGCGAACAACGCCAGCAAGCGGTTCGTGATCGAAATGTACATGGGCGTGTCGTCGGTGGCGGTCGAAACAAAGAAACCGACGATCGTCAATATTGTACACAAGCAGGCCACCGCGAAGCTCACGCGGAATCGCTTGGCGCCCATCGCGATCAATACCGCCGCCACGTACGGCACGCCAATCGCCACGCCCAGCGGCAGGAAGAAGTCGGCCGCGAAAATCAGGGAGATCAGCAGGAGCGTCAATCCCAGTAAAATGGGACCATTCTTCTTCATGCGCACTCGCTTCTTGGTATATAAGACTCGGAAAATAAGGACCGTCCGAGAAATAATTGTCCGATTTTACTTGTACGATGGCCTTGGAAGGTCATCGTACGGCAGTCATTGATCGAACGGTCCTCAGTCGGAATGTCGGAATATATAATCAACTGGGAGTCTGCGGCGGAAGCACCCGACAAACTTCCCAGCCAGACGTGCATCTGTATGCTGACGCATGGCCTCGCGCTAGTCAAGCAAGCGCCGCGAGGGCCTTTTCCCAGGAGTATGCCGCGTCGCAACCGTGGCGGTCGTCCCGTTGCACATTCCGGCGGCGGTCGTCAAAATACTGAATGCAATTGTGTCCGACGTCTAAATCGCCGGGCCAACTCCATCGGTTGAAGCCGCCCCACCGCCTCATGGCTCCGCCGTGAAGCGGAAATGTTGTCGGCATTGTGCATACGCCTACCTCGCAACTCCCAAGGGAGAAAAACATGTCCCGACCTGTAACGTTGTTCACCGGCCAATGGGCCGACCTGCCGCTGGTTGATATGGTCCGCAAGACGCAGGAATTCGGCTACGACGGCATTGAGCTGGCATGCTGGGGCGACCACTTTGAAGTCGATAAGGCGTTGGCCGACGATCAATACTGCGAGCAGAAACGCGAACTGTTGGATCAGTACAACCTGCAATGCCACGCCATAAGCGCGCACCTAGTTGGGCAGGCGGTTTTGGATAACATTGACGAGCGGCATCGTTTGATACTGCCCGACTACGTCTGGGGCGACGGCGACCCCGCCGGCGTGAACGAACGCGCGATAGAAGAGATGAAAAATTCGGCCCGCGCCGCCCAAAAAATGGGCATCGGCATCGTGAACGGTTTCACGGGTTCGAGCATTTGGCATCTGCTCTATTCCTTCCCGCCTGTTTCTCCCGCCATGATCGACAAAGGTTTTGATCTGCTCGCCGAGCGGTTCAACCCGATTCTCGATGTGTTCGCCGAATGCGGCGTGAAGTTCGCCCTGGAAGTGCATCCGACCGAGATCGCATTCGATATCTACACCGCCCAGCGTGCGCTCGAAGCGCTCGACCATCGCGAGGAGTTCGGCTTCAACTTCGATCCCAGCCATTTGATTTGGCAGGGCATCGACCCGGTGGAGTTCATTCGCGCGTTTCCCGATCGCATCTACCACGTACACGTGAAAGACGCCATCGCCACGCTCGATGGTCGGTCCGGCATTTTGGCCAGTCATTTGAACTTTGGCGACCCGCGCCGCGGCTGGGATTTTCGCAGTCCAGGACGAGGCGGCGTCAATTTTGAAGAGATCATTCGGGCGTTGAACGTGGCCAACTACACGGGTCCTCTTTCGGTGGAGTGGGAAGATTCGGGCATGGAGCGCGAATTCGGCGCCCAAGAAGCGGCGGAATTCGTCAAGGGCCTCGATTTCGCCCCCAGCAACCTAGCCTTCGACGCCGCCTTCGCCGACGATTGAAGCTGCGGCCAGGAAAGTCCGACGTTGCAATTGTTGCACGGAAAAAGCCCGGCATTTTCAAAATGCCGGGCTTTTATTTCGGTAATATTGGGTTTCAGGTGTGGACTCTTGGCGTCGGGGAATGAGTGGCTTCGCCGTTTGCTGCACCGCTGCATGGTATAATTGAAAGAGTGTGGCCTTGTTTTCAAGTCAAATGTTTAAGCGGTTCTGTTCCGCGCATGGCTGGAATTGGCGTAACTCTTGTTGAACGGCAAGCCGGAGGCGACGGCGCGTCATGAAACGGCGCGTCATGAAACGGCGCGTCATGAAACGGCGCGTCAAAAAAAAACACAGCCGCCTTCGGCTTGCCGTTAAACGAACTATTCGTAACCGGGCGAAATATCCATCTTGCATGCTCATTGGTCTCTTTCTGTTGGACGCGCGGCGCGGCGTTTGCTCGCGGTGATGCTGCTTGCAGGAATCGCGGCGTGGAATGTCGCCGCTGCGGAAGAGTCGGCAACCGCCCAGCCCACGATTGCACAATCGCACGCCGCGCTGCTGGAAAAATATCATGCTGAGTTGGAGCAACTAGCCGATAAATGTGATGACCTGGGGCTTGCCGAGCAGGCGAAAGAGACACGCTCGGCGATCGTGCCGCGAGATCCAGGACGCACTTATCTTTTTTTTCCGCCAGGGAAAACATCGCCAGAGCCAGCCGACAAAGAGATTGGAAACGGGGCGACAGGCAACACAGAGCCGCGCAACGTGCAGTTTTGGCGGCGGCGTTTTTCCAAAGTCCGCAGTGAGCATGCCGACGGGCTGTACGCGTTGGCGAAACAAGCCGCCGAAGCGAATCGAACAGCCGCCGCCTACCGCTTGGTCCATGAAACGCTCGCCGTCTTTCCCGAACACGCCGCCGCCGGACGCGTTTTGCCGCAGAGCAAGTCGCGCCCAACGCTCGTGAAAAAGATGCGGCTGCGAGATCCTCGTTATGGTTGGAAGGCCGGCGAGTATTGGCGAATCGATACCCAGCACTACCGAATTCTGACCAACCACAGCCCGGAGCAGGGTCGGTTCCTTGGCCAGACGTTGGAGGAATTGCACGACGCCTGGCGGCAGGTTTTCAGCGAGTATTGGCTATCGGCTGCCGTGCTCCGCCGCCGCTTGGCGGGAGAGGCGGCGGCCTTTCCGCAGCGGCGCCAGAAACTCGGCGTGGTGCTGTTTCGCGACAAGGCGGAGTACGTGGAAGTGTTGCGTCCGCTGCAACCTCAGATTGGCGTCACGGTGGGCATTTATTTCGACGAACACGCCGCGCCTACGGGTTGGGGGAAGAAGGCGTATTTTTTCGCCGACGCGTCGCCTTCCTTGGCCACTTGGCGTCATGAGGCCACTCACCAATTGTTCCAAGAGACGGGCGCCGTGGCGGGCGCGGTGGCCGAACGAAATAACATGTGGCTGATTGAAGCCGTCGCGACTTACATGGAATCGCTGGAGCGACGCAACATCGCGGCGCCGAACATCTGTTTCACGGTGGGCGGCGTCGACGCCCGGCGTTTGCAATTCGCTCGCGTGCGGCGGCTGAGCGAGAATTTTTATCTGCCGCTGGAAGAGCTGGCTGATTTAGGCCGCGTCGGCTTGCAAAAACACGAAGACCTGCGGCGGCTGTATAGTCAGTCGGCGGGATTGGCTCATTTTTTCATGCACTACCAGGGCGGTCGCTATCGCCGGGCGTTGGTGCGAACACTGCGAGCAGTTTATTCGGGCCGCGCCACGCCGGAAACGCTGGCCGAAGCAACCGGCCAATCGTACGCTTCGCTCGATACACAATACCGTGATTTTCTCAATATCGACGACGCCCAACTGGCCGCCATCCCAGCCGACTCCACCGCCACGATGCTGGCACTGGGCGGAACGCGCGTCACGGCGAAAGGCATTGCCCGTGCGTGCCAATTCCAAAATCTTGACTGGCTCGACATCGCCGCCACGCCGCTCAACGATCAAAACGCCCATGTCCTGGAACAGGCGAAAAACCTACAGCACTTGAACCTGCAAGGCGCGCCCATTTCCGATGCGGCGCTTGTCTCCCTGGCAAAACTACAAGCACTCGTTTGGCTCGACCTTTCGCAAACACGCATCACCGACGCCGGGTTGCCGCTACTGGCCAAACTGACCAACCTGGAGTCGCTGTGGCTCAACGGCGGCGCCATTTCCGACGCCGGCGCGAGCCATTTGGCGCCGCTTCGCCGGTTGAGGGTATTAGGGCTGGAACAGACCAACGTCAGCGAGCAAGGCCGCGCGCGTCTGCGGAAACTTTTGCCGGCGCTCGAAGAACTGTACTGATTTGAATTGATTGGAAAGAAATACCATGCGGCCCTGGATTCTCGCCGAGACCAACTACGGATACACCAAAAACCACGCTTATGAAGTAGCGGTTCTGCCGCTTGGCGCCACCGAACCGCATAATTTTCATTTGCCCTACGCCACCGATACGCTGGAAGCGAATGCCATTGGCGAACGCGTTTGCCAAGCGGCGCACGAGCGAGGCGCCCGCGTGGTGCTCTTGCCGACGATTCCCTACGGCACCGAAACGAACATGCGCGAACTGCCGCTGGCCATGAATATCGATCCCGCCACGTTGTATCAGGTCGTGTCCGATTTAATTGCCTCTTGCGTCCAGAGCGGCCTGCGGAAGATCTTGTTGTTGAATAGCCACGGCGGCAACGAACTCAAACCTCTGTTGCGGCAACTGGCGGGAAAAACACCAGCGCATGTATTTGTGTGCGATTGGTTCAAGTCGTTGGACGGCGTTTACGAAGAGATTTTCAGCCAGCCCGAAGATCATGCCGGCGAAATGGAAACCTCGTTGGCGCTGGCCTACTTCCCGCATTTGGTGGCGCACACCGAAGATGGCGGTCTGACCGCCGACGCCGGCGCAACGGCCGAAACCCGCTTCGAGGCGATCAATCGAGGTTGGGTCGGGATGACACGTCCTTGGCATCTGCTGACCACCAACAGCGGTTCGGGGAATCCTCACGCCGCCACGAAAGAGAAAGGGGAGCGGGTCATGCAGGTTCTGGTGGAGCGACTCTCGGCGTTTCTGGCGGAGTTATCGGAGGCCGAAATCGATGAACGGTTTCCGTATTAAGCACTGCTCGTGAAATTAGTGATGACTTGTCGGGAGTTCCCCAGGGACGGTTGGCGGCGGCACTATCTGGCAACTCAAAATCCGTGAACGGTTATCCGGCCGCGCGAGGCGTTAGCTCCAATGGCGCCGTTTCGAGCGAGCAAAAGAGTTATTTTGTTTTGGCCTTGCCGCGTTCAAGGCTATACTCACGTTCGATTTGCCGGGATGCCCGGTGTTCGGCGCGTCAACGTAAAAAAAACGGGAACGACCTTCTTGCGGAGAACACAATGCGAAGCCATGAGATTGATTACAAGATTTTCGGCGACGACATGCAACTTGTCGAGATCGAACTAGATCCTGGTGAAACGGTGGTGGCCGAAGCCGGGGCGATGAATTACATGGAAGATGGTATTCAGTATGAAGCCAAAATGGGCGATGGCTCGAACCCTGATGAAGGCTTTCTGGGAAAAATGCTGAGCGTTGGCAAACGCGTCTTGACGGGCGAATCGGTTTTCATGACCCACTTCACGCATCATGGCCGGGGAAAATCTCGCGTGGCTTTTGCGGCGCCGTTTCCCGGCAAGATCATTCCGCTGGATTTGGGGAAAGTCGGCGGGACGATCACCTGCCAGAAAGATTCGTTTCTTTGCGCGGCGCTGGGCACATCCATTTCGATCGCCTTCCAGCGGCGGCTGGGCGCCGGTTTTTTTGGGGGAGAGGGATTTATTCTGCAAAAGCTCAGCGGCGACGGCATGACATTTATCCATGCCGGCGGCACGGTCGTGACAAAAAAACTGAACAACGAAACGCTGCGCGTGGACACCGGTTGCCTGGTCGCATTTACCGAGGGGATCAGCTATGACATCGCCCGGGCTGGGAATTTGAAGTCGATGTTCTTCGGCGGGGAAGGGCTCTTTTTGGCGACGCTCAGCGGCACGGGAACCGTGTTGTTGCAGAGCCTGCCGTTCTCGCGCCTGGCCGACCGCGTATTGGCCAACGCCCCGTCTACGGGCGGCTCGAAGCAGGGCGAAGGTTCGGTATTGGGAGGCTTGGGCAATTTGTTTGGCGACTAGTTTTAAGTCGCGTTAGTCGATGAACTCTTCGGCTTCGTCGTCGCCGTGCAGCGTGAGTTCGCCGGTGTCTTCCAGACGGCGAATGATATCAACCACTTGCTGCTGGACAGCCTCCACTTCCGAAAGACGCACCGATCCTAGGTATTCCATTTCCTCGGTGAGCATTTCGGCGGCTCGTTTCGACATGTTCCCCAAAATCTTTTCTTTCAACGTGTCGCTGGCGCCCTTGAGGGCCATCGCCCATTGCGAACTCTCCACGTTCTTCAAGATCGATTGGACGTCTTTGTCGCCCACTTTGTTGATGTCGTCGAAAACGAACATCAAGCGCCGTATTTCCTCGACCAGATCAGGATCTTCCTGCGCCAGATTCTCCAGCAGCGCGCGTTCGGTGGCGCGGTCGGTCACGTTGAGAATCGAAGCCACATTCACCACGCCGCCGGCGTTATCGCTAAACGACTGGCTCATCACGCTCGACATGCGGTTTTCCAAGCCGCGCTCGACCTCTGCCAACACTTCAGGGCTGGTTTGCCCCATGTTCGCGATGCGCCGCGTGACCGCCAACTGCCGCTCGGTGGGCAGGCCGCCCAGAATTTCGGCCCCGTAAGCAGGCGACAGATACGAAAGAATCACGGCGATGGTTTGCGGATGTTCGTCAATAATGAAAGTCAGCAGGTTTTGCGGATCGACTCTTTTGAGGAATCCAAAAGGTAACGCTTCAATCGATTGCTGGACATTATCAAGCGTATCGCCGGCTTTGCTACCGAGCGCCTTTTGCACCAGCTTTTTAGCGAGATCCAGGCCGCCGCCTTCACCCCCCATGGCGTTGGGGTTGGTTGCGGCGAACTCGTTAATGACGCTGGTCTGCTCCTCGCCGGAAGTAGCGCCCAGCTTGGCGATTTCGATGGAAACGGCTTCAACCTGCTTGGCGGTAAGCTTCCCCATGAGATCGGCGGCGCTCTCTTCCGGCAGGCTGGTGAGCAGCACCGCCGCTTTGCGCACACTTTCGATAGAAGTCGCCACCAAGCTTCCCGTCCCGCTTGCAGCGGAATTCCCGTCCCGCTTGCAGCGGAATTCCCGTCCCGCTTGCAGCGGAATTCCCGTCCCGCTTGCAGCGGAATTCCCGTCCCGCTTGCAGCATTCCCGTCCCGCTTGCAGCATTCCCGTCCCACAAGAGACGATTCTCGCCACTCCTCGCTAAACGAGCCATTCTCAGCCGTGCGAGGCATATCGCTCGCCTAACAGATATCGGCCGCTAACGTTGGGGGCTTTAGGCGGAATTTTCCGGCAATACTAGGAATTTGTCTCGACCAAGCCCACTTCAAGCATGAGATCGCCCCATTGGGTGTCAAACGGGACGCATAGCGTGGGGATATCCTTGGGAAACCGCACGACGTGATTCGAACCCGTGATCACATTGGGCAAGCTGATTGAAAGCTCGTACTCTTCGAGTTTCGCCTTGGCCGAACCGGCCACCATATTAGTGATTTCACCGACGGCGTCGATAATCTCGTCGTCGGCGAGCTCTGCTTCATCCATCATGAGCATCGCGGCGGAGGCCTTTCTCGCCACATCGGTGGAAAGGCTGACCACAACCGTTCCGGCGGCTTTGCCCGTAATTCCGATTACGCCGCTCACGTCGTGTAGCGTGTCGGCGGAGCCCTTGAGTTTCAAGGCGCCGCGTTTGGCTTCACAAGAAAGCATGGTGCTGAAAGTGTTTGTTAGGGCCGAAATAAACGGGTTGATGGCATGATTTCCACTTTCCAAGTTGTTCGACGTCAACAAGTGTCTGACCTTATCCTCAACCGTAGGTTGCGGTGGGACGGCGTCAAGCTGGTGAATGTCCAAAAAGCGGTTTCACGCGGAAAAACCAAAGTCAAGGCAGGAAAACTCCTCGAAAACACCGGTCAGAAGGTTTCCCACCGTTGGGCGACCATCGCCGTGCGCCCCTGCGCGGGAAAGACGAAAGGAAACCACGAAGGACGCGAAGAGCACGAAGGCCATCGCCATGCGCCCCTGCGTGGGAAGGACGATGCGCCGCGGGGCGCCAAGGTCAGGCTCTGGAAGGGCGCCGGCGAGCATGGTACCATCGGAAGCGTATTTTACCTGTTTCGGCGCTGGAACCCATC
>QIKY01000353.1 GCA_003233175.1 Planctomycetaceae bacterium | reverse complement strand
TCCGTGTGATCCGTGCAATCCGTGGTTCATTTATTACACGGCTAAGGCCGCTCGTGGAATGACGGGATGCAATGAGGAACAATCACGCCGTAGCGCGGCAATGCGTTTAACAATTCAAAACGGCCTTGTCGTCACTAATTTCGCGAACGACCCTTATCGTCGCCTTTCGCAGCGAAAGTAGCGTTCTTTCGTGGAGTGAAAGGCGACGCTCCTTACGCGAACCGAGGGCGTCAAACGCCAGGAGAACGCATCAAATGTCTCGCAAGATTTCCTCGGCGGCGTTCTTGCCGCAGGCGCCCATCACGCCGCCGCCGGGGTGGCTGGCCGCGCCGCAAAGATAGAGGCCCGCAATGGGCGTGCGATGATCGGCCCAGCCGGCCACGGGACGCATCGCGTAGAGATTGTTAAAGTCCATCGCGCCTTGCATGATATTGCCGCCCGTGATGCCGAAGGTTCGCTCCAAATCGAGCGGGCTGAGCACCTGCCTGTGCAAGATGGCGTCGGGCACGTTGGGCGCGTAGCGGGCCAGTTCTTCAATGCAGCGGTCGGCGAAGCTGTCCTTGATGTCGTCCCAGTTTGCGTCGGCCAACTGATACGGGGCGTATTGCACGAAAATGGAAACGATATGTTTGCCTTCGGGTGCAATGGTGGCGTCGACGCTGGTCGGCATGGTGAGTTCGAGCACCGGCCGGCGGCTGGGAGCGCCGTACTTGGCGTCGTCGTAAGCGCGTTCGATGTAGTCGAGCGTGGGCGAGATGTGCATCGTGCCATGGTGATGCGGGCCCACTCCCTGGCAACGCGCGGCGGAAAAATTGGGCGGCTCGCTGAGTGCGAGATTGATTTTCGCCGATGCCGAGGAATAATCGATCCGGCTAACTTCTTCACGGAAATCGGCGGGTAGCTCTTCCGGCGGCAGGAAGCGTTCGAAGGTGAGGTGTGCGTCGACGCTCGAAGCGACCACCGCCGCTTCGAGAATGGAGTTGTCTTCCAACGCGACGCCCACGGCGCGGCCATTTTGCACCAGTATTTGCCGCACCGGCGCTTCGCGGCGAATCTCGACGTGCAAATCCTGGCAGGCGCGTTCCAATGCGTCGGCCAAACCTCCCATGCCGCCTTGAACAAAGCCCCACACGCCGCGCTCGCCGCCAGCTTGGCCCATCACGTGGTGCAACAACACATAGGCGGTTCCGGGCGAGGAAATAGAGGCGAAGGCGCCGATGATGGCGTCGGTGGCGAGCGTGGCGCGCAACACTTCCGATTCGAACCAGCGCTCCAGAATCGGCCGCGCGGCGCCGGTGAGGAGTTCCAAGGCCGCTGTTTGATCGGCCCCCAAATCGGCGAAGGCGCGGTACAACTCCCAGAGTTTGCCGGTATCTCGCAGACGTTTGCCCAAGCCGATTTTGCGACGCCCCTTGGGCAGCGGCAGCGGGTCGGGGGCTGCCTTGCTGAGCACCGGCTCCAAGACTTCCGCCACGCGTTCCAGCAGTGTTTCGTAACGCGGGTAGGCTTCGGCGTCGCGGTGGCTGAACTTGGCGATTTCGTTACGCGTTTGCCGGCGGTCGGGTCCCATGGTGAGGCTGCGTCCGTCGAGTAACGGCGTAAAAGAAGAGGGCGTGCGGGGCAGCACCTGGAAGCCGTATTGCTTGAGCCGCAACTCTCGCGTGATTTCCGGCAACAGCAGGCTGACCACATAAGCGGCGGTGGACACTTTGTAACCCGGCCAAATTTCTTCGGTCGTCGAACAACCGCCCAGCACGTGCCGCCGCTCCAACACGCAAACCGATTTCCCCGCCTTGGCCAAATAGGCGGCGGTGGTCAGACCGTTGTGTCCGCCGCCGATGATGATGCAGTCGTATCGCTTGGTATTGCTCATGAGTTTCGCCGTTGCTTGTTTCACGCCGCTTCCGCTGAAAATCTCCACCGGAACCCTCGCCACTCAGTATACCGCCCGCGGCAAGGAGTATCGTCGGCGCGATCGCAGGCCGACGGGTTGCTGAATTCGGAAAAACGCCGCAGAATAGTCGGCTTCGGCCATCGCCCCCTGCAACCTTCATTCAAAATGACCTCATGACGCCCGCCTCTCCCAAACGCCTGTTGTTTGTCTGCGTGGAAAACTCAAATCGGAGTCAAATGGCGCAGGCCTTCGCCAAGCTGGACGGCGGCGAGCATGTTGCAGCGTATAGCGCCGGTTCGCGGCCATCAGGACGCATCAACCCGCGCGCCATCGCGGCCATGCAAGAGTTGGGATACGACCTCACGACGCACCAGTCGTTGGGAATCGAGGCCGTTCCTCCAGGCGAATTCGACGCGGTTATCTCGATGGGCTGTGGCGACGCCTGCCCTCAAATTCCCGCCAAACGCCGTGAAGACTGGCCCATTCCCGATCCTCGCGAAATGGATGCCGAACAGTTTCGCCAAGTGCGCGACCTCATTCGCACCAAGGTCGGCACGCTGCTGGGTGAAGTCTGACGTCCAACGAGAAAGTTTGGAACCATCCCTTCCTGAATCGGCTTCTGAACCGGGCCGTGGTTTTTCCACGCTTCCTTCCATTGGAAGCTGCGGAAGTTTAACGGCTGCGGGGCTTGTGCCGACATTGCCGGTTGTCCCGCTTGGCGCGATAACGCCGATCGCATCGCTTATGCGTGGCGCGGCTGCGGCTTTGCCTGTGCGATCGCGCCAATCTTCATATTTTACCGGTGCGGTGGTAGTCGATTTACCCAGCATCCGAGTTATCTCGGTTGCGAGGGTGCGTATTGTCGTCTGCCTTGTCCTGAATGAACTACTTGCATCGAGCGTCCCTATGAAAACAAAGTGCCTCGCGGCGGCCTTCGTGATTTTGGCCGTCCTAGGATCGAGCGTCTTCGCCCAAACATTATCGCCCGACGCGCCTTACCAAGCGCTCTTACATCGGCTGGACCAACAAGAACGCCGGATTCAAGAGTTGGAGTCGACTCGCCGGCTTCCCAGCACCGATCAAGCCGAAACGCCTGGCGGTCGTTATTTTTCGGCCAGCCACCAAACGCCCTCGCTCACCGCCGACGAACGCCTGCGGCAGATTGAAACGGGGCTGGATGAACAAGCCGGCGCCCTGGACGACCTGCAAAAGAGCCTCAAGGGTTTTATCAAGCCCGGTCATGGCGACATGACCATGAAAATATTCGGGCGAATCGACATCGACGCCTGGGGCTTTCCCGGCGATTCGCCCGGCGTCAACGCCTTCGAAACAGGCGACGTCAACAACGATCCTCAAAATACGTTTCAATTCCGGCGCATGCGGCTGGGCGCTTCTGGCAATTTATCGTCAAACATGATTTATAAAGTCTCCTTTGAATTTGCCGGCGGCAACAAAACAGAGTTTCGCGACGCCTACCTGGGCTGGAACGATCTGCCGCTGCTGCGAACGCTCTTGATCGGCAACCAGAAGCGTCCCTACGGGCTGGACCACATGAACAGCAGCCGTTTTAACGTATTCATGGAACGGCCTTACGTGATTGAATCGATCAACCAAGATTCGCGGCGTTTGGGAATTGCGTCTTACGGCGTGTCGGAAGATTTGGTTCACAACTGGCGTTTCGGCGTTTACAACATGCGACTGATTCAAGACGAAGGAAAATACAGGGGCGATAGCCCGCAGATTGAAGTTGCTGGTCGGTACGCCAGCACGATCTGGTATGACGAATCCTCCAATGGCCGGGGCTACGCCCACTTGGCGATCGCGGGTACGGTCGCGCACCCCGACGGCAGCGCCGGTTCGGGTGTTTCGGGCGTGGGGCCATTCGCCAATGAAGCCCGTTTTCGTCATCGTCCTGAAGCCCGCTCCGCCAGCCGTTGGATCGACACCGGCGTCATCAATGGAGCGAGTTACTACGAACTGCTGGCCTCCGAAGCGGTGTTGAACGTGGGTCGCATGCAGATCGTCGGCGAATGGCAAAACCTATTTTTGCAACGCGACAACGGAACCGGCGACGACCTGTTCTTCACCGGCGGTTACGCCTATGTCTCGTACTTCCTGACCGGCGAACACATGCCTTGGAACCGCAAAACCGGCACGCTGGGCCGCATCGTTCCGTTTGAAAACTTTTTCCTGGTCAACCGCAGTGGCGGGGGCGTGGGCCGGGGAATCGGCGCCTGGCAAGTCGCGGCCCGTTATTCCTACGCCGATTTTACCGACAACGACATCTTCGGCGGCGTGGGCGAAAGCCTCACCGTGGGCCTGAACTGGTATTGGACGCCCTACTCCCGCATGCAGTTCAACTACATTCACGGCATGGTGCGGGAACGCCTGACGTCGACCGGGCCAAACACGCAGGCCGTTGTTCGCGGCGATTACGATATCGTGGGCGTACGATTTCGCGTCGACTACTAAAGTTTTGATATACAGGATTTATAAAACATGAAAAACTACTTTCTCATTGTCGCGGTGGCGCTCGCGTTTTGGCCTGCGGCGCGGAGCAACGCCGGCGACTGTTGTCACCAACCCATTGTTTGCCCCCAGTGCAAGGCTCACTGCAAGCTTTCCATCGAACAGGTGAAGGAAAAGAAGCATCGCTTCGAAGTGGAATGCGTCGCGATTTGCATTCCCAAGGTGCGTTTCCCCTGGCAAAAATGTGATCCGCCCAAGTGCGCCAAGACGAAAATGATTCACGTCCTGAAAAAGATCTCCTACACGTGTGACAAATGCGCGTACATTTGGACCCCCGTTTGCGGTGAATGCGGTGAATGCCGTTCTGCGCAAACGGGTTCTTCCCCGAGTGCTTCCACCGCCAAACTCTCTATTCCCCTAGACGCAGCCGGCGGGTTCGCGCCAGGCAAGCGAGGTTTGCCTGTGGCGCCGGCGCCCTCCAGCGTTCACCACGCGCCGAAACTACGTCCGCGAACCAAGGCCCAGCCGACCGCCGATGCGAGCCAAGTGGGCATTTCATTGTTTGTTCCGCGAATTCGTTGAATTCGAGTTGCCGATTGCTTTCGTAGAGAGACAACGATGACGACAAGCTTGGTTGGGAATCCGAGAGGGGGCTACCGGTTTTTAGCGGGAATCGAACCGTATTCTTCGGGCGTCGTGGCGGAGCCGGGGTGGGAGATTGTCCATGTCGGTTTGGCGCGTCCGCTTCCCTGGCGCGAAGGGCTGGCCTGTGTTCGTCGGCATCTTGAGGGGAGCGGTCGAGATCGGCATGCACTCTGTGGGGTCGAACTGCGATGCCCAGAGCCGTTTTCGATGGACGGTTTTATCGCCTTCAACAAACAGTACCGAGCCGTACTCGAAGATTGGGATATGCTCGTCGCGGGCGCCAACCCGATTGCCCGCACTAATGTTTCGCCGGTGGTGGAAGCGCCCGGTGAATCGGTCGTGTGTGGATTTTCGCACACGGAGCCGAGCAACCTCCAACGGCGCACGTTTATCGTGGCCGGCGGCGGCGAGCTTCGAGGAAGCCTGGACGAAAAGAACATCGTCCGCGCGGGTGAAACGAGCGACGACGCCATCATGGAAAAAGCTCGCTGCGTCGTGGCAATCATGCGCGAGCGGTTGGCGGCGCTTGGCGAGAACGACCTGCTATCGCAACTGGGTGTCTACACGAGGCACAACCCCGCAAAGGCGCTGGCCGAAGCCATCATTCCCGGTCTTCCGGCGGCGGCGCGGCTGGGCGTTTGGTGGTGTTACGCTCGCCCGCCGGTTCAAGATATCGAATTCGAAATGGATCTGCGCGGCGTCGTCCGAGATATTGTGCTCGACTTATCCTAGCCGCCCGCGCGAGGCCCGAGAGAAACCGGAGCGCAAAAGAGAAACCCGGCTTCAGTCGGAAGCCGGGTTTCAGCGGCACGGTCAGCATTTCACCTCAATGTGTTTTGCCTTGGCTTCTTCACTCTTGGGGATGCTGACTTTGAGCACGCCGTTCTCGACCTTCGCCTCGATTTTCGATTCGTCGATGGCCGAGGGCAACGGCAGCGCTCGCCTGAACTCACCGTGTCGACGTTCGACGCGGTGGTACGTTTTGCCTGTTTCCTCGTTCTCTTCTTCGCGCCGTCCTGAAATCCAGAGGGCGCCGTCTTTCATTTCGACGTCGACCTCTTCGGGCTTCAAACCCGGCAAGTCGACCGTCACTTCAAAACAACTCTCCGTTTCCGCAACATCCGTTGTGGGGACGAAATTCGAGAAAGCTTCGAATCGCTCTCCATCGTGGTTCAAGAACCGATCCCAGAGAGCTTCCATATCGTCGCTAAATCGCTCCATGGGCAGGAGCCGACCAGCGCCAGGAACCAACGAGTGCTTTCTCCACGGGGCCAAGGAACCAAACATCATCCACCTCCTTCGAGACCACATCTCGATATGAATGTTTTGGTTGGCAACCGCCGCTACCACAGCCAGCCAGCCGCCGACCACTTTTCTTTTTTCTTTCTCCCTTACTACTTGTTCTACGAAATCAAGATCATCATGGTTCAAAAAAAATTCCCGCCGCCGGCGTGAATAAAGCTGCGGGAATTTGCGGCAGCAACCTCCACAGCGAATAACCGATATACGGCCACGAAGACGGGAAACGCAGAGGCCGCAAAGAGGCCGAGGGCCGCAGAGAAGAACGAAAGGCAAGAAAATCAAATCGCGGCGATGTTCATCGGCTGTGCGATTGCATTGCATCGTCAACTTGCGCCGAGATGATTGGCGCCCGTCCTCTGCGGCCCTCCGCGCCTTTGCGTTCTGCGTTGAAACGCCCGCCCAAAAACGGCCGAGCAATATCTGAACTTCCGCCGGCGTTGCGGGAAATTGCGATAACATCCGGCCGACAGTTCAAAACCTGAGAACGGTTACCCAAAAATATTTTCCCGCCGGCGGGGTGAACAAAGCGGCGTCAGTCGGCCAGTTGGTAGGGGTCGCCCAGGCGGGCCATTTCCTTTCGGAGCAACGCCTCCAACGCGCGCCGTTTGCCGGCATAGGTGGCTGTTTCCGCTAGGTCGATCTGCGATTTTGTCGGACGAATGCCCAACAACTTTTTCAAACCTGCCGCATGATGCTCAATGAGAAACTCATGGGGGTTCTCATGCAGGTTGAACAGTTGCGTTTCGCGAACTTGGCCATCGAGCACATCGTATTTGATCAGCTTCCAGCCGTTGGTTTTGATCGAACGCATGCCCGGCTTCGTGCCCCCGCTATACACGCCATAGAGCACATCTCGGATGCGGCTGGCCTTGCCCTCCAACACCGAGCGAAAACTCTTGCCTTCCACAACGTCGGGAATTTCGATTCCGGCAAGGTCGCATAACGTCGGCAGCACGTCGAGCAGATACGTATAGCCGGAGGCTTCGCTGCCCGGTTTGATGCCCGGTCCGCGAACGATCAGCGGCACGCGCCAGGTATGCTCGTACAGGTTTTGCTTGCCCATCAGCCCGTGCCGCCCGACGGCGATGCCGTGGTCCGCAGTGAAGAAGATGTACGTGTTCTCCAATTCGCCCATCAATTCGAGTTGCTTCAAAACGCGGCCGATTTGTCGATCAACATTTTCAATACAGGCGTACTCACGGCCCAGTTCATTGCGAACGGTGGCTTCATCGCGATTGGTGAGCACGCCCTGCACCGCGACTTCATCACGCAGGTTGGGGTGCCCATGATGAAAGGGATGCTTCGGCAAATAGTTGACCTGCAACGCCGGCGCCTTGGGGTCTGGCTTCTCGCCCGGACCTTCGTTGTGGGCGCCGTACTTGGCGGCAAGTTCGGGTGTTGCATTGCGAGGATCGTGAGGATGCGAAAACCCGAAGTAGATGAGAAAAGGGTCTTGGTCGTGGGCGGCTTGCCGTTGTTTTAGGTATTCGACGACCCGGTCGCCATGCCATTGGCTGCCGCCGGATGCGGTTCCATCTCGTTTCGTGGCAACCTTGCTCACCGCGAACAGGTTGTTCGCCTCCTTGAAGCTGTTGCCGCGTTTGCAAGTGCGGAAGGTGTCGTAGCCCGCACGATTAAAAACCGCCGGCATACTTTGTTGGGCGGCTTCTTGGCGAAACGATTTGGTCTGCTTGATTCCAGGCCCTCGCGCGCCGGGAATACGCCACACGGTTCGGCCGGTCATGATCATGGTGCGCGAGGCGGTGCATACGGCGCCGGTCCAGGCGCCCATGTGATGGGCGTCGTGCAGAATCATGCCTTCGGCGGCCAGCCGGTCAAGATTCGGCGTCTGGCAGACCGTGTTGCCATAGGCGCTGAGCGTTTCTTGTGCTTGATCGTCGGTCAAAATGAAAAGGATGTTGGGCCGTTTTCCCGACTCCGCGCTGGCCCGTTGTGTATGGATAAGTTGCGTAACGAAGGCCGCAAGGAGCAACATGGCCAATGGGGGAATTGGTCGACAAAAGCGAGATTTGAAGATCCGGCGGCAACCGGCCAGCGTCGCGGATAAAGAACGAAACATGCGGAATCCTCTAAAAGTTATTTTTGAAACACGCACTCATTCTGACGCCTGCAACGACGCGTTGCAAATGTTCCACCGCATGACTACTACCGCAAGACTTCGGCGAATCGCTCGCGGCCGGGCGGCGGTTTACTTTTGCTCAGCACGCTGATGATCACGAACAGCGGTACGTTCACTGCCAGCCCCCAAACCGAACCATGCAGCGGAGTGAATTTCAACGCGTTGATGCCATCCAGCATAACCGCCAACGGCGCCGGCCGGCCCAGCGTATCAACAAACATCTGGAACAGCGGACCAAACAAAAACACCACCACCAGCCCGGCGGCAAGTCCGACGGCGGCGCCGCGCGAAGCGCCCTTGCGGAGGAACAACATATCGATCGTGATCGGCAGCAGTTGCGCACTGAACGCGATGGCCATCAACCCCATTTTCGCGATCATGTTCAGTAGATCGTACTTACCTAGCAGTTCCGGCCGCCGCCCCACCATCACGATGCTCAAAGCCAGCAGCGTGGCTGCTACAATCACGCCTCTGCCCAGCCACACGCGTTCCACTTCCGAAGCGTTGGGCCGCACGAACTGATCGTAAACATCTCGCGTGAGCACGGCCGAAAGCGCGTGCAGGTTGCTATCGGCGGTGCTCATGGCGGCGGCCATGATCGCGACGATCAGTAGCGAAGCGAAGATGGCGCCGAATTGGCCCAGCACGCGGGGAAACTGCTTGGTGAGCACCACCACCAAGATGGCGTCGTAATCGGCCTTGCCGTTCGTGTCGACCAGCCGATTCGGCGCCACCGCCGGCCGCTGCTTTGAATGTTGCACTTCCGATTGCAGCGTTTGCACGGCGGTTTGAAAGGCGGCGTCGGCGTCGAGGCTTTGGATTGCCGCCAAATCGGTTTCGGTAAACGGTTGCTTATCGCGGCCTTGCCACGTCCAACGCAGTTGGGCGTCGTCGCCGTCACTGGTCTGCACGGAAAACGCCGTCGGTAAGTTGGTATCGTTGGCGGCGTCGTTTACAGCGGCCGCCGCTGTTTTCGCGGTATGCGACGGCAAATGCACGGAGTACGAGAATTGCAGCGGGTAGAGCGCTTGTCCGGCCAGGCCGATCAGCATCACGCCGAACAAAAAACAGGATGTCAGCACGAGTGAAAAAATCACGGCGCCGCGGCGGAGCGTGGTCACGCTGTCGGCGGAAAAATAACGCATCCACTGGGCGGGCTGCACCATCGAACCGCTGGACGCCAGCAGACACAGCGACAACACCATCGGCCACGCCCAGGTTCCCGTATTTCCCGGCGCGGTGAGCGACGAAGCGGGCAGGTCGTGCGTGATGGCTTGCGAAAACTCGCCCAAGCCGCCGAACACCAGAATCATCGCCATGCCCGCCACGAGCATGCCCACGATCAGCAAGAGGCCTTGAACGAGGTCGGTCCAGGCGACGCTCCGCATGCCGCCGATCATGATGTACAGCATCGTGATGGCGGCCAGCACGATCGCGCCGACCTCGAAACTGCCGGGTCCAAAAAGCTGCTGCGAGACCAGCCCGCCGGCCTGGATTTGCATCACCACGTACGGAATGGCGTAGAGGAAGCCGGTCAGCGCGACAAGCAGCCGCAACGAAACACGGCTGCCGTAATAGTCAGCCACCATATCTCCGGGCGTCACATAGCCGAACCGTCGGCCCAGTTTCCAAATGCGGGCGCCGAACAGATACACGCACAATCCGGCCACGGGAACATTCAGACTGAACAGGGCGAACACCACGCCCTCACGATACACCATGCCGGGGGCGCCGAGCATGGCGAAGGAGCTGAAAAACGTGGCCATGATTGTTAAGGAGGAAACGATCCAGCCTTGCCGCCGACCGGCCAAGTAATAGTCTTCTTCATCGCGGTGGCTCTTGAGCCAACCGGCGATGCCCAGCACCAGTAGCAAGATCAAGTAACAGGCCAGCACCCAATACGGCGCGGCGCCAAGGCCTTGGAGCGACGACGCCAGTGCGTCGTCGGTTTGCGCCCAGAGAAGCATCATGTTCATATTGGCGGCTGTCGTTATGCGGTGGGATTAAGCGGTAGGTGTTTTCTGGTCGCCGGTTTTCTGGTCGTCATCGCGCCAGACAAATAAAAACGCGGCCAAAACAACACCCGCTTCAATAAAGAAACAGCCCACGCCCCAAATATACAACGCCGGCATGCCGAACCAGACTACTGGCCTGTTGGCCAATGCCATTCCGGGGCCGGGACCCATGAACACGGCCAGAAGAAACAGCACAGTCAGCCAGACGGCGAGTTTTTTGCGAGCGGGAGCAGTCATGTTCGGTCGAAACCCCAAGGAGTAGGTGAGACGGCGGTGCGCCGGTTGCTCAGCGAAAAAGCCCGGCATTTTGAAAATGCCGGGCTTTTAATTCGGCGAATCAATTTCCGGCGGCGCCCGGTTGACGCACGTCGGCGCCGGCGGAGGCCCCATCATAGTTGCCCGCGCGGGCCGCCGCTAGAAGCGGTTTCGTAACCGGTTCACGGTGGCGCAAGAAATACGGTAGCTATCTATCCGACAGCGAATGCCCCGCGAACGGACGAAGAAGGGAAACGCAGAGCACGCAAAGAGGCAGAGGGCCGCAGAGAAGAACGAAATTGAGAAAAAACGACGATATGAAAGAAAACGAAATATCGGCGATGCACATCGGCTGTGCGATTGAATTGCATCGTCAACTTGCGCCGAGATGATTGCAGTCTATCCTCTGCGGCCCTCCGCGTCTTCGCGTGCTCTGCGTTGAAATGTCCGCCCGGAAACCGCCGAGCAATGTCGAGACTTTCGCCGGCGGCGCAAGAAATACGGCAGCTATCTATCCGACAGTTCAAAACCCGAGAGCGGCTATGCGGTTTCAAAGTGCGTTGCGAGGATCGGTGTCGCGAATAATTTCGCTGATGCCCGATTGATTGAACCCTTTGTAACCCGCGTTGCGCTCCAAAATTTCCAAGTGAGAACCGAGCGCGCCGTCGGCGGCGAAGCGTTCGGCTTGCTCCCGACTGATCCAACCGTGGGCCAGCGCCGCCTGCAAACGCTCCGGCCGCACTTCCCATTGCTGGCCCCGCGTGAAAGCTTGCCGCAGATGCGGGAAATCGGTGAAGGGCGGCATGACGTTCACCCCGGCGTCGTGCAACTGCGCCGCAATCGCCGCGAAATCGTATTGGCACTCCAAGTGATGCAGCCCGGCCGACAAAAAAGCTTCTCCGTGCAACGCGCACCACAGACCGACCGTACCCAGTTCGTCGCGGGGCAGGAGTCCGTCGTGGGCAAAGTCGTCGGTCACTTCGTCTTCTGATAAATCGACATCGGCAAACACCAATAGTCCCACTTCGGGTTGCTCCAACACCTGCGCGCCCCAGCCCGCTTCCCGCCCGGCGTAAAAACGCTCTCGGCACTGAAAGCCCAAACGTTCGAGCACGCCAACCAGCGCAGCGAAAAACGCCCGACTACTCCGATACGTATGATGATCGTGGTTGGCCCAGCCAATGCCCAACCTGTTTTGCCGTTCGCTCTGCACGCGCGCCGCCCGATTACGCGATTGCCAATAGCGGCGCTCGGCCGTGAAAAACAGTTCGCATGTTCGCGCAACGCCCAGGTCTTGAATGGCGGCGTCGATCAACGCCAACGCATGTTTGAAGCCTTGCCGCTCGTCGTCAAAAAACCGTCGCCGGAGGAAGAACGACTCTTGGTGTTTGCCTAGATCCGCAGCCGGTGGCGTCTGTTCGACCAACTCCGAGAAACGGGCGCCGTGCCGTTCAACCGCCGCCACGGTCTTCTCGCCACAGACGAGAAAATCAGCCGTGCGCCGCCGAGCGTTCGGTTGGCCAAGAATAACCGGGCGATCATCACGTTTTTGTGTCCGGAGGAAATCGACCACCGAATCGACCTTAACCGCCGCCCGCCGTATGTTACTCTTCGTTGTGAATACCGGCGGAAACATGCCGCGTTCATGCCGCCAGTATTGGCCCTCCACACTAGCAACTTGGAAAAAACCGGCCGTCGCCCAAGCATCCGTATCAATCTCGACCGCCGGCGCCGTTAGGTGATCGAGCAAATCGAACATGCGCACGCCAGTGTTTGAAAGAAGTGTCTCGGCCCAGCGTTTCGCCTGTGGGAAATGATCGAGAAATCGGGTGAAAACCTCCTCCACCAGCGCGGCCGCCTCCGGTTGCGGCGTCCAATGAAAATCTTCCGGCGAGGAAAACGGGCGACTGTTCATGCGACACTCCTTATTCCTACTTATACCTTCTAACATAATTTGAGACGTCACGCCGAATCCATAACGCTTGCGCAGCTTGACCTGCGATTGCACAACAGAAACGGTTGGCCCGAAAGATATTTGCTTTGTAGGGTGGTGCGACAAGCGGCGATGGGCGGCAACCAAACTCGCGCTCGCCGATAACCTGATGTATCGAGAAGCTGTCTCCCCTGGAGCGCCGCTGCCGTGTAGAATTCTTGGATGAAACATTCGGCGCCACTGGCGAGATCCGATTTACGCTTTCCGGCTCTCCTCGGGCGAGAAAAACGGGAATTGGTTTTTCACCACGCGTTTCAGAACGCCGCTTGTTTCACAACGGTATTCGATAACTTCAAGGGGCGGGGGTGAGCATGCGAACATTTTCTCAAGCGGCGGCCATGGTGTTGGCGATGTTTGCCGCCGCCGTGATGCTGGCCTCTTTGGGCTGTCCGAAATCGTCGCCGCCGGCGAATCCCCAAAACAAGCTGGCCGATGCGTCCTGGCCGCCAGCCTCGCAATCGGGCCCACAATCTTCCGCACAACTGGAGGAAACAAAGCCCGTCCAGCCAAAGCCCGTCCAGCCAAAGCCCGTCGAAGGCACGGCGGCCGAGCCGCCCAAAGATGCTTTGCCGTCGGCTGCTCAAGAAAACCCGGCCGTCGAAAACGATCCCCCTAAAACCGCGGAACCTGAAGCCGAACGCGCCGCCGCCGATGAATTCGAGCCGCTCTTTGTCGATTGGCCGAAACCGAAATTCGCCCTCTTTTTTACCGGCCGCCAGCATGGATACATCGAACCCTGCGGCTGCACCGGCCTGACCAACCAGAAAGGCGGGCTGGCCCGGCGGCAAACGCTCCTCCGCCAGTTGCGGAAAAAAGGGTGGGATGTGCTGACCTTCGACGTCGGCAACCAGGTGCGCCGCTCAGGACGACAAGCCGAAATCAAATTTCAAATGACCTTCTCCGGCTTGAAGCAGATGGACTACCAAGCCGTCGGTTTTGGACCCGACGACCTCCGGCTTTCGTTCAATGAAATAGTGGCCGTCGTGGCCGACGGAGCCGCTGGCGGCGTGCCGCTGGTGTCGGCGAACGTGAATGTGTTGGGGCTGCATCCCCGGTTTCGCATTCTCACCGCCGGCGGCGTGAAAATCGGCGTCACTTCGGTGCTGGGAAAAACAAAACAGCGAGGCGTCAATGCGGCCGAAGTCGAACTAAGCGCGCCGGCGGAGGCGTTGAAAAAAGTGCTGCCGGAAATGAAACAGGAGGGCCTCGACCACGCCATTCTGCTGGCCTTCACCTCGACCGACGAAGCCCGTGAGTTGGCGCGCCAATTTCCTGATTTCGATTTGATCGTCACCGCCGGAGCCGACGGCGAACCGACGCGGCTTCCGGAAACGGTGGATGGGTCATCCACCCAAATTATTCAGACCGGCGTCAAGGGCATGTATGTGGGCGTGGTCGGTTTTTATGACGACCCCCAGCAGCCCATTCGTTACCAACGCACGCCGCTCGACCACCGTTTTGCCGACTCCGCCGAAATGCTTCAGCTTTTGGCCGCCTACCAGGAACAACTGAAAACCTTGGGGCTCAAGGGGCTGGGGCTGAAACCGGTGCGCAATCCCGACGGCCGCTATGTCGGCTCCGAAACCTGCGGCGAATGCCACACTACGGCTTATGAAGTCTGGAAGAATTCAGCGCACGCCACGGCCACGGAGTCGTTGGTGCATCCTCCCGAACGGGGCGACATTCCCAGGCAGTTTGACCCGGAATGCCTGAGTTGCCATGTGACTGGTTGGAATGCTCAGGGCCATTTCCCCTACGAATCGGGTTACCTCGATCTCGCGGCCGACGAACACCTGCACGGCAACGGCTGCGAAAATTGCCATAGTCCCGGCGCTGATCACGCTGCGGCCGAGCAGGGCGAGGGCGATTTGTCGGACGATCAAATCGACGCCCTGCGCGCCAACATGCGGCTATCGCTCGAACAGGCCGAATCGAGTTGCATGGACTGCCACGATCTCGACAACAGCCCTGATTTCCACGTTCGCGGCGCCTTCCAGAAATACTGGAAGGAAATCGAACACAAAGGGCTCGACTGATCCCGCGCGACTCCTTCCCGCGCCGCGAAGCGCCGCGCGGGGATCTTACTAAGGCGAGCGGCAGATGAAAATTTCCTAATACAAGCACGAAGCGCAAGCGAGTGAATCAGCAAACGGTCATTCCCGCGTGGGGCGGCGTCTGTTGTTTATACATAAGTTTTTTCGGCGCCGGCTCCGCAGGTCATCCAAGCGGCGACGTTCGTCTGAAAACCTATCCCGGAGACATCTGAGGTTTTGGCAAGGGGTGTTTGGCATGATTTCCTCAATTTTTCGTGGTTTCGAGGAACGGAATGATGGCGGG
>QIKY01000274.1 GCA_003233175.1 Planctomycetaceae bacterium | reverse complement strand
CATCATTCCGTTCCTCGAAACCACGAAAAATTGAGGAAATCATGCCAAACACCCCTTGCCAAAACCTCAGATGTCTCCGGGATAGATTTTCCGGCGAAAGAAAAATACATTAGAAAACGCCGCCCGGGCAAAATGCCTCGGGCGGCGCGATGTGGAGCCAATAGGTTTAGGAACCAGTAGTCGCTAAGGGCCGGAGAACGCCGCCGATTCCCCGCCGCCTCTTGTTCCGGTGGCCCGCCAAACAATCGTATCCACCGAATCCGGTATGAAGTGGACGGAACCATCCGCATAGGCGGTTTGCGCGCCGCCGGGATGGGAGCTGGAAATGGGCCGCCGCCCAGTGTTGCCATTGTTGTGGTTGTCGACCCAGCGGACCAAGTCAGGGCAACAATTTCTCGTGGGGCAAAACTGGGAAACGGTGTTGTCGCTGTTATCGGCCGGCCCCGTAGTCGGCGGTGTTTGGATGAGGCATTGCGGCTTACCGAGCTTGTAGGTGTTGGGAGGATAGCTGGTGTCAGCCCCACAAAAACCGGTTTCCGCTATCCAGCGACGGCAACGCTGGCCAGTATGGCTGCCGCCCGTGGTTCGCCAGTAGGGGACGCCGCGAAACACTTCGCCCACCATCACCGTATTAGCGGTTCCATCTAAAATGGCGGACATCGTACAGGGCGCCGAATTCGGGTTCGAAAAGACACCCCAGCGGACGGCCCTGCTAACGGGTTCAAACGGATTCGCCACACTGCCCCAAATGCCGGGGTAGTTGGTGGGAGCGTCGAGATTGCTTCCCCGTGCAACCTGAGTTTGCGGCTCGGAAGGGCATTCGTACGCTGAAACTTGCACGAACTGTGCGTTGGGCACCGTGCTGTATCGGTTGACGCCGCCTGCATAACAATTGGTGTCTAAAACCACACTAAAGTTGATCGTATCGTACAGAGGCTTTTGCTCCATGTATGGCAAGATCAGGGCTCGCCAACTCCAGCCGGCGGAATTGAACCAAGCTGGGCAGCCGGGGTAGAACCGGTCGTTGACGCCCGGTCCAAAATTCTGGGTGCCGCCCTGCACAAGCTGCCCGCCGCGAATGGTGGGAAACGTCTTGTACGTATCGTGGTAATTATGCAGCGCCAAACCGATCTGTTTGAGATTGTTGCCGCAACTCATCCGCCGCGCCGCCTCTCGGGCGGCCTGCACGGCCGGCAATAACATGGCGACCAAAATACCAATGATCGCGATGACAACAAGCAGCTCCACCAGTGTGAAACCTCCGCGCACATGTCTGCTGTTCATGGAATGCCCCTCTAAAAAACAATGATGATGAATGATGAAAGGATCGCAACAAACCACCAGTATTGGGTAGGCTACCTTCCCAGTTGGCTCTACGTCAATAAGATGGCGGTTTTTTTGTATTTTAATAGTGGAAAGTTTTCCTGGGGAATTCGTTCGCAGCGGCGTTTTTTTGTTGACAAGCCCCTCTATCAGAGCGATTGCTCATCTTTTTAGCGTCAAAAGCCTCCGAATATATGGTATCCGCATTTCACAGCAGGATGCAATTGCACAAACCATTACGAGCGAAGTTTACTCGGGGGGTGTATTTGGTGCATTGTTGGAATATAGTTTCGCTTTGGCGGATCCTAGATCCTATTGGCGGTAGGAGTTTTGTTAATTCTACTATTTTTCAACTAAGAGAAAGGCCGACTGATGAAAAAGTCTATTTTCGCAGCTGTGGCGGTGTTGTTCGTTTCCTTCGTGGGGTGTGGCCCCTCGGCAACCGACACTTCCAATACACCGCCCCCGCCGACTGCGGAAGATACGCAGACGGATATCGAAAAAGCGATGGAATCGGGTGAGATTGACGCGGCATCCTACGGCGGCGTCGACGACGAAGCTGCACCTAGCGAATGACGCCAGCCTTCGGCAAAGGCCAATTGTTCACCAAACGGCAATTGTTCACCAAACGGCAACGTCCTCTCTTTTGGGCGTTGCCGTTTTTAATTCGGTTGAAAACTGGCTACTCGGCTACTTTCGCCGGCTGGGGCGATAAAACCCGACGTCTTCCAGCGCTTTGAAGACCTCGTCGAGTGTCTTTTCTCCAAAATTCGAGATACTTAGCAGGTCGTCTCGCGAACTGTGCAGCAGGTCGTTGACGGTGAAAATCCCCTTTTCCTCCAGGCAGTTCGTGGTCCGAACCGTAAGCCCGATTTCCGCCGTACTCAACTCCAAACGCTCTTGAATACCTTTCGTTTCCTCTTCCACAAGACTCAAAGGTATGCGTGTCATGGGGGTCCCTCCCGACTAGGTTTTGTGCTGACGACTAGCGTTAGCAGCATGTTACGCAACAGCCCTCCGCTGCTGCTTTCGCGGCGGCCAGTATAACACTTGAAAGAAGCAGTTCCACGGAGAAGTGCAAGATTTTTCGGTTTTTCGCCGAAAACTGGGAACGCCAAAATTGGGAATTGCCGTGCCGGCAATGGGGTTCCCGCTTCGACGTGCGTCCGAGACGGAAACACGCTAAAGCGTGAACTCCAACGGTGGGCGGCAAAATGCGTTCCCGCGCCCTGTGCGACAGGCCGGACATCTTTCCTAACCGGCGCCGTCGCGCGGGGAGTTCTCCTCACACCTAGCCGCGACGAGTTACACGTGGTTTCTCGCCGCGTTTCCTGCCGATTTCCTTAGATATACGCGATTGTGTCAAACCGTGCCGGGTGATGTCTATGCGAACGGAACAAAAACTCAAATGGTTGGCGGGCGTCCTCTTTTTGGGTGTGCTGGGAGCGCTGCCGTTCCAGCGAACCAGGCCGGTCCGCACACGTGGACAACAGGCGAAAAGCCCGGCCCATTTGACAGTCCGCCGCGGCCCCGTGGTGCTTTCCGTTCCAAGCGCCCCCCAGGCCCGTGCCTTGGAGTCTCCGGCTTCGGTCCCACAAAAAGCTTTTCGACGCAACGCCCAGATCGCAACGAGGGAATTGAGAGAGTCGCCGCCGCCCTCGTTTGAGTCATCTTACCGATCGCTCGCATCTCGGAGCGGCTTCGGGCGGCGCACATGGCGTATTCTCAAAGACCCCGCCAGCGCTCTATCTGGCTTCTCGCCCAGCCGGGATATAGCGGCCGATCAGGTAAGCACCGCCTTAGAAAGCACCGCCGCCGGCCCGTCTTCCGGAAGTACGGAAGAGGACGAGCCGATCGTTTGGAGAGTGCATCGACTCAAAGACGGCGACACGCTGGCGAACTTGGCGCAGCGATACTTAAAAGACTCCCGATATGCCGAGCTGCTCCTCAAACTCAATCAAGACTTGATCACTCAGCCGGAGATTCTGCCGCTGGGCGTTGAAATTCGCATTCCTCCCCGCGACTCGGTCGATTTGCTCGTCGAAAAAGCTCTCACCGCGACCGCCGTACAGCGTTCAAAAAGTGGAAACGCCAACAGTAACCGCATGGTTCCCGTGCCCACCGCCACGCTCAAGCGTATCCATCCGGCAACCAGCCCCTAGCCGTTTGTCACGGATGAAAATTCGGATTGCTCAAATCAGCCGGAACGCGCTAGCGTCCGGTTTTTCCTGCACAACCGTGGGCTAGCGCCCAGCGGCTAATCCTAAAATTCAATGCTGATAGACCCCTAGCCGCAAGCGCTCCCAAACTCAGTATTTTTTCCAAGGGTAGTCGTCGGCCTTGGCCAGCAGCCGGAGTTGGAGAAAACCCGAGATATCCCGATCGACGCCAATCCGGGCATTGATGAGCTTCACGCCCTGGAGAGAGGTGCTGCGAGTGATGAGAAACAAATCTTGGCGGCGGAGCCGTTCTTTCTTGTCGTCTGGAACCGGCGCCCGATAACGCGTGAGTGTGCCGTGAATACGTTTGGCGTCGCTGTAGGCCGAGCCCTTTTTGCCGGCGATGATCATCACCGAAAGCTGGCTCCGCAATACCGGGCTGGCCAACGCAGTACGGTTGCGCAGACCTTTGAAAGAGGTTTCTGGCGATATGAGCACCAGGGCGCGCACGTTGCGAACGCGTTTGTACACTGGAATATCCGGCCAATTTCCATCGAGCATGGCCCAGTTCATGGCCACCAAGGCCCCCAATTCCGAACCGATCACGCATAGGAGGTCGATATTCAATTTACCGGCCCGATGCTCTTTCAGGAGAAACTTTTTCACCGTGCGCACATCGAGCACCATGGCTTCGAGATCGCCGGTGCGCATTTTGTCGCGTTTGATCGCGATATCCTGTCCGCCCACGACGCGCCGCCGAATGCTGCCGCCTTGCCCTCTCAGGTCGGCCACGATCACCGCATACCCTTGTTTTTGTAATACCAGGGCCAGTGGCCCGAATTGCGTTCTGCGCCCCTCCCAGCCGGGCAGGATGATAATCGGCGCGGCTTTCTTCCCTTTATTGCTGGCAAAATAGGTTGCGAGAATCACGACGTGGTCTCGTGTTTCGAGGGAGACATTTTCGGGCGCCGGAATTTTATTTTTTTCTTGCGCTCGCGCCGCCAGTTGCGGCAGCATGAAAATCGCCAAACACGCCGCCGCGCAGCCCGATAAAAACGGTTTATGGAGAGTAGCAGTCATCTTTGGCAGACCTCTTGAAAAATACATTTATGCCAGATGTTACGTTGGCGTCGAGATGCGAAAACAAGCAGTCTTTATAGTAGATTGCCGAAGGGCAGACGTCAAATTGTCGGCCTTTGCCGCTGGCGTCCTCTACTTGGCTTTGAAGAGTCCGCCAACAAGCCGTTTGCGTCAAACTGGGGGTTCATTGACGATTTTCCCGTCCGTTGCTAGACTCGCCGCATTCTCTCCACACACAAAAAAGGTTCATGGCAATGGCAAAAAAGAAGGCCGCTCGAAAGAGTCGGATGACCTACTACTTCGGCAAGACGCGCACCGACGGCAAGGGCGTCGGAAAAGATATTCTCGGCGGCAAGGGAATGAATTTGGCCGAAATGACGAGAATCGGCCTGCCGGTCCCCCCCGGCTTCACAATCACGACCGAAGTCTGCGCCCAATACATCAAGGCCGGCGGCAAACTGCCCAAAGACCTCATGGCCGACGTGCGGAAGAATGTCGCGACGCTGGAAAGGGAACTGGGCAAAAAGTTCGGCGACAACAAAAACCCGCTGTTAGTCTCGGTGCGCAGCGGCGCCGCCGTTTCCATGCCGGGCATGATGAACACGATTTTGAACCTCGGTCTGACCGACGAAGCCGTGGCTGGGCTGGCTGCCGCCACCGGTAATGCGCGTTTTGCCTACGACGCCTACCGCCGTCTGATCAACATGTTCGGCGATGTCGTGATGGGCATGGAGCACGAGTCTTTCGAAGCGGCGTTCGACAAAATCAAAAAGAAGTACAAAGTCAGCCAAGACACCGACGTGCCCGCACAAGGCCTGGTCGAATTGTGCGACGCCTACAAGGCGGTCTACCGCAAACACGCCAAAGAAGACTTTCCGCAAGACCCCATGCGGCAACTGGAGCTTTCAATTGAAGCGGTGTTCGGCAGTTGGAACACCACGCGCGCGGTGCGGTATCGCGAAGTGGAGAACATTCGCGGCTTGCTCGGCACGGCGGTCAATGTGCAGTCGATGGTCTATGGCAACATGGGCGACGACTCCGGCACCGGCGTGGCTTTCACGCGAAATCCGTCGACGGGCGAAAACAAGTTCTTCGGTGAATTCCTCATCAATGCACAAGGCGAAGACGTCGTGGCCGGAATTCGCACGCCGCAGCCGGTCAGCCAGATGCCGAAATGGAACCGCAAGGTGCATCGCCAACTGCTCGACATCAAAAAGATTCTCGAAGACCACTACCGCGACGTGCAAGATATCGAATTCACGATCGAACGCGGCGAACTTTTCATGCTGCAAACGCGGGCCGGCAAGCGAACCGGCGCCGCCGCATTGCAAATTGCCGTCGATATGGTGAAAGAAAAACTGATTGATGTAAAAACGGCCTTGTTGCGAATTCCCGCCGGCGACCTCACCCAGGTGTTGCTGCCCAGTTTTGACCCCAAGGCGAAAAAATCGGCGGCGGTGCTGACCATCGGCTTACCGGCGTCGCCGGGCGCGGCGGTCGGTACATTAGCCTTCTCGGCGGAAGAGGCGGTGGCCCGCTCGCGTGATGGCGAATCTGTTCTCTTGGTGCGCAAGGAAACCAGCCCCGAAGATATCGACGGCATGCATATCGCGGCTGGAATTCTGACCAGCACCGGCGGAATGACCAGCCACGCCGCCGTGGTGGCGCGCGGCTGGGGACGTTGCTGCGTAGCCGGCGCCGGCGAAGTCGTGATCGATGAAAAAGCTCGCAAGATAAAAATCGGCGGCAAAACATTCACCCATAAAGACACCCTCTCCATCGACGGCGCCACCGGCGAAGTCATGGTCGGCGCTATCGCCCGCCAAGAACCTAAACTCTCGGGCAGCTTTGGCAAGGTCATGAAATGGGCCGATGAGCACCGCCGACTCAAGGTCCGAACCAACGCCGACACCCCCGCCGACGCCAAACGCGCCCGCGAATTCGGCGCCGAGGGAATTGGACTCTGCCGCACCGAACACATGTTCTTCGAGGGCGATCGCATCACGGCCATGCGGGAAATGATTCTGGCCGAAGAGGAGCCGGCGCGTCGTAAAGCTCTGGCGAAACTGCTGCCCTTCCAGCGCAAGGATTTCATCGGCATTTTCAAGGCCATGAAGGGCCTGCCGGTGACCATCCGGCTGCTTGATCCGCCGTTGCATGAATTCCTGCCCCACGAAGCCAAGAGTCAGGCGGAATTGGCCAAGGTATTGAACATCAAGCCGGCCAAGGTCAAGGCCCTGGTGGCGCATCTGCACGAATCGAACCCAATGTTGGGCCATCGCGGTTGCCGTTTGAGCGTGACCTACCCCGAAATCCTCGAGATGCAAGTCACGGCGATTGTCGAAGCGGCCATCGAATGCAAGAAGAAGAAAATCGACGCCCATCCTGAAATCATGATCCCGCTGGTCGGCGCCGCTTCGGAACTCAAGCTGCTGCGAAAGTGCGTGGAGGAAACGATCCAGAAAACCGTCGACAAGAAAAAGTTCACGGGAAAGCTCGATATCAGCATCGGCACGATGATCGAAATTCCCCGCGCCGCGTTAACGGCCGATCAGGTCGCCGAACATGCCGACTTCTTCAGCTTCGGCACCAACGACCTCACGCAAATGACGTTCGGCTACAGCCGCGACGACATCAACAGTTTCCTGCCCGACTACCTCAAGCAGGAACTCCTGGAGGCCGACCCGTTCCAATCGCTCGACACCACGGGCGTGGGGCAGTTGGTCGAGATGGGGGTGAAGAAGGGCCGCAGTACGAAAAAAGGCCTGAAAGTGGGCATCTGCGGCGAACACGGCGGCGACCCGTCGTCGATCGATTTCTGCAACGCCGTCGGCCTCGACTACGTGAGTTGCTCGCCCTTCCGCGTGCCGATTGCTCGGCTGGCGGCCGCTCAAGCCGCGCTGCGAGCCAAAAAGTAACGGCGGAAAAACCCAAACGATTTGCGAAGAAAATCAAAAGCCCGGCATTTTCAAAATGTCGGGCTTTTTTTTGCGGCTTTGCGGCTTTATACTCCGCACGGCTAGCATTTTTCAACCGTGCGAGGTTCCCATGACGGGCGAAACTCCCCAGAAACGGCGGCCGTCGGCGCGGCGGCAGCGGCGCAGCCTGCATGTGCTGGCGGCGGTGTTGGGTGTGCTGGCGGCCACGATTAGTCTTTTGGTCTGGTCGGTGTTCTCGTCGGGCGAACGTCTGCCGCCGATCTCGCGCCAGCAATTCGAGGCGGCGAAATTGAAATGGCGGAATGCTGCCATCGAAAATTACGATATCGTGGTCCATGTTGCAGGACGCCAATCGTCTGTGTACCGCGTGGAAGTGCGTGATGGCGAAGTCGCGACCGCCACGCGCAACGGCCACGCGCTGCGGCAGCCTCGAACCTGGGGCTCCTGGACCGTCGACGGCATGTTTGGCACGATGGAAATTGATTTCAACAATATCGAGCGCGTGGCCTCCGGCGACATCGATCGATTCACGCCTCGGGTTTCGGTGTTTGGCCGATTCGACGCTCAAAACGGCCTGCCGCTTCGTTTTCGCCGCGTGATGTCGGGCTTCGGTCAGGAAGAGAGTTGGGCGCGGAAAGTGGGCGAATCAAACGCCTCGCCCGCCAACTCCCTACCCGAAGCCGCCTGGGAAATCGTTTCGTTCCGCTCGCTTCAGTAATACAGCGTCCCACATTCCCGCCGCCGGTCAACGTTCCGGCTGGGGCTCAGTTCACATCTATTTGATTTCGTGACGATGGCTCAATCTTTTGGCAGCGAAAGCTGAGCGGCTTTATCGTAGGAAATCAACGAGCGGTCTTCGGTGTCTCGCCAAGCCGGCTCTTGGTGTGAGCAATCACTGATCCGGCCGGGTGAAAAATCCGCGAACTTGTGCGCCACTGCTTCAAGAGTTTTCAATTCGCGGGGCGTCAATTGCGAAGGCATCTCATCCGCCTTTGCGCCGGTGTGAATCTCCTCGCCCATGTTGCCGTTTTGGTATTTGACTTCGCGCACCTCGATCACTTGTTCCAATTCCAAGTGTTCGCGTAAATCACCGTAAGCCGCTGGAACCGGACCATAAGGCGCGCGTCGATAGGCCGCGCCGGTGAGTGAAACGGACTCACTGCGGAAATGTAGAAAGTCGGCATAGAACAACAGCTTGTTCAGACTCGTGGCGGTGACCGTGTTCATGTGTTGACAGAACCAAGCGACGACGGCGGCGTATCGTCGATAATCAAACTCTCGAAATCCAGTTGTGATTGTTTTTTCCGAAGGCATACAGCAAGGGATACTCGCGTCGAACATGATCTCAGAGAGGTTGCCGGAAACGCCCTTTAAGGCGTCTTCGGCTCGCTGGAGTTGCCACTCGGAAAGCCGGTCGCCGCGACGGGTAAGCAGGTCTCGCATGCCTTCGGCGGAAGCACAGGAGCGAATGGCTTGGTCGTGTGCTTCGTCTTGCAGTCCGCCGCCTTCGTAGCGATTGATGGTCGCTTCGCTCATTCCCAAAAGCGCTGCCAACGACTTTTGACTGAGTTTGTAACGCTCGCGGATACCCTTGATTTCCTCTGGAGTTAGCAGCCCGTTCTGCCGCCGATACTGCGCGAACGCCAGTTCGGCAGGATCAACGTCTGGTTGTTCAATGGCGCCGCACGCCGCACAGACCTTAACCGGCACTTCAAACCGCATGGTCTTGCCGCGAACATCAAATTCCATTCGCTTTTTGTCATGGCGAACATGCTCATCGCCACAGACAACGCAATAATTTGTCGTCGTGGTGCTCATGCCATCTCCTTTTACAATCTCTTTGCTTCGTCGCGCATTGCATCCACGATGCCGGCCGCTTGCTACACGCCCGCTCGAAATGGATAACGCAACGGGTGTTCCGCCACATGAAACGACCAAATCAATGCGTTGACTACTGTCTTTCGATGAGAGTCGGGTTGCATTGTTAACTTGATGTACGCTTCGACGCCGACCACGTCGCATCCGAATATCCAGACCTGACGATTTTCGTCGTAGTCATCTGGTTCAGGGCCTTTGGAATAGTTGTCAGGCGTCAGGTCATGCAGGCAATCGACCGCTTGATTCCGTGTGATTTCCAGCCCTGAAAGGTGTGCCTTGGTTTCATCCGCTCGGTGCAACCAATGAATGTACCCCAAGCTGACGGCTGCCTTGAAATCACCCAAAAATGAAGCGACGTCTTGACGTGTCGGCATGCATCGCTCCTTGACGGTCTTGGACGTACGACTTCTGCGGCTCACCCCGACTCGGTATTAACGACTGCCCGAATAAACCAATTATCGCCATGAAATACTATCATGTGATAGCATTTTGTCAAGACGTTATCGATCTTACCCGGAAAACACGTGTGTAGATGGCGCCGCCCATCAACGTTCCGGCTTGAAAATCGTCACGCCTAGCGGCGGTAGGTCGATGCTGAGTGAGAAGGGTCGGCCCTGGGCTTCGATTTCCTCGGCTTCGACGCCGGGGTGGGAGCCGACATTGCCGCCGCCGTAGTATTCCGAATCGCTGTTGAAAATTTCCCGGTACCAGCCGCCGTGTGGAACGCCGATCCGACGCCCCGGCCGCACCACCGGCGTGAAATTGCAACACACCAACAGGAAGTCGTTAGGATCAGCCGCTTTGCGCAAGTAGGCCAGCATGCTTTCGTCGTAACAGTGCGCATCGATCCATTCGAAGCCGGCGCCGTCGAAATCGACTTCATACAGCGCGGGCTCGCGGCGAAGCAGTTGGTTCAAATCGGCCACCATGCGTTGTACGCCGCGGTGCGTATCGTGCTCCAACAGTTCCCACTGTAACGAAGCCTCGTGATTCCACTCGTTCCATTGGCCGAATTCGCCGCCCATGAACAGCAGCTTTTTGCCGGGGTGGGTCCACATGTAGGAGTAGAGCAAACGCAGGTTGGCGAATTTTTGCCAGAGGTCGCCGGGCATCTGGTCTAGCAGTGCTCCCTTGCCATGTACGACTTCATCGTGCGAAAACGGCAAGGCGAAATTTTCGCTGAAGGCGTAGATCAGGCTGAAGGTGAGTTCATCATGATGGTGTTTTCGATGGACCGGTTCGTCGTGCATGAAGCGGAGCGTGTCGTTCATCCAGCCCATGTTCCACTTCAAGTTGAATCCCAAGCCGCCTAGGAAAGTGGGTGTGGTCACGCCGCCCCAAGCCGTCGACTCCTCCGCTATGGTGAGCACGCCCGGAAATTGGCCGTGCGACTGCTCGTTGAACTGCTTGAGAAACGTCACCGCCTCCAGGTTCTCTCGCCCGCCGTACGCGTTCGGTATCCACTGCCCGTCCTCGCGGCTGTAATCGAGGTAGAGCATGGAAGCCACCGCATCGACGCGCAAACCGTCGATGTGGTATTTGTCGAACCAGAACAAGGCGTTCGAGATCAAAAAATTGCGGACTTCGTTGCGTCCGTAATTGAAGATCATGGTTCCCCAGTCGGGGTGCTCGCCCTGGCGGGGGTCGCTGTGTTCGTAGAGGGCGGATCCATCGAACTGGCGCAAGCCGTGTGCGTCTCGCGGGAAATGGGCGGGCACCCAATCGAGAATGACGCCGATATCGTTCTGATGGCAATGGTCGACAAAATACATAAAATCGTCGGGCGAACCGTAACGGCTCGTGGCGGCGAAATAGCCCACCGTTTGGTAGCCCCAACTGCCGGAGTAGGGGTGCTCGTTGATGGGCATCAATTCCAGGTGCGTGAAGCCCATTTTATGGCAATACTCGACCAAGCGGTGAGCCAGCTCCTGGTACGAGAGCCAACCGTTGACGCGGCTTTCGTCGCGCATCCAACTTCCCAGATGCACCTCATAAATGGAAATCGGCCGGGGCAATGTTGGGTCTTGCCCGCTACGCTCCTGGAGCCAGGCGTCGTCCGCCCAACGGTGCTTCGATAAGTCGGCTACTACTGAAGCGGTGCAGGGCGGCAACTCGGCCGCGAAGCCGTAAGGATCGGCCTTTTCCAATATTTGTTCGCCAACTTTCAGGCGATATTTGTAGACCGCGCCCTCCATCAGCTCTGGAATGAAGATCTCCCAGATGCCGCTGGGAACGTGCTTCTTCAACTGGTGCGGGCGGTCGTCCCAGCGGTTAAAACCGCCGATCACGCTGACACTATCGGCGTTCGGCGCCCACACCGCGAAATTCGTTCCCAGCACGCCGCTCTGTCGACAAACCTGCGCGCCCAGCCGTTCATACGAACGCCAGTGGGCGCCCTCGCCCAAAAGGTGAATATCGTAGTCGCTCAAGAGCGTGGGAAAGGAGTAGGGGTCGTGCATGGTGCTCATATGACCATCCTTGCTGGCAACACTCAATTGATACGAACCAGCGGCAACGTCATCTGGCAACGGACAAATCGCTTCAAAAACTCCCGCCGGGTGGATCTTTCGCATCGGCGAGCGATGACCATGACCACCGTGAACCACCCACGCTTGTTGCGACTCCGGCAGGAAGGCTCGCACCGCCATCGATTGCCGGCCGTTTTCCTCCACCACATGGGGCCCCAACAATTCGAACGGATTTTCATGGTTTCGCTCGACGACCGCTCCGATACTCTGTAGTTTCGCGTGTGTCCGCACCTTGGGTACTCTCCTCATGATAAACCAACAGGGCCGTGGCCAGTTAGTGGGGAAGCGCCGGTAATGCGGTTCTTACTCACTGGGAAAAGCCGACGGCCATAACCAATCCATTTTCAGGCGACTTTTAGACGCCCGCCGCCACTGCCTGCTCCCGTTGCCTGCCGACGCGCTGTCCGGCGGCGCCCAGCGATTGCAGTCCTTTCCGCCGCCGGTTTCTCAGATGCTGATACGCCGGCGCTGCGGGTGCATCGCTGTTTTCTTCCCCGCCGGAGGCTGCGTCGAACCGCCATGCCCGGCATTCCAGGCTGTGGTACTGCAACGCTTGGTCGACCCGTTGCCAGAGGTCGTAGTTCTTCACGGGAACAAGACGCCCAAATCGCTCCCATTGCCAGCCGTTCTCGCGCCAATCGGGCAAGCTGTTCCTAACCCCCCGGCTGACATACTTGCTTTGCGTGACGAGCGTCACGCGAGACGGTTGGTGCAGAGCCTCCAACCCTCGCACCACGGCCAACAATTCCAAACGCTCGCCAAGTGTTTCGGGCTCGATATCGGAGGCTTCAAATGTTTCGTCGCCATCGACCGATTCCAAGACAAATCTCCAACGTCCAAACGAGCCACGGCCGATTTTTCGCCCGCCGCTCGCTTCGGAATACAACAGGAAGTGGGGAGCGGGAAGGATCATGGGTGCAATAGCGCCGTCGTCAGGGAGTTCAGCGAAAAACAACTCGGGTATCATTTCAATCGACAAGGCGGCCGCAAAGCTTTTATCTTGTTTGTTTTGCGCAGTTGGTTGGGCTGTGGCGAAGTTAGGGGCGTGAAATTCGGCGGCCAATAATTGCCCGCCGCCGGCGAATAGATTGTCGCAACACAGCGAGAATCTTATTGTGCCGAGGGGATTTGCACGCGATAATCGAATACCGTTCAGAAGCTGGGCCGCCTTGCCTGGACACGCCGCTTGGAGGTGCTCACATGACAACAGTATCATTCCTTCGAGAGCAGAAGCAGTACCAAGTGCCAACCCGTTTCGGCATGAGCGCGATGCTGGTCTTCATGACGTTGTTTGGTTTCCTGTTTGCCGCCCTCCGATACCTCGACGCTTGGCCGGTGATGTACCTGTTTTTTGCCTCGTTGGCCATGGCCACGGGCATCACGCAAATGCGTATGGGCGGCGTGCCGCGAATTGCCTCGGCGGCGGCGGGCGCTATTCTCCTGCCGCTCTGGATCTTTGCCGGCGTCTTTTTTATGGGACAGCAAGTGGAACAGCAAAGCGCCAGGTATTTGCTGCTGGCCGCGCTTACTTTACCAATAACCGTGCCGGCCGGCGCTCTGATCGGTTATTTCTCCGGGACGCTCATGGCCGGCGTTTTTCTCACGCTCGACCTCACCGAGAAATGGTTTGTCGCTCGCCACGCCAAGCTGAGCGCCGCGCAAACGCCCCCCGCAGACGACGCGCCCGACGAACCCACCGCGCGCGGTTGAAGCCGGCGCATTTTTTCAATCGCTTACCGGTCGCTATCAGAAAAAACCCGGCATTTTCAAAATGCCGGGCTTTTAGGCGTGTATCAGCCCAACACCACCATCGCGGTTATCACGCCAAGCACCGCCAAAACGAGCAGCACGCCCAATACCACAAAGAGCCATATGGGTTTTTTAGGGGCTGGGCGATTATGCTCCGAAGCGCCGCCCACCACCTTCATTTTTCGGCCGCACGCAGGACACGAATCGTCGTTTTTAACGAACTCCCAGCCTTCGCCCTTGTGGCCGCAAGGACAAGCCACCTTCGACAAATGCGAACAATGCGGACACTGGCCCAAGACATCAAACTCTTCAAACGTTTTTTTGCAAGCTTGGCAGCGATACATCTTTTCCGAGTTTCCCTTACAACACCGCGGATCGCACGTGAATAAATCGGGGCTGGTCTGAAAATGGGGCTGGTCTGAAAATAAGTCGCCGGCTGGCGTCCGTAAAGCCCGGCTTTTTGAAAAAGCCGGGCTTCTGAACGGGGAAGTAATTTTCCGCGTTTTCTTAGCTGTCGCGTCGGACTTGTACCTGCAGCGCGCCCAGCAAGCGAGTGATCTTTTTTTCCTTCGAGCTAATGAACGGCACGTTATCGAGGATAATCGCCCGATCTTCATTACTAGGATTCAAAATCAGCCGGCCCGACCTCAACAACACGTACTCGAATACGTCGTTAATTTCCTTTTCGATTTTCAAATTCGGCGCCGAATAGCGTTTCAAATCGCTCAAGAGACCGTGGTGGTGCAACAGTTCGTTGGGGCGAATTTCCCAGTAGTCGAAACGCACGCTCACCATCACGATGGCGAAAATGAAAGCGAAAATGCCCGCAATCGAAAAATAGAACGTGGCGTTGGCCAACGGCGTGATGCGGGTCAGGAAGGAACTCGCGGCGGGGACCATGTCTGGCTTTTTCGAGACAAACAGCATCCCGCACAAAACCAACACCACGACGAAAAAGAACAACGTCAGCGAGGTGCCGCGCGGGAAGTCGAACGCCAAGACAATCAAGTTCACGGCAAACACGAACAGGAACGCCGTTCCCATGCCAACGGCCAGCCCATTCTCGGGAGAAAGGGCCGATTCGCCGCCAAACGCCATCGCGACGCCCGCAATCAACGACATCAAAAAAGTGGGGTAGAAAAAAACGACCTTAGGATAAGGTACGAGAAAAATATGCGTCAGCTCGTCGGGAGTTTTCTTTTTGGCTGGCGCCGGTTGCGTGCTCTCCGGCTTGGGAGAATCCTGTGCAGCTTGTTTTCCCTCATCGGTCATGGCGGCTAAACCCTCTCGTGTGTGCATCCGACAAATCAGCAATGGAACAGAAACAAGGCAATGAGGTATAACCCGCACCTGACGCCGACACAATACCCGCAGGACGCGGCAGTGTTTTTTGTACAGTCGCCAATCGTTGGA
>QIKY01000108.1 GCA_003233175.1 Planctomycetaceae bacterium | reverse complement strand
CCTCGATATTCGCAATACAAGATTAGGAACCCTCCGCTTTGGCCAATGGCGGCATTCGATCGGCATGGACGGGCTGACCAGCGCCAAGGAGTTGCCGTTTCTAGAGCGTGCCTTGCCCTTTGCGTTTCTTCCTTTTCGCCAAATCGGGATGGGCGCCTTCAACCACACCGAAGATGAAACGCTCACCTGGGCGATTTCCGCGTTTCGATTTCCGACCGACACTTTCGGCGGCAATGTCGGCGATAACGGCGGGTACGCCATGGCGACGCGCATCACGTACGCGCCCTGGATCACCGAAGATGGCCATCGGCTGGTGCATATGGGCGCCGCCTATAGTTTCGGCGATCCGGCCAACAACCGCGTGCGTTACCGCAACCAACCAGAATTCTTCAGCGGCGAGACCGGCGGCGCCGACCAAGTACCCGCCGGCGTGCCCTCGAATGTGCCCGCGTTTGTAGACACCGGGCCGATTAGCACCAACAACTTCAACCTCTTCTCGGCGGAAGCCGGGCTCGTGCTCGCCTCGCTCTATATGCAATCGGAGGTGATCCACGCGGTTGTGAATCAGATTGGCGGTCCTTTGGTTTCGTTCTCCGGCGCCTATGCTTATGCCGGATATTTCCTCACCGGAGAAGTTCGGCAGTACAATCGAAAGAACGGCGTGTTCGGTCGCGTCAAACCGCTACACGATTTCGACGCCGGCGGTTGGGGCGCCTGGGAGATCGCCGCCAGGTGGTCTTATATCGATCTGAACGACGCCAACATCGCCGGCGGGCGAATGAACAACGTCACCGGCGGCGTGAATTGGTATCTGAACCCGCGCACGAAATTCCAGTTCAACTACATCCACGCCTATCTCGACGACCCCACTTTCGGCAACAGCAACGCCGATATCGTCGCCTTCCGCGGGCAAATTGATTTCTAGGCGAGCGGCGGGAAAACATTTGCCAAAGGTGTTTTTCTCGGTCGCCAAAAAGCCCGGCATTTTCAAAATACCGGGCTTTTATAATTCTCACGGCTACCAATATGGCTCGTTTAACGGCAAGCCGAAGGCGACTGCGTTTTTCTGCTTGCCCAAACGCGCGGCTCACATCACGCGGCTCACATCACGCGGTCGGCCGCCCAAGGATACCGGCGACCATTCTTGAATTCTTTGAAATCACGCTCGGTGGCGTCGCAAATATTATCGGGTTTATAGACGGTGTCGACAGCGTCGAGCAAATCCACAATCAACCTTGAGGGGTAACCCACGCCCTGAATTTCAAAGTAATCGTTGTTGACGTCAAAAATTTGCAGCCGGTCTTTCCAAACGCGCGTTTTTCGCAAGTTGCGCAACTCGCCGCGCGTGCGTTTGAGAAACGCCAGGGCGTCTTGCAATCGGTCGGGATGAAATTCGTGCGTGGCCAGCGGTTGAGGTTCGGTGCTCAATGTGCGTGTTCCAGCTAAACCAATAATTCCGGTATCATTTTTCCGGGCCGGACCAACATCGGGCGGCGGCGGATATCGGGCAACGTTTGATCGCGACGGACGCCCAACGCATGATAAATCGTGGCCACCAGATCTTGCGGGGCGACCGGATTTTCAGCCGGGTAAGCGGCGTGTTTGTCGGACTTGCCGTAAACGGTTCCCGCTCGCACGCCGGCCCCGGCCAAAATCGAGGTGAAACAGTTGGGCCAATGATCGCGGCCGTCGGCGCCGGCGCCGGCGTCGCTATTGCGTTGTCCCACGCGCGGCGTGCGGCCGAATTCTCCCGTCCAGACGACCAACGTTTCGTCGTCCAGACCGCGTTCCTTGAGGTCGTCCAAGAGCGCGGAAAAAGCTTGATCGGCGACCGGCATCAGGCGATCTTTCAAATCAATAAAATTCCGGGAATGGGTGTCCCAATAAACGCTGACATTTTTGATGCCGTCGTTCGGCCAGAAGACGGTCACCAACGGCACGCCGCGTTCGATCAACCTGCGTGCTTGCAGAACAGACTGCCCGTGAGGATTGCGGCCGTAGCGGTCGCGTGTTTTGTCGGATTCCTTATCCAAGCGAAAGGCCGCCCCAGCGCCCGAAGCCGAAGAAAGCAGGGCGTAGGCGCGCTCTTCGTTGGAATTTTTGGCGACCGCCGAAGCCCCCGATGTTTGCAGGTTGCGGTCAAGTTGTTGGAGCAGTTCGCGGCGGCCATGCAGCCGATCAAGCGAGACGCCGTCTTGCAGTGTGAACGCGCCGACTTCGTAGTCGACCCGGCTGGGATCGTGGTCGATGGTTAACGGGTCGGACGCCGGCCCCAGCCAACCGGCGAACTGCCCCTGGCTTTGCTCCACGAATCGGGGAACCGTGTTTTCGAGCTTTGGCCGCATCGAAACAAAGGGCGGCAACACGCTTCGGCCGCGACCCAGTTTGGAAAGCACCGAACCGATATGAGGCCATTGCAGATTCTTTTCCGTGGCCACCGGCGGCGCCTGGCCCGTGAGCAGGAAATGCGTGGCCGAAGTATGATTGACATCGCCATGCGTCATCGAACGCACAATCGCCAGACGGTCGGTGCGCTGCGCCAGTTGCGGGAAGTGCTCGCAGATTTGCACGCCCGGCGTGACTGTGGAAATCGGCTTGAAGGCGCCGCGTATTTCCGTCGGCGCTTCGGGTTTGAGATCCCAAGTATCTTGGTGCGCCGGGCCGCCCCACATGAACAACAGAATGCACGACTTCGCTTGCCCAAAAGAGGAAGAGCCAGCGTTAGCCGCCAAAGTGCGGCTCTGGAGCAGTTCGCCTAGCCCCATGCCGAACAGGCTCAGTCCGCCAATGCGCAGCAGCTCACGCCTCTGCCGGCGATGATGTTCGAAACTTCTTGTCATGAGAATCCAGTTCGATAAAACGTAATAGGTTCTTCTCTCGAAGGTTGAACCAATAGCAGACCTTACTACGACAATACCATGCCGTTGGACGCGATCAAACCGCGTGGAACGCCCGACGCTGTGAAAACCGCCCACATCGGAATCCTACACATGGGCGGGCGGCGGCTCCCGAAAAACAGCCTTGTTCTAATTCGACTGTGTGAATTTCCCACATGACGCAACCCATGACAATGTAAAACACTCATCATTGCTGGCGATTTGACGCCATTCGCGCGGGAGCAAAACAAAAAACCATTGACCGGTCGGCGCATATCCCTGTTGTTTATACATAAGTTTTTTCGGCGCCGTTCACGGGTTTTGATCTGTCGGCTGGATTGCTGTCGCAATTTCCCGCAGCGCAATGAACGGTGACGTCTTTTCGGCGCCGAACGTCATCCAAGCGGCGGCGTTCGTCTGAAAACCTATCCTGGAAGGATAAAAGCCATTAGCCGGCGGTCGAGCGCAGCGAACACCACCGGAAGATCGAGGTGTCGACATACCGCATCCTGAAAGGATGCCAGCGGCGTCGGCAATCTGGCGCCACCGATGGCCGCCGTTCCAACCGCTGCATCTGGCATCCCGCCGGGATGCGGGAGTTATTGCGCGGCCGTTACCGGCGGTGGCGCTGCGCTGACCGCCGGCTAATGGCTGCCAAGCCTCCGGCTTGTAACGAACTCTCGCCTGCAACGAACCCTTGCCTGTAACGAACCCTTGCCTGTTTCAAGCGGCGGTGCAAATCTTGCGTCCCGGATGGACCAAAAAATCTGGCGGGTTGTCGAATGACTTACTGTATAAACAACAGGCGTCTGCCCTCCGTGGACTAGTCTCTGTGTTTCAAAAACAGCAGGAGTCGCGCGTTCGAGATCAACCGGTGCATCCATGCGATCATCGGCGCCGCGATTGATCCACCGGCGGCCGGTTGCTGGAATCAGCCTGCTGGGTGTATGAAAAGAGGAAACACGGAGGCACTGAGAGCACCGAGAAAATCCGGGCATGGAAGACGACGTCCGAGCCATCAATCTTGGTGGTGAAACAGAATAACCTAGTTGTATACTATTGATTACAAAGAGCACCAAACTCAAACAGTCGAACGAATGGCTTCCATCCCGTCGGGATAGAGGATTGGATTGCTCATCCACTTCAACAAGCCAAATTGAAGGGCGGCGTCAAATGTTTTGTTCTCCGACTCCCGACTCTTCCCTTCGTGTTCTTCGCGTCCTTCGTGGTGAAATTGAAAGTTCGGCGGCGTCGTTCGACGCACCGAGAATTGTTGGCCGGATAGATGCACCACGAAGGACGCGAAGAGCACGAAGCATGGACTTCGAAGACCTCTTTCATCGCATGAGCGGCGAATTGAGAAGCGTCGAGATAGAAGACTTCGCGGTCATCACCAAGGCCGTCTCGCAACACAGCCCGCCGCCGTCGGCAGACGTTTTTAACAGGCCAAGTCCAGCGGTCCAGCCGATATCGCCACGCCTACCGCGGCGCGGTGTACGCCTGAACGCACAAACCGCGGGGTGCGCTCGCGAGGGTTTTCGACCCATCGCCAGGACAAGAATTGTCTTAGCGTCGCCTTTCGCTGCGAAAGAGCGCTACTCCCGCAGAGCGAACGTCGATACGAATTGCGAGGACGGTCCCAGGCGTTTTTCGGGAGGTTCATCGGCTGGCGTCCTACAATTTGGGCGGGCCGCGTTTCTTGGCGCCGGGCTTGGCTTTCACCTTGCGTTTCCTGGCCGCTTTCTTCTTTTCGTAAGCGACCTTGGCCACCTTCTGGGCTTTGGTCAGCTCGCTCCAGGGTTTTTTGTCCCAAGGCAACGGAACACCTTCGGGCGGCTCCATGAATGCTTCCCGCCACTGGAAACTCAGGGAAAATTTTAGTTCATCTTTTGCGATTGCGGCCCAGGGCGTGTCGGCATGGTCCTGGACGACACGCTCCAATTGCTCACGCGCCCGCTTGATATCGTCGCGTTCCGGAGGCGGAGCTTTGTCAGCGGAGGTTTTGTCGCCAGCGGGTTCCTTTTCTGTGGCTTCGTCTTCTGTGGCTTCGTCAAGAGGAAGGCCGGTTGCCCGCCAGGCGTTCTTGGTTCCGTCGACCGGCTCCCTCGGCTTGGCGTACATTTCCTGAAGGAGTTGCGCGTAGGAGTTGCAACGGACCTTGTTCGCCAACAAGCGGCCTCGGAGCAGGTCGTAATGAGCTAGCCAACGGCGAGACGTTTCGTTTTTCCGCGCCTCTTCGACTTCTTGCAACGTGCTGAGGCCGGCGTCCAAAACAGCAGAGACCTTCTGTAGTTTTTTGCTCGCGGGCTTGATCTCGAACTGAATGCCGGCGGCGAGCATCGTGCGTGGGAGCGGTTCGGTGAGATATTGGTTGGTTGCCTGGGCCGTTCGCAATACCGCCAAACGAAGCGGGTGTTCGTCGGCCAGCTTTTTGTATTGCGCGTCCGACACATAATCGGGCCGGTAGAGCCGCAGACGGTCGACCTCAAAACTCGGTCCGGGAATCCGACCGTCGTCGTGCAACAAATACATGCCGCCGTTTTCGTGCGTCAGCCGCGTTAGGGCATACGGCCCGAAGCCCGATGAACGCGGCGCCGAGCCGGGGCCGTTATCCCAAACATCAAGGGCGGCTTGCTCGACGTAAGCCGTTTCAGGACCCGCATCGACGGGCACGTAAAAATTTTCCTTCGTTTCGGGGTCCGTCCACTTCACCGTAATTTCCTGTTGTGCGAAGGGAGCGATGGGGCCGATCACATGCACTGTCATGGAATGGCGTTTCAACATGGCGAGCGTTGCATCGAGTTTATCGGCGTCGTTGCCGGTTTCGTCCGTGACAACGATCAGCATCACGTGGCGGCCAGCGCGTTGGAACTTGGCGTATTCCATGGCCGACGCATGAACCGCCGCAAAAACATTTTCCACCCCCGAGGTATCGGACTTGATATCTCGGACCGCAGCCAGAATTTCCTCTCGATCAGCGGTTGGTTTGGGCGTTTTGACGTCAAGATCGGCGCCGAAGGCGATCACGCTGGTCAGCAGGGCGTCGCCGGAGTCTTCGGCCAGTTCGTCTAATTCCGTGTAGATGCGAGTGAAGTGCTTGATGATTTGTTCGCGGCGGGGCCGTAAACTCTCCGACGCGTCCATCAGCCAGACGATCAGCACCTTGCTCAATTCGAGCCGGGTGAGAATTTCGGCCGTGAGCCGGTCCACTGAGCCGGCGTCGCCGTGTGCGTTGACGACAACCCCGGGAATACCGGCCATGTCTGTGATGAACCCGGCGTTGTCGTTGGAAGCCAACTCTTGCAAGGTTACGTCCATTTTACTGGCCTCAACCGGACCGGCGTCCAACTCGTTCATGTCCGGCATGTCGACCACGTCATTCATGGGAGGCGGCGCGGCGGCCTCTACTTCGCCCAGGCTGACGCCGCCAATATCTTCGAGCGAATTTTCGCTGTCGGTGATATTGAGCGAAAGTTCATCGATATCGGGTTCGGTTAATTCGGCGTCGGGCGCCGAAATAACGAGCGTTGTCGAGGAATCCGACCGTTGTGTCCCGGCGGCGACAATTGCCAGTGTGACCAACAGAACGAAGTGAACGATGAGGCTTGTCAGCCAGCAGGCGGATCCAAAATCGAGGAGTTGTTCGTCGCCGGATGTCAGATCTTGATACCAACCGGCAAAGTCGGGCATCCAGCCATGGGGGTCCTGCTCCGATACAGGGGAGTCCTGCTCCAATAGTGGAGTAGATACCTGATAATCGGAAGGCGTTTCGGAGAGAATGGGGGAATGCACAACGGCGCCTCCGTTTGGAAATCGCGCAATATAAGTTACCTTTGTAGCAAAAGACGCGCCAAACGCTTCGGCGGCGCCAGCCGATCTTCCTATTGCACCGGCGAACGTGCGGCTATCGCCCCGAAACCGTTGTGTTTTCGCGATCTTGCCTCCAACTCGTTCTTCGGCCCATCTTTGCCAAACATTCGACGATTCGCACATGCACACCGATCACGACCCACGATCTGTGCGAAACCGCGCGATGGGCGTCCATTTCGTCACGCTATCTTGGTTGATTATTTGAATGCGTCTGGCATCGAGCGGAGCAAACTTTAGCGAGCTGCGCTCGAATTTGCGGCAGGCGCCACAGTCAATGCCAACAACGGGCTTTGTCTGGAATCTCCGTACGCCGGGCACTCTTGTCGGTCGATGCCGTGATAGACGGGCAGGAGCGCCTGTTCTTACCGTGTGAAATCCGAGTTTCGAGACGCAGCCCCGGGCACACGCCGTTCGTCAAGACCAACACATTGGCGCGAGATTTGCTTAAGCGTTTAAGCCACCAACGCAGGGAAGCTTTTCAGAGTCAAAAGGGAGCTAGAAACGATCCACAGTGAATGGGAGCGATGCTCGCGAGTAATCATCGGTTGATAGCCAACGTCAAAAAAAACAGTTCAAACAGTTTCCCGCACAATCGATTTTCCCATCGTGCGTGTCCTCTTCTAAACGGGTAACTGCGGCCTGACTTTTCTGCGGCCTGACTTATCTGCGGTTTGATGTGCGCGGCCAGCTTCTCCCGCCCCTCAAGGAGCGCGTTATGGAGCTTTTCACACGTCGTACGATTGGCTGCACCATCTTGTGCAGCATCTTCCTCACCTCCTTGGCGTTTGCCCAAGATGAGCAGCAGGCGACCAACTTTGGCCGCCAAGCGCGTGAAGGAACGCCCTCGCTTTTGCGAGACCCCAACAAGCCGCTTGACCAGCGCGAACGAATCCATCACCTGCTCAGCCGACTCACTTTCGGAGCGACCGACGAGGCGATCAACGAAGTTGAAAAAATCGGGATCGACGTCTGGCTCAAACAGCAGTTGGAAGGCGAAGTCCAGGAGACCGACGCCCTCAAAGCACGCTTGGCTAAAATTCCTTCCTTGACAATGAGCAATCAGGAAATTGTCCAGAAGTATCGCGTTCCGGTTCCTCCGCTGCTCCGTAATCCGACTCCCGAGCAACGCAAGGCGCGCGCCGAAGCCCGCGCCACGCACGAAGTCCCCAAGAACGATTTGAAAGACACCGTGCTGATGTTGGCGGTGTACGGCGAGAACCAGCTCAAGGAAGTGGTTTGCGACTTTTGGCGAAACCACTTAAACATCGATATCTCGAAAGGGAACGTCAAGTATTACGCGACCGAATACGAACGCGACGTCATTCGCGGCGAAGCATTCGGCAAGTTCAGCGCCATGTTGAACAAAGAGGCGCGGCATCCCGCCATGCTGGTTTATCTGGATAACTACCTTTCGCGCGCCGCGCCGCGAACCGATCTTGTCGCGGCGGCCAAGCAAGCCCTCTTCAAAACACGCGACTTCGGCGCCGCGATGGACGCCGTCGACATCGCCAAAATGAAAGGCATCAACGAAAACTACGCCCGCGAACTGATGGAGCTTCACACCCTGGGCGTCGACAATTATTACACCCAAGAAGATGTGATCACGGTGGCCAACATACTCACCGGCTGGACATTGCAGCAAGATCCGAAAAAACCCATTGTGTTTGAATTCCGCAGAGACATGCATGCCAGCGAACCGCATCTGTTACTCAAAAAACGGATTCCGGCCTTTCCGAGAAATCCGGAAATGGAAGGCCAATACGTATTGAGAATGCTCGCCATGCATGAGGGAACGGCGAAGTTCCTGGCCTACAAACTTTGCCGCTATCTTGTTTCCGACGATCCTCCAGAGGAGCTCGTTAATCGCGTGGCCAAAGTGTACCGGCGGAAAAAAACCGACATGCGGGAAATGTACAAAGCCGTTCTAAAAGACGAAGAGTTTTACAACCCGAAACACTACCAATCGAAGTTTAAGCGGCCCTTCGAGTTTGTCGCCAGCGCGCTGCGCGTGACCAACGCGGAAATCGAATTCACCGAAGGCATTCACGGCGCCCTGATACTGATGAGCGAACCGATCTATCAATGTGAAGACCCCACCGGTTACTACGATCAGGCAGACGCCTGGCGCGATCCTGGCGTGATGGCGCCCCGTTGGAGTTTCTCGTTGGGGCTGGGGTTGGAGCAAATTCGCGGCGTCAGGATACCGGATTCGTACTGGGAGGAATTGAAGCCGGGCAATCCGGTGCAATGGAAAGAGACGCTCACCAAACGCATTCTTCCCGGCGGTTGCACGGAGAAAACCTCCGACGCGCTCGACGCGGTGATTGCCAAATACGCACGTTTTAATCCCACGCCTAAACAGATGGGCGGCTACATTGTTGGCATTTTGCTGGGTTCGCCGGAGTTCCAACGTCAGTAGTAGCGTGGTCGCACTCCGGTCGGCGCCGCTCCCAAAAACACACAAATAGAAGATAGAGGAATACATCATGCAACGTCGCAACTTTTTGAAGATGTCGGCCATTACGTCGGGTGCGGTTTGCCTGAATGTTGGCGGGTTCCGCGCAGCCGCCCGAGCGCAGTTCGGCCCGCGAGACAACCCGGTTCTGGTTGTCATTTATTTGCGGGGCGGGCAAGATCAACTGAATACGATCATTCCCCACAAAGATAAGAAATACTACGAGATTCGCCCCACCGTGGCTGTCAAGGAAGAGGAGTCGATCGCGCTCGACGACCAGTGGGCGTTCCATCCGGCGTTGGAGCCGCTCAAGGCGTGGTACGACAAAGGCAAGGTTGCCGCCGTGGTGAATTCCGGCTCCCCGCATTCGACGCGCAGCCATTTCGACGCCCAAGACTTCATGGAGTATGCCGCGCCGGGCAACCGCACCGTTCACGACGGCTGGTTGAATCGTTACCTTGCGGCCACGGTTCCCGAAGCGAATAAGGGATATGGTCTGCCGGAATTGCGAACCCTGGCCATGCAGGAACTGTTGCCCCGATCTCTTCGTGGGCGTTATCCGGTGCTGGCGGTTCCGAACGACCTGAACGGTCTTCAAGAAGTGCTCGATCTGTTCGAGGGATTTTATGCCGGCGAGGGAAAAGTGGATTTGGCCAATTTCCTCAAAAAATCGACGAACGTTCGCAGCGGCATCGAAGCCGACCCCGTCATGGCGTCAGGACGCGAGACCATCTACGGCCTGCGCCGACTGCAAGAGGTCTTGGAAAGTGATGATGAGGACGAAGCTCTCGAAAACACGGCGTTTCAAGAGTATCCGGCTGGCCACTTCGCCAATCGCATGCAAAAACTCGCCAAGGCGATTAAGTCGGGAGTGGGGCTCGAAGTGGCCGCGACCGATGTCGGCGGCTGGGACCACCACATCGGCCTGGGTTCGGTGGATGGCGCCCTTGATCGAATGCTCGCGTTCCTGGCTGAGGGTCTGTCGGCTTTCATGACCGACCTCGGCTCCGACCTCGACCGCACCATGGTGCTCGTTTGCACCGAATTTGGCCGCGTTTGCAAGGAAAATGGAAACGCCGGCGCCGACCACGGACACGGCGGCGCCATGTGGCTGCTGGGCGGCAAGGTGAATGGCGGTAAGATCTATGGCAAATGGACGGGACTTGAAGAAAGCGCGCTGAATCAAAAACGCGATCTTCCCGTCACCACCGACTTCCGCGATATCTTTGCCGAAGTGCTGCAAGGACACATGAAATTCGATGTTCCCGACGGATTCTTCCCCGGCTACAAGGCTAAAACCGACAGCCTGGGGTTGTTCACATAGAAACGCGAGATTTCGGAGCCCCAGATGGACAAGGCCAGCATCACACCAACGCACGCGCCTCCGACGCTTAACCCACTCAAACTAACGGCTTGGCGCACAGCGCAATGGCTCGCATGGGCGGCGGGAATGTTCCTTTGGGGGGCCTTGATCTTCAAACCGGCACTCGGGTTGCACCTGCTTTGGAATGTTCTCATTCCAGTGGCGCCGGCCTTGCTCGTTGTTGCGCCGGGCGTGTGGCGCAATCTTTGCCCGCTGGGCAGTTTGTCGCTGGCGCCTCATCATTTTGGTGTTTCTCTTGGCAAGAGGCTCTCAAAAACATGGCGGGGCCGGTTGTATCTGGGGGCTTTTCTTCTACTGATCGTGGTCATTCCGTTGCGCAAGGTCGTGCTGGATACCAGCGGCCCGATTCTCGCCGCCATTTTGTTCGTGGTGGGGCTCTTGGCCATTGGGATGGGATTCGTCTTCAAATGGAAGAGCGGTTGGTGCTCTAGCTTGTGCCCGGTGTATCCGGTGGAGTTGCTTTACGGCGGGCAGCCGCTGGCTTCGGTTCCCAACGCCCATTGCTCGGCTTGCTTGAATTGCGTGGCGCCTTGCTCGGAATCGACCGCCGGCCTCACGCCGAGAACAGCCGTCGATACGAAACTCGGCAAATGGGTGGGAGTCGTGCTGACCGGCTTCTTTCCTGGCTTCGTGTGGGGCTGGTATAATGTTCCCTCGTATAGCGGCTGGGAGGGCTTTAGTCATCTGCACGTGGCTTACGGCCTTCCCTTTGGCGTGGGCGGTCTGACGCTCGCCCTTTACTTGGCGCTACGCGCCGTTTCGCCCAAGCACGAAGACCTAGCGGCGCGCATCTTCGCGGCGGCGGCCATCATGACGTACTACTGGTTCCGGCTGCCGCCGATATTCGGCATTGGCGCGCCCCATGCGGCGATGATCGTCGACATCTCGCCTTGGCTGCCGGCGTGGTCGGCAACGGCGCTGCGCATCTTTGAATTGGTCGCCTTCAGTTGGCTGATGCTTGGGCGCACCAGCGAACGACGGGCCTGGGAAACGGCCCCCCCGAAAATTGACGAACTGCCGACGGCCGAAAAGCCGTCGAACATAATCGCCCCGGATCTACTTCAAGGAGAACACGCATGATTGAAGGTACATGGCATCTTGTTAGCGGCGAACAGGACGGCCGCGAAATAGCCGCTGCCGATATCCAGCATTCAAAGCTCCAAATTGTCGGCAATGCTCATGAAGCGACCGTCGGCGACGGCTTTCTCAAAGGGACGCACACACTCGGCACGGATCAAAACCCGATGACGATTGACGCTTCCGACGCCGAAGGTCCCTTCGCGGGCAAAACGCTACTCGGAATATTCAAACTCGAAGATGACCTGCTCACCGTATGCTTCGCCGCCCCCACGAACGACAGGCCCACCGAGTTCACCACCCAGGGCGGCAAGGCCACCATTCTGCACGCTTGGAAGCGCGACAGCTAAGAGCTCCTAACATAACCCCTGTTGGGCGTTTCAAACACGGAGTTTGATGCTGACTCACAAAGTTGTGTTAGAAGGTATAAGTACCTGTCCAAAAAAGCCGAAGCGTCAGGCGTATTTGATTTCATATCCTGAAAGGATAAAAGCCATTAGCCGGTGGTCGAGCGCAGCGAACACCACCGGTGGATCTATTCCGTGCAATGGTGTGATGGAATTCTCATCAAGCCGGAGGCTTGGCAGCCATTAGCCGGTGGTCGAGCGCAGCGAACACCACCGGTTGGCCGGCGCAGCCAACGCGATGCATCCCGGCGGTGCGTCTTCGTGCTCTTCGCGTCCTTCGTGGTGAACCTATCTGGCCCAACGATTTTCCATGCCGCCGAATGACCAAGTTCACCACGAAGGACGCGAAGAGCACGAAGCATGGACTTCGACGATCGCGCCACGCCCGCAGCGCCGTGTACGCCGGAACACACAAACCACGGGGTGCGCTCGTTTCGCGTTCGGCGGCGTTGTTGTATGGCGTACGGCGCCAACCTCGCAAAAACGCCGGGCATCAGTGCAGAGGCGGGCCCCAGCGGCGTGTTTGGGTGGTGTCGAAACGCACTGCCGTGTCGTTGGCGCCTCCCGTGAGCCCGGCGCGACTGCCGCCGCGGGCGATGAGTTTTTCCAAATTGGCGGTCATGCGTGCGACGCGCGCCGGCAGTTGCTTCGATAAATCATGCTGCTCGGCAAGATCGGCGTTGAGGTTGTAAAGCTCCGCGATGGTCGGCTTGCCGCGCGACTGCTGAAGATTCTTGCCGCTCAGTTTGAAGACCAGTTTCCAAGGCCCTTCTCGATAGGCGAATTCGCCGAAGTTGGAATGATTGACCACGCTGGTGCGGCCGTTAGGGTTTGCCTTTCCCAGTGCCGCGGGCAAAAAACTGAAGCTGTCGTGGGCGCCGTTTGGGGGCAGCTTCGCTCCCACGATGTCGGCGCAGGTGGCGAACAGATCGGTCAGGCAGGCCATCTGCTCGCTGCTCGCGCCGGCGGCAATATGTTTCGGCCAGCGGAGCACCAGCGGCACGCGGTGCCCGCCTTCCCAGATATCGCCTTTGTGTCCTCGATAAGGGCCGCTGGGCAGGTGCCCGGCGTCGATCAGTTGTTGCCAGCCGGTGTAGTGAGAGTGGCCATTGTCGGCGGTGAAAATCACGAGGGTGTTGTCGGCGATGCCGGCGTCGTCGATCGCCTTAATAACCTGCCCGGCCGACCAATCGGTTTCCATGACAAAATCAGCAATGGGTGCGATGCCGCTACGGCCCTGAAATTTTCCCGAAGGCGAGACCGGCTCGTGTGGCGACGTCATCGAGAAATAAAGAAAGAACGGCTCCTCCTGCTTCGCCAACTCATGAATTTTCCGCACGGCGCGCCGGGTGATTTCCGGCAAAATGTTTTGGAAACGCCAGCCCGGCGCCATCGGCGCGCCGACAAACGGTTTCGGCAAGACGATGCCTTCGCTGGAGTCGAACACATAACGCTCCGTCGGCAGCGGTGTCGTGCGGTCGTTCTCAATGAATGTGAACGGCGGCAGGTTGGGCAGGTCGACGCCGAAGAAATCGTCGAACCCTCGTTGTGTTGGTCCGCCCAGGACCGGTTGCGTGAAATCCCACTGGAACGCTCTCTGCCCGTTGCGAACCTTGGTCATCCGGCTGGGTTGGGGGCCGACCCACTCCCAGCCCAAATGCCACTTGCCGATGCAGGATGTGTGATAACCGTGCTGCTGAAGGAAGCCGGGCAAGGTCGGGCGCTCCTTATTGATCAGCGGAGGTTCGTAGGCGGCAATCACCCATTCCTGGAGCCGCGTTCGCCAAGCGTAGCGGCCTGTCAGCAGGCCGTAACGCGTCGGCGAACAGACGGCCGAAGGGCTGTGGGCGTCGGTAAAACTCAGGCCCTGCCGCACTAGGCGGTCTAGGTTCGGCGTGGCGATTTTGTTGTTGGGGTAGTGCGCTTGAATATCGCCCACGCCGAAATCATCAGCCAGAATGACCACGATATTCGGCCGCGTATTCGCTGCTATCGCCGCGCTGCCCAGCAGCGCGCCGAAGAAACTCAAACACAATATTCTCAGACGAACCATACTGCAACCTCTGTTAGACGTCGCGGAAGAAGCGGAAGAATAAGTGACCGATTGTAATATAAAAAAAGCCCGGCATTTTCAAACGCCGGGCTTTCCATTCGGTAAACCAATTGCAATTTCAATTACGAAATCATGCCTTGGGCCACGCGCCCCGCGATATTAGTGAGGCGAAAATCCCGACCGGCGTAGCGGTAGGTGAGTTTGAGATGGTCGAATCCCAAAAGATGCAAAATGGTGGCGTGTAGGTCGTTGATATGACATTTATCCACCGCCGCGCTGATGCCAAATTCATCGGTGGCGCCGTAACGCATGCCGCCCTTGACGCCGCCGCCGGCCATCCACATGGAGAAGCCGGTGGCGTTGTGGTCGCGGCCATCGTCTCGGCGGGTGGCGGGAGTGCGGCCGAATTCGCCGCCCCAAACCACGAGCGTATCCTGGAGCATGTCGCGTTGTTTGAGGTCGGCCAACAGCGCTGCAATCGGTCGGTCGGTGGCTAGGCAATTATTCGTCAAACGGCTTTGTAAATTATTGTGTTGGTCCCAGCCTTCGTGCGTCAGTTCGACATACCGCACGCCCGATTCGAGGAATCGCCGGGCCATCAGGCATTGACGACCGAAATCGTCGGTGGCTTTTTCGCCCACGCCATAAAACGCCAATGACTCTTTCGATTCGCCGGAAAGGTCTAACAACTCCGGCACCGAGCTTTGCATGCGGAAGGCCAATTCATACGATTCAATGACGCCTTCGAGTTGCGAATTGGCGGGGTTCTTCCGGGCTGCATTCCGATTGATCGATTGCAAAAAATCGAGCTGTTGGCGTTGGGCGCCGGCCGAAATCTGAGGATTTTTAATGTTGCCGACGGTGGCGTCTTTCAACGCTTGCCCCGGCTGGCCGATGCGCGTCCCCTGATAAACCGCCGGCAAAAAAGAGCTGCCGTAATTCTGGGCGCCGCCCAAACGCGAAGGCGGTTTGATCGTGATGAACCCCGGCAGGTTTTCGTTTTCCGTGCCCAACCCGTACAGCACCCAGGCGCCGACCGAAGGCCGCACAAACTGGAAACTGCCCGTATGCAGTTGGACCAAAGCCTGAGGATGGTTAGGAACATCGGTGTGCATGCCGTTGATCAGGCAGAGATCATCGGCATGTTGCGACAATTCAGGATACAACGCCGAAATGGGCAACCCGCTTTCGCCCTGAGGGGTGAACTCCCAGGGCGAGGGCATGAGTTTGCGGCCTTTTTGGTTGGCGCGTCCGGCTGCTTCGCCCGGCGCTTTCCCGGCGAATTCCTTCAAGGCGGGTTTGTAGTCAAACGTATCGACATGCGAAGGGCCGCCCCGCATGCACAAAAACACCACGCGTTTGGCCCGCGGCTTGAAGTGCGGCGGTTTGGGCGCCAACGGGCTGGTGAAATGCTTTTCCCCCACGCCGTTTTTCGCTGATTCTATTTCGGCCGCTTGCGCCGCCAAGGCCGAAAAGGCAAGGTAGCCGAAACCGCTCGACGTGGCTTGCAGCATTTCTCTTCGAGATAGTTGGAACATGATCAATCCTCTCGTGTTCGCTGGAATAATTTGGCGTTGGAATGAGCTGAATAAACACGTATCTCGCCGAGCGAGCAACGATCAATCCAGATAGCGGAAATCCGCACTGGCCAGCAAGGCTTGGCAGAAGCGGCTCCAGGCCGGTTTTGAAATCGGTTTGTTCTTTTGGCTGGCGTTTTGTAGGTATTGCTTGGCGGCGGAGAGTTCTTCCGATGTAGGCCTCCGCGAAAGCGCCAAGCGGTACGCCAAGCCGATGCGTTGGTCGGCGTCCAACTTTTCATCGGCGGAAATACGCTGGGCGAAATGAGCGGCCTGTTCGAGGACGAACGCATTGTTCAGCATGAACAGCGCTTGCGTGGGGACGGTGGTCACTTCGCGTTGGCCGAAAATAATACTGGGGTCGGGGAAGTCGAACACTTGCAGCATTTCCGGCAGGGCGCCGCGAACAATCGGCAAATACACGCTGCGTTGGCGGCTCGCCACCACAAAACGATCGGTGCGAATGTTGCGGCCAACATCGCCATCGCCAATTGTTTCCACGACAGAGCCCTTGCCGGGGGTCAAATCGAGTTGGCCGGCGGTTTGCAAGATGGCGTCTCTAATAGCTTCCGCCTCCAACCGACGTTGGTTCATTTTCCAAAGTAGGTTGTTATCGGGGTCGACCTCTTCGGCGTGAACGTTCGAGCCGCCGCCCAATTGGTAGACATGGCTGCTGACGATGCGCCGAATCAGACTTTTTAACGACCAGCCTTCCTCCACGAATTGGCTGGCGAGGTGGTCGAGCAGTTCAGGATGCGTGGGGCGTTCGCCGGTGGCGCCGAAATTGTTCACCGTCGAGACCATCCCCCGACCGAAAAGATGTTGCCATGTCCGATTCACCGCCACACGCGCGGTGAGTGGGTTGTCGTCAGCGGTGAGCCACTGGGCGTATTGCAGGCGGCCGCTTTCCCGGGCAGAGATTTTAGGCGTTGGGTGGCGCGTCAACACCGAAAGAAAACCCCGCGGGATGACATCGCCGCGCTGGTTGGCTTCGCCGCGAATGCGCAATGCCGTATCGCGGGGCTGTTCGGCGTCTTGCACCGCCATCACCAAAAACTCGTATTTTTTTGCTGGGGCGACCGCCACATTAGGTTGGTTTTTTTTGCGACGCTTTTTGGGAGGTTGCGTTTTTTTCAGGCGTTTTTGTAGTTGCCTGACCTGCGATTCGAGTTTGGCCAGCTTGCCTTTCAAGGCGGGTTTCTTTTTCACTTGCCGACGAAACTGAGCCACGCGGCGTTGGGCGCTTTTAAGCTGACGCGAGATTTTCGCAATCTGGGCTTTGTTCTGTTTTCCGCCGGCAACCGAGACCCGCTCAAGGCCGCCGTCATCGAGCGCGAGCAGTTGCCCCGCTTGCCGGTTGCCTCTTACCTTGGCCGTACCGAAGAGGGTGTCGGTGCTGCGAAAGATACCCGCCAACGCGTAATATTCACTCTGCGGGATGGGGTCGAACTTGTGGTTGTGGCAGCGAGCGCAACTGGCCGTGACGCCCATGAAGGCTTGCGTCGTGACATCAATCTGTTCGTCGACGACGTCCATGGCGAACTTTTCACGATTGTTTTCGTTCAACGACTTGGGGCCCATGGCCAACAAACCGGTGGCAATGAGTTGCTCGGCGCGTTGCGCGTCGTTTTTCGCCGGTAGCAAGTCGCCGGCCACTTGCTCCTGAATGAAGCGGTCGAACGGTTTATCGTCGTTGAAGGCCTGAATGACGTAATCGCGATAACGCCAAGCATGGGGGTAGGTGAAGTTTCGCTCCATGCCGGTCGACTCGCCATAACGAACGACATCCAGCCAGTGGCGGCCCCAGCGCTCGCCGAATTGCGGCGAATCGAGCAATTGCGTGATGAGTTGCTGATACGCCCGCGGCGTGGGGTTGCCAACAAACGCCTCGACCTGCTCCGGCGCGGGAGGTAGGCCGATCAAATCGAAGTACAGCCGCCGCACCAGCACGGCCGGTTCGGCGTCGGCCAGAGGATGCAAAGCCTTGGCTTCCAACCGAGCCAACACAAAACGATCAATTTCGGTTTTGGGCCAGGCGTTATCTTTCACACTCGGCGGCTGGGGGCGCCGAATCGGCTGGAACGACCAAAACTGGCGTGCTTTTTCCAGGTCAACCATCGGGCGCAGCGGGGCGGTTGCGCGGCGCGGGTCGGCCGCTCCTTTTCTGATCCAACGACGGAAATCGGCGATCACGTTGGCGGGCAGCGGCTCCTCGGGCGGCATTTCCAAATCTTCGTACAGCAACGCACTGAGCAGCAAGCTTTTTTTCACATTGCCGGGCACGACGGCGTGTCCTGAATCGCCGCCTTTGCGAATGCCCTCGCGGGTGTCGAGCAGCAAGCCGCCGCCCAAATCGTCCTCCTCCGATTCCTCCGAATGGCACTCGTAACAATGTTTTACGAGCACGGGGCGGATCTTCTTTTCAAAAAAAGCGATCTCCTTCGCCGAAGCCTTCGTTTGCTCGGCCGCCAAAAGGGGGGAAGACGCGAATACCGCCAACAGCAACGCCGCCGTAAACAGGGAGGCGAGTAAAGAGGGAAGCCGGAGCATGCAAATCTCCCAGGAGGGTTTCAGCGTAAATGACGGAGGCGCGGCGGTTTAGGTGCTTTTTCTCGGGGTGGCCGAATGTATCTCGGCGCACAGAAAGAGCCGTTTTTGTGTCGAGTGCGCCGCCTCTAGAGATATGATGCGCCGGATATCCCGATTATTGGCGTAAATAATGACGATTTCCTGCTTTCACCCGCGCCGGCGCCGCACGCGCCGATGGAGTTCAGGCTTTTGCCTGTTTTGATTTTTCTAGTTGCCTCAATCGAGGCAATCAGAACAACCGGAGTAATCGTTAAAGTCTGCCTTCTCTAACACCCGAAACCTACCGTAGGAAGTGCTGCTCCGCTCGTGCGCGGACGGTTTGTCGGAGCACGCTCTAACTCTTTGGGGGCCGGGGAATGTGTAAACAACAGGCGGACGACTCTTGGCGGCGGCTCGCTGGCTGCATCGCGGCTTGTTTGTTGGTGATTGGAGCGTGCGCGCAACCGGGTTGTTCACGAAGGTTTTACCGCGAACAGGCCGATTCGGAAGTGTATGGCCTGATCGACCAAAAGGCCAATCATCCGCATTGGGATCTACCCGATTATACGATCGAAATCGATCCTCGTTCACGGATGTTCAGCCCTTTCACACCCGACTACCAACCGATGCCGACCGACGACCCGACATCGCATACCTACATGCATTACGTCGACCGCAAACGCGGCTACAAGCACTGGCATCAAGATGGCGACACGCCCTTCGTCGAAAACCCCGAATGGTTCGGTTATCTCCCCGTGAATGAAAAGAATGTTCTTGAACTCACGAGCGACGAATCGGTGCGCATCGGTCTGTTGCACTCCCGGAACTACCAAACAGAAATGGAGACGCTCTACCTCTCGGCGCTCGACGTGAGTTTCGAGCGGTTTCGTTTCGATTCACAATTTTTCGGCGGGTATGAGGTCGACTACACAACGCTTGGAGAGGAAAACCCAGGCGCTGGCGGCGCTGATCGCAGCAATTTCAGAGCAGCCACCTTGCCCAATAACCGCAACGGAGTTCGCTCCCAGAAACTCCTCGCCTCCGGCGGCTCCCTGGTGGTGGGACTGGCCAACAACCTGATGTGGCAATTCTCCGGACCCGACACGCATTCCGCGTTCACGCTGCTCGACTTTTCTCTCGTGCAGCCGCTGCTGCGGCGGGGCGGGCGCGACGTCGTCATGGAACAACTCACCGGCTCCGAGCGGGGCTTGTTAGCGAATGTTCGCGACGTGGAGCGTTTTCGGCGCGGGTTTTACTTGTCGATTGTCACGGGCGCTAATCCGGGGCCGGGCGCCAATCGTCGTGCGGGCGGGGCGGGCGGGCTTGTCTTTGCCGGCGGCACTGGCGCGGGGCGCGCCGGCGGGTACCTGGGACTGTTGCAACAGCAACAAGTTATTCGTAATCAGGAAGGGAATGTCGCGGCGCTGCGAAACAATCTGGGGCAGTTCGAGGCGTTTTTCGACGCCGGTCGGATCACCTTCATCCAAGTGGAACAGGTTCGGCAAAGTCTGTTGACCGAACAGAGCACGTTGCTCTCGCAAAAGACCGCCTATCAAACCTCGCTGGACGCCTTCAAAATTACCCTGGGACTCCCACCGCAACTCGAAACGCGCATCGTCGACGGCTTGCTCGATCCGTTCAACTTGATCGACACGGCCATTCTCCCCGTGCAGAACGACATCACGGCCATCCAACAAGGCGTTGGCGATGTCGTGGTGCGAATCCAGCAGGCGATTCCCAGAGGCCCCGACGCTCCCGCCCTGCAATGGACCGAAGACCTCGCCAACGATCTTAGTCAGTTGCAACAGTATGTGCGAACGCTGCAAGAGGTCCATGCCCACGTGGTGGAAACGAACATGCAACGCGCTCAGGATGATATCGAGAAACTAGAACAAGTGCTGCCTGAACGCTTGGCATTTCTGGACGTGCTGGCCGGGAAACTCGATCAAGCGTTTCAACCCAACGATTCTGACGGCGGCTCCACCGAGCGCGGTTCCAAAGGAAAGTCAGAACTAAAAACCGCGGCCGAACAACTCAAGAAGATGCCCGCAACGCTGCACACGTCGTTGCAGATGGTAGGCTCGCAACTGGACCAATTTGGCGAAGCCAATGCCGAGATCGATCAAGAAATCACCAAACTCCTGGAAGAAGGGCCGAACCTTTTGGCCGACCAATTAAAGACCCGTTTGCTGGAACATGTGGTGGGTCGGCTGCCCGATCATTTGATCGAAATCACGGGCGATGTATTGCAGCTTTCCTTGGTCCAGGCTCGTGCTCGCACCGAATCGATTCAATTGGCCGATGTGCAGCTTGACTCGCGCGACGCTATCGAGATCGCCCGGGAGCACCGCCGCGATTGGATGAACGCAAGAGCCTCGCTGGTCGATGTGTGGCGATCCGTGCAAGTCGTGACCAACGATCTGGAAAGCGATCTGGATTTCATCTTCGAGGGCGACATCAGCAACACCGGCAACAACCCCATTCGCCTGCAAGGATCGACCGGTCGTTTGCGGGTGGGCCTGCAATTCGACGCCCCTTTAACGCGGCTCGTCGAGCGAAACTCCTATCGCGAGACCCTGATCCAGTACAGTCAGGCCCGACGAAACTATTACGCGTTTGAAGACGCCGTCGCGCAAACGCTCCGCACCACCTTGCGAAACATAGAACTGAATCAGCTCAACTTTGAACTGGGGCGGGCGTCGGTGCAGGCCGCGATTTCACAGACCGACCAAGCGCAATTGGCGCTTCAAAAGCCGCCACAGCCTGGAGCCGGAGCACAACCGCTCGGCGCCACTACCGGGCAGGATTTGGTGCGGGCCTTGGCGGCGTTGCTCAGAGCACAGAATAACTTCGTCAGTATTTGGGTTCTGTTTGAGGTCCAACGGCGCGGCCTCGACTTCGATATGGGCACCATGCAACTCGGTCCTGACGGACTGTGGCTTGATCCCGGCTCGATCACGCCGGGAAACGGATTCACCGTTGACGGGCTTTCCGAACATGGGCTTTCCGAACATGGCGCATCGAATTCTCCGCAAGGCGAGGAAATCTCGCCGCCAGAGGGCGTGATTGAAACGAATGGCCCCGACCAGGAAATCGATCTGCCATTGGGGGCGGCGCCGGGCCAGAATGGCGAACAGCTTGGACGATCTCAGCAGCCTGTTGTGCTGTCTGCGACGCAATCGTCTCGCCGTACAAACGCTTCGCCCTCACGGGGCGGTGTTGTTTTGACCAGCCATGCTCAATCGGAATAGGTGAATTCGCAATCCATGCCGAGCCGCGTTTTCAACTCCTCGAATTGGCTGATGTATTTGTCGTTGGACGAGTGAACGTGTTCGGCTTCGGTGATGAACTTGATCGATTCGTCGCAATCAACGTGGCGATCAATAAGCGCCCCCTCGAAGGCCGTTAACGGAGCGCCGTAAACGATCAACAGTTTGTGCTCATCGAATTGCACTTCCTGCGGTATGCCGGGCGCCAACACCGCGATGCCGGTGCAGCCGTCGTTGGTGAGCAGGTCTTCAAAGTCCCAGAGCAGACTCTTCAATACCGGCATGTCGATATGTTCGCGGTACAGGTCGTCGTGCCCGTTCGCCTTCCGATGATGGCTCGTTTCCAGAACCACATCGACTTCACTGCCCAGCGGATCCAACAGTTCCATGAATGTTTCAAAGAGGTTTTCTTTCGACGCCGCGGCCATCAGCACCGGAACGCTGGCCTCGGTTTCTTCGTCGTGATAGACATCGTGGCGAAAACCTTGCCGCGGCTTGACTTTGAGGTCGTACGACGGGCGGACGGCGTCGGTCATTTGGAAAGCGCCGTACTTCGACACGCCCAAATGCGCTTCAAGCTCCTCCTCCGAGAGTCGCTCGAAGCTGCTGTAGTCGCCCGACTCGACCAAGGAATCGTGGAAGACATTCTTAAAAAACTTTTTCAGAAAACCCATTTGTTTGTCGTCGCCCCGGTCTCGAAAGACTCTCTGCTGTACTAAAAAAAATAGCTCATATCCCCCGGCGGGCCGCCCGTGTTACCTGCAAAAGCAGCTTTCACGCATTCCACCGCCGGCCAGCTTCGCCTGATCGCGCCAATCCGAACGATCGACACAAACTCGCCAAGCAGTTGGCTGGCGTAGGTTCTACGTTGCCAACCATGGAACGGTTCCGGCCCGTCAATTGGAGTCTAGCACCAGAAAAAGGCGCTTCGGGGGGAGCGTGGCCGGTGCGCGAGATTTTTCCAGAATCGGGCTCTATTTCTCCGGTCGGGGTGACTTTTTGCATCAGACGATGCCGTTTCTCATGCGCACGCCGGACCTATGGCGATATTGCAGCAAGCCCGCACGACGACTGTTTTGCTATACTTTGCACAGATTCCAATGGCTCGTTTAACGGCAAGCCGAAGGCGGCTGCGTTTTGAGCCCGCACGTTCGGGCCAGACAGAAAAACGTAGCCGCCTTCGGCTTGCCGTTTAACGAAAAAGACGCCACTTACAACCACGAGCTTTGTATACTAGCGCAAAAACGAGAATTCATGCCGCACGGAGTTTATCTCGGGTCGAATCAATGCAGGAGGCGCCCAATATGATTTTTTCTCGCCACACCATTCGAAATACCATGTGGCCGCTTGCGCAAGTGGTCTGTCTCGGCGGCGTGTTGCTGCTTTCCGGCTGCAACGATAACCGTCCAACGACTGCCGGGGCTCCTCCGGCGCCTAAAACAGAAACCAAATCGCTGCTCGGAGATCGTTGGGACGCCCTCTACATTGGCGACGCCAAAGTGGGGCAATCTCATTTTTCTGGCGAGGAAAAAGAGGGCCAACTCCACTTGAGAACCACAAGTACGATGGAAATTAAGCGGTTTGGCCAGAAGGTGGCGATCCACCTCATGTACGCGTCGGTGGAAACACCGCTGGGAAAACTGCTTTCGTTCTCCAGCGAAATGAATGCCGGACCGCAAACCACAAAGGTGGTCGGCGTCGTGGAGGGAGAGCAGATATCTCTTCAAACCACCACGGTGGGCAAAACCACAAATAGCCAACTCGATTGGAAGCCGGAATGGCGAGGGTTTTTCGCCGCCGAAGCCTCCCTCCGCAGAAAGCCGATGCAACCCGGAGAAACGCGAACCATGCGCGCATTGTTGCCGGTGTTCACGCAAGTGGCTGAGGTGTCGTTGCGAGCGGTGCGCCGCGAACGCACGCCCTTGCTCCAGGAAGAACGCGAATTGTTGCGCATCGAGAGTTCGGTCAAGATCGCCGGAAACAGCATCGACGCCACCCTCTGGACCGACAGCCACGGCGAAGTTTTGAAGTCGTACTCCGCCGGAATCGAACAATACTCCTACCGCGTGAGCGAAGCAGTCGCGTTGGCTGCGTCGTCGAACGAGAGTTTTGATCTGGGCAATTTCTCGATTGTTCCCGTTAACAAGCAACTGGATGAACCTCACGCCACGCGGCGCGTCGTGTATCGGATGACATTATCAGACGCCGACCCCGCAATTTGTTTCGTGAACGATGCCTCGCAGCAAGTCACTTCGCTGGGGGACAATGTGGCCGAAGTGATCGTAGCGCCGCTGACGCCAGACTCCGCCGGATTTTCGTCTCCAAATGCGAACACGCCCCTCAAGGACGACGCCCCCACGCCAAGCGACGCCCCCACGCCAAGCGACACAGCCCCCAACAACCTTATTCAAAGCGATGATCCCCTAGTTGTGAAAATGGCCGGTAACGTTCTCCCGGAGGAAAAAGACGCCTGGGTAGTGGCCCAAGCGCTGGAGCGTTATGTGCATGAGGCGATCACGGCCAAGAATTTTTCGCAGGCCTTCGCCACGGCGGCGGAAGTCGCCCGGTCGTTGGAAGGCGACTGCACCGAACACGCCGTGCTACTGGCGGCGCTTTGTCGGGCGCGCGGCATTCCCGCCCGCACGGCTATCGGATTGGTGTATTATCCCCGGGCAAACGGCTTTGCCTACCATATGTGGACCGAAGTCTGGATTGCAGACCGCTGGTTGGCGCTCGACGCCACGCTGGGGCAAGGCGGCATAGGCGCTGCGCATATAAAAATCGCGCAGTCGAATTTGGAGGGCGCCAACGCCTACAACGCCTTTTTGCCCGTGATTCAAATTTTGGGACGCCTGCAAATGGAAATCGTCTCGGTCGAATACGAAAACGGGGAATAATGAGTTCGCGAAGCGGCGTTTCAGAAGCCCGGCTTTTTCAAAAAGCCGGGCTTCTGAAACGGAATATCTTTTTCCCACACCTTCTAAACGCCGAAAACACGGGGCCGTTGTGAAGTTGCCGATTTTGCGGCGGACGAAATCGGTGGAAATTCTCACCGCAACCCGCTAAGATTTGTATATCTTCGGCGAATAACTATCGACCACCTATTTTGTCGAAGGCGTCATATCCTCTGTTCCGCGAAATCTTGGCGGGGCGCTTATCTGGAGTTGTACAATGTCTGAGCAAGAAGCCGAACAGCGTAAAGGAACTCGGGTCACCTTTCTGGATCAGACGGGCGCGAAGAGCGTTGACGCCGTCATTGCCGATTCCGTCGTCGTGAAGCGAATTTTGCCCAACATCATCACGAAAATGAATCTGCCCGTCATGGGGCCCGATGGCCAGCCGATGAGTTATAGCCTCGACCACAAAGAGGGCGGTCAGCGGCTGAGAGAAAACCAAACCCTGATCGAAGCCAGCGTTCGCGATGGCGACCATCTGATCGTCTATCCTGAAATTGTCGCCGGCAGACGCTAACTCCTTTTCTTTTCGACCGGTTGGTCGTCCCTGGGTGCGAGCGACCATCTCGGTGCATTGAAGATGCCGTTTGCGAGGAATTGTTACATGGTCAGACGTCAATCGCCGCGAACGCGGCGCCTACGAACCGACTTCAAAGCCCTTTCGGCCACGAAAGCCGAAAGCTCGATTCTCGATTTTCAATATTTCGGCGTTCCGGCCGATGTGTACAAAATTCGTTTTCAAGGACGCGGCCTGTGGCGGCCAGACGGCGCCATCCCGCAGATCCGCGAACAACACGAAGTGGCTATTCGCCTGGGCGCGTCGTATCCCAGAATGATGCCGGAACTGAAATGGCAAACGCCGATTTTTCATCCCAATATTTCGGCCAGCGGCGTGGTTTGCCTGGGCGGTTATGGCACGCACTGGGTTCCCAGTTTGAATCTCGATGAGTTGTGCCAAATGTTGTGGGACATGATCCGTTACAAAAACCTAGATGTCGAAAGTCCGTACAATCGCGAAGCGGCGACCTGGGTCAAAACTCAAAAAACGTACGCCTTCCCGATCGACGCCCGCCCGCTCCGTGATCGCCTGGCGGGCGCCGTTTTGAATGGTTCGCGCGACGTGCGGAGTGCTTCGGGGTTTGGCCCGGCGAAGTCAGACGATGAGCCGGCGGATGTGGTCTTTTTGGATAGCGTGGGTCGAGTGGCGGCAAGGCCGAACGCCGATGAAAACGTCGAGATTGTCGAAGCCGAACTGGTGGATGTCGAGCTGGTGGATGTCGCCGATTCGGGAATTATGTTCATCGAATGAGGCCGGTCGGATACCATTTTTCGTTTAACGGCAAGCCGAAGGCGGCTGCGTTTTGTGTCGATGCGTTCGGGCCATACAGAAAAACACAGTCGCCTTCGGCTTGCCGTTAAACGAACTATTTCTAGCCGTGTGAAATTTACAACCATTCGCAGTGTATCTGTTGAAGGGAAGGCTGGCAATTGAATAATCCACCCCCCGCCGCCAAATCAGCCGATGTATTCAACGGCGCCTTGATTGGAACCCAGCATTCCGAGGGCGCCTCGATCGCCATTTATGAATCGGTGCTGGAGGCGGTTTTGGCTTATTCCGAGATTGATCTTTCCTGCGAGCGGGGCGGTTTTTTGTTGGGAAGGGTATTCGAGGAGACGCCGGCGCGGGTGCTGGTCCGACATTTTCTGCCCGCCGCCGAGACGCAGTCAAACGCCGCCGCCCTGACTTTCACCCACGACACCTGGGCGGCGTTGCACAAACAGATTGCACAACGATTTCCTCATGAGCGAGTGATCGGCTGGCAGCACACACACCCTCGGTTGGGCGTTTTCCTCTCAGCGCACGATCGTTTTATCCACCGCAATTTTTTCGAGCATCCTTGGCAAATCGCCCTGGTGGTCGACCCTGTTCAGTGCGAACTAGGCTTCTTTCACTGGCGCCAAGATGAAATTGAGAACTGTGGTTTCATCTGCGTTCCCGGCCAGCCGGCGTAAGAATGGGCGTGTCGTTCCCGGCGTCTCCCTCCTTCACAGCATCCCCTTCATTCACACCGCCTCCTTCTTTCAAAACTTTCGCCCTCTTAATTGAAACGCATGCCGAACCCTCTGTTGATTGACAACGACGACCGCTACTCGCGCTTTCGGCTCATCGATTGGTGGGAGCAAGAGCGGCTCACGCGCGCGAAAATCATGGTGGTGGGCGCTGGCGCCCTGGGAAATGAAGTCCTGAAAAACTTCGCGTTGTTGGGCGTGGGCTGCGTGTACGTGGTCGATTTTGATCGGATCGAAACCTCGAACCTCACGCGTTCGGTGCTCTATCGGGCGCGCGATCGGGGCCGCCTCAAAGCCGAAGCCGCTGTCGATGCGATGCTCGATATCAACCCCGAAATGCAAGCCGTGTCGTTGCCGGTGGATATCATGGCCGACATCGGGCTGGGCCTCTTTCGCGAGATGGATGTCGTGGTCGGCTGTCTCGATAATCGTGAAGCCCGGTTGTGGGTCAACCGTTGTTGCTGGAAAGTCAACACACCCTGGATCGACGGCGGCATTCAGGAAATCAACGGCGTGGCGAAAGTCTTTCAACCGCCCGACGGCGCCTGTTACGAATGCGCCATGACCGAAAACGATTATCGCTTGATCAATGTGCGTTATAGCTGCCCGCAACTGCGCCGCGAAGAAGTGCAACGCGGCCAAACGCCAACCACGCCCACCATCGCCTCCATCATCGGCGGCTTGCAAACCCAAGAGGCGTTAAAACTTCTGCACGATCTGCCCGTGTCTTCAGGTCAGGCGATGGTCTTTAACGGCGTGACGAACCAGTTTTACAAATCGAAATTCCAGCACCGGGAAGATTGCCTCAGCCACGAAACGTATGGGCCGCCGGTGGAGCTTCCGCTGTCGGC
>QIKY01000230.1 GCA_003233175.1 Planctomycetaceae bacterium | reverse complement strand
CACCTTGCGACTGAACAGATCGAGCACAACCGCCAAGTAAACCCAACCCTGCGACGTCGGCAAATACGTGATGTCGGTAACCCATTTGCGGGGCAAACTTCTTGTGCCAATCGTGCAGGCTCTTCTCGCTCACGCCAACCGCTAACGCCGCAGCCTGGAAGGTGTATTTCTCATCGCAGAGATCCGACACGGCCACATTTTCCAACAGATGGCGTCTTACAATCGCCACTTTACGTTCTTTTCGACATTGAGCTTCTCCTTTGCGTGGGTGCTAAACTCTAGCACACTCTTAAAGCTCAACGTCCAACTGAGGCAAAACAGAACAAACGGTTCGTCACGGCAATGTGATTAAAACCATTCGCTGATCCGAAGACGTATGTACTCGCGTCCGTCGTCGCTATTAAGCGGCGTGTTTGCCAGCTTTTTGAGATTGCGGCCCCAGAAATCGCCTAGGGCTTGCTGTTCCGACATTTCGGAGATTCTTCCTTTGTGTGCGCCTATGAGTCCCGACACTCGCTGTTGTAACTTAGCACCACCCGCAAACAGAACTGCCTCAAGAGCTTTGCGTCTCTCAGGGCGAGATATTTTCATTCCTTGTTCATGTGGCAGCAATTGCACAAATAACGTTACTGAACCAAAGTAGGGGTTTTCAATCGATGAAGCAACAATGACATCGCCCTGTTTTCGCTGGTGACGAAATGCGATCGGCGCTGATTTGCGTGATTCATCTAACAGCCACGCAGCTATTTTGTCGTCCATCCCCCGCAGGGTGTCCGACCACTGCCAGCGAACTTGATCACCATCGAACTGGACCACGTATGCGTTAGTCAATCCAATCTCGCCTGCCACATTACACACTCGTATCGCCGTAGCCAACTCTGATATGTTGGCTTTTTTCGCCAACTTCTTTAGGGCGTCAGCGACGACGGGCAAATCGGGAAGCGAAGACTTGACAACCTGCGTGGGAAGGAGCAACTCAGACGCAAGTTTATTGACTCGTCGTTCTTCGGCGGAGTCCGACCGCAGCATGTCTGCGTAAGTTTCGCCAACGTTGGCGGGCACTCCAAGAATGAGATGGCCGAGCTCATGCGCCAATGTAAAGCGTTTGCGAGACTGAACTTGGTTGCTATTTATCCGGATGATTGCTCGGTCACCGGTTGTTAGGCACCAGCCATCGCAGCCGTTCATTCGCGACTCACGAACGACAACGTCAATATGTTCCGCCAGTTTTTCGGGTGCGTTAGGGAAGTGCTTCGCGGCGAATTCTCTTGCTTTATCAGCCGAAATCATTTCTTAGCGGTGCGTAATGGCTTGATATTTAGCGAATCGTTCAGATCCTGGAGCAACGCTCGCTTCGTTACGTCATCTAGACAAGTCAAGTCTTGATTGCGGAACCTAATGCTGATTTGTGGATGAAGAGCAAGTAGTCGGATGATGTGACAGTCCAGGTCGGATTTGACTTTCACGTTGCGCAGCGAGTCGAGATCTCGGACGTAAGCATCTGCAAGATTGGCGCCGCCGGTTACCGGTACAAAATCGTCGTCTTTCCATGTCATCGGAGATACCCCTCATTCTTGAGCCATTGTTCTGCCCGGTTGGACGGAAGCTCGTAGCCAATTGTACCATCGTCATTTTCGAAGATCACCTGAAAGCCTTGCTTTCGGTAAAATTTCCGAGTTCGCTCGCTTGGCAAGGAATTTAGCCATACTCGCCCACCAAGCCCAAGTAAATAACTTTGCCTAACAGCAACCAACAGAAGTACCGCACCTACGCCCCGGTAATCTGGGCTACTTACCACCCAAGGACGATTTCTGGGCGCTGTGGCAAGCAGGTCGACAAAAACAGCGCCCTCTCCTTCGGCGATTTGAGATTTTGCATCGATTCGATACAGTATTGCACCCTCAACATCGCCTCCTGAACTCTGAACCGCCACAGCTTCCCATTTAAGGTTGTTACGGTGCTGGCCAACACTTTTTCGCCAAACCCAGTGATGATCTTCCTCTTCTTTTATGTTGCTCGATAGGGGGATTTTCCACCAAGTTCCATCAATCTTGGTTTTCGCTAGGCTTCGAGTCAACCGTACAACCTGAGCAGTAACCGAGCATTGCTCCTTCACGCTAAAAATCTTGATGTCATCGGGCAGAACAAGCATATTGTAAAATAAGCAAGAAGTGAAACTATTGACATTTAAGCTTGTGTAGCCGGACCTGGAGACACTCTACTTTGTGGTCTCTGGGTACGACTGCCACCATGGTGCTCAGTGCGAAGTACAACTTCCGAGTGCGTGGCGCAACGCAGCCCAATCGTATAGAAGCCCGGCTTTTTGAAAAAGCCGGGCTTCTTGTTCATTCCAATTTTCGCCGCTGTAACTTCAAGGCAGCGTATTAAACCACTTCCCAGCCGGAGCGATACTCTTTGCGGAGGTATTGATCGGCGGCGGGGCAGTTGACGGCTTTCAACTGTTTGGCGTCCCATTCGAGCGCTTCACCGGTGCGATAGGCCACGTTGCCCAACAGCACCGATTCGGTGAGCGCGCCGGAGTAATCGAAGTTGCAGGTCGTGGGCGAGCCGTCTTTGCAGGCTTTGATCCACTCCGCGTGGTGGCCGATCGATTTGGGAATCGAGGGCGCGGGCGGCTCGAACTTGGCGAACTTACTGGAGGGAAAGAGGCGGTAACTGCCATAGTTGGCGTACATCTTGCCTTCGCTGCCGACGAACATCACGCCGCTGCCCGGCACGCGCTCGCCGGCCACTTGCTTGGGAATGCGGTTGCCGTCGTACCAGGTGAGTTTGACCGGCGGCAGATCGCCGCGTTGCGGGAATTCATAGCGAACCGTGAGGCCCAAGGGGCACGTTTCGGGGTGGACGTCCGGCCCTTCGGCGGCGCAATGCGTGGGGTGCCGAAGCTTGAGCGCCCAGAAGGGAAGGTCCATGTAGTGGCAGGCCATGTCGCCGAGGGTGCCTTGGCCAAAGGCCCACCAACGGCGCCAGTTCGCGGGATGATAACGGCCCACGGCGTAGGGCCGCTCCTGCGCGGGACCCAGCCAGAGATCCCAACTGAGCGTTTTGGGCGGGGCTTGGGTGTCGGTGGGAAGTTCGCCGCCGCCCCAACCCTTGCCGACCCACACATGCACTTCGCTGACATCGCCGATGGCGCCCGACTGAATCACTTCGACCACCCGGCGGTAGTTATCGCCGGCGTGAATTTGGGTGCCCATCTGGGTTTGCACGCCGTGTTTTTTCGCCGCTTCGGCGATCACGCGGGCTTCATGCACGGTGTGCGTGAGCGGTTTTTCGCAGTACACATGCAAACCAGCGCGAATAGCGCGAATAGTGGCTGGCGCGTGGTTGTGATCAGCCGTGGCGACCACCACGGCGTCGATCTTACCGGCTTCCTTGGTGATCAATTCGCGGTAATCGACATAACGGCGAGCGTCGGGAAATTGCTTGGAGGCTCGGTCCAGATACGTTTTGTCGATATCGCACAAGGCCACGATATTCTCGCCCTTCACGCCGCTCACGTCGGCCGCGGCGCGGTTGGCCGTGCCAATACAAGCGATAACGAGCTTTTCATTGGGCGACTTCGATTCCGCCGCCTCCAGTTGGCTCCACACGCCGCCGGCGGCAATACCGCCTACGACGCCACCGACCGCGGCGCCCGATGTTTTGAGAAAGTTCCGACGATCTACTGGAGTGCGAGCAAGGGGAGTTCGCTTCGGCATGGTTTCACTTTCAGACGGGTAAGAGAAAAACGCCGCCAGGGCGGCGATGGTAAATATGGGCAATTCACTCCAAGCGGCCTAGATAACGAGTGCGATGGCGTATTATAGCTAAAACGGCGGAGAAAATACGATTGATTCCGAGCGATTTTGTTTCTTACAGCCTGGATTAAAAGCCCGATATTTTGAAAATGCCGGGCTTTTCCGATCAGCGACCGGGAAGTTTATTCGATAGCTTTCATTGCTTCACGGACTCCTCATCCGTTCGACCAGTTGACGCCAGTTCCTGCACGACCATTCGAGAGAAGACGGCAACGGTGGGTCGGTTTGTATTTGGCTGCATCTTTCGGCCAGTTTCGTGGCGGCATCTGCCACGATTCGGTTGTGTTTCACCCGCGGTCCCTCAATATTTTCGTCGGTAACGCCGTCGATGAGGTACTGAATCCAATTCTCCAATCGATCTTTTGCGAAGATAAAAACAACACTCTCGAACTGCTCCGGAGTAATCCCCTCTGCCTCAGCGGTCTTCCAAAACTCCGCTTTCAATTGGTCACCGTTATTCATGTCATCATCGAGATCCGCCCAGACCATCAACGTTGTTTGGCCACCAGTATTCAAACACGCTTTCAACTCCTCGGGCATTCGTGCAATCAGTTGCTTACGTCCGCGGCAATCAACCGCACGCAACAAATTGCTTCCTTTGAATGGGCGGATCCAAGTCGGCTTCAGAGTTCGGATCAGTCGATTGATGAAAACAGGGTCAATACTGCGGCCCACCTTGCCCTCGTGAAGGCAAACAATCTGGGTTCGATTAGCCATTTGCCCACCCTCGAGCGATCACTTCCCCAGCCGTAAGGCCCTCGGGTGTTTTCAACGGTCCAATCCGAGTCGGCGAGGTATGATTGTCACGCCAGAGATAGTGTCCAAATTCTTCACCGGCGTTACCCAGGATCTCTGGGTGGTGTGAAATCAGAATGGCTTGATGATTATCGTCAAGCAATTCTCTCATGGCCAATACCCATGGTTGCAACTCCGGCAGACCGACGTAGTTGTCCGGCTCATCAATGACGATGATATTGGCCGCACTGGTTTCCATCGCCGCGCGAACCATATAAAGCCCAACCAATGCTTTTTCTCCGTCGGATAGTTGATGAAAGAAATAAGGCTCCGCATCGCGGCCATGTTCTGTATCAAAACGCAGTTGAAGCGTTTTCGTGTTCAGGCCGACATCGACAAGTTTGAATGATTTGAAGTCAGGCCAAACGTTTTGCAGTGAATCTCGCAGGACATCCGTCCATTCTTGCTCCTGTGAAAGCGAGCGATACCACGAGAGAATATTCGACAAATACAGTGACGGTTGACGTGCTTCGCTTCTGCTTTCCGGCTCCATACTGCGCGGACTGGGGCGCAGAATCAGAATTCTTGCGAGAGCGTTTTGCAGAGTCTCAATATCGCTCAATGCGCCCGTGGGCTGGATTGCGCCGAGTGCGGCTTGACGCCAATCGAGCGGAAATCCTGATTGAGCACCATCTTTCCTTTTGAAGGTCACGCCTTCGAGATCACGCGAAAACAATTGGCGACCGTCGCATGTCGCACTTTCATTGATGATGCGCGGTTTAACATCTCCATGGGCTTGCTCGATGTGGATGCGATACTCAAAGTCGCGACCTTCTGCTCGAACGCCTAGTTCGAATTCCTGCGTCGTGCTTTTCGACCAGTTCGTAAAATCGAGTTGTTTGATGTCTTGCGGTCCGTCGCCCCCCAGGCTGGCCTCGGAGGTCCCGAGATCGCGGATGAGTTTCAATACGTCAAAAACCGAACTCTTACCCGCACCATTTGGGCCGCAAAGGACACCAAATGAATCGAATAGAGCTTCGAATGCCACGAGGCAGCGAAAATTATTTGCGTACAGTCGTGTAATCATTGATTGAACTGCTCCAAAGCAGGTTTTCACGCTTTTTCTACATCCACTCCTTGATCGGCTCGCCTTCGATCAACCGTACGGGGCGGCCATCGGGGGCGCGGGCGATCAAATTGGCGGGGATTCCCAGCTTTTTGTAAATGGTGGTCGCGATGTCAACCGAATGGTATTCATCTTTCGCGACCTTGCCGCCATCGGCGTCGGTGGCGCCGAGCACATGGCCTCCAGGCACGCCGGCGCCCGCCATGAGCGCGAACCCCGTCGAGGCCCAATGATCACGACCGCTGGCCGAATTTACCTTGGGCGTGCGGCCGAAATCAGTCAGCCAGCAGACCAGCGTGGTGTCGAGCATGCCGCGTTGTTCGAGGTCGATCAGCAGTTGCGGCAGGGCTTGGTCGACGGGAGGAATGCTGCGGTCTTTGAGTGTCTTGAAGTTGTTTTGGTGGGTATCCCAACCGCCGCTGGTGATGGTCACGAAACGCACGCCCGATTCAAGCAGGCGTCTGGCCAGCAGGCAACTTTGGCCGAACTTGTTGCGGCCGTAGGCGTCGCGCAGTTTGGCGTCTTCTTCGTCGATGGCGAAAGCCTTCTTGGTGGCCGGCGCCGTGATCATGTTGAGCGCTGCTTTGTAGTGTTCATCGAGGGCTTCGTACGCGGCGGGTTGTAAATCGACCGCGCGCTGCAACCGGTCGACCCTGGCCAACATTTTGCGCCGCCGGTCGATACGATCCATCGTGACGCCTTGCGGGGGCGTGATATCTCGGACATTAAACTTGGCGGCGTTGGGATCGGCCAGCATTTCAAACGGGTTATGCTCCAAGCCCAAAACGCCCGCGCTGCCGCCGCCGAACAGCCGGCTGAGCGAAGAGCCCAGTTGCATGAACGGGGGCATGGTGGTTTTGAATCCCTTCCGATAGCTGACCACCGAGCCGTAGCAAGGATACGCCACCGCCGGATTAAACTTGCGGCCCGACATCACCCACTGGTCCGCCATGCCGTGGCTGGCGTTTTGAGGATTCCAGCCGCGCAACACCGCGAACCGTTTTTGCTCGCGGGCCATGTTCGGCAAGATTTCCGTGAACTGCACGCCGGGCGTGGCCGTGTTGATCACACTGAACTCGCCGCGAACGCTCACCGGCGCCCGGGGTTTGGGGTCGAACGTATCATGATGGCTGATGCCGCCCTGGCTCCAGATTAGAATGCAATTGACATCTTCGGCCGCCGCCGTGTTTTCCGCGATGGCCTTGCCAGCGAAGGCCACCGGCAGTGAAACGCCGAGCCCGGCAAGCGAGCCCAGTTGTAGAAAACCGCGACGAGAAAGCCCTTCGCAGTTACGCGTCGTTTGGGGCAATAGATCGAACATGGCGGGAATCTCCTCAAAGAGATCGTGTTCAAGCGGGGGTTATTGTAGGCGGGGGCACGCTAGCGGCGCTGGGGAGAACGCCGGCGGTCGCGCTTTTGTATCATATCAATTTTTCGACATGCATTCAACACGGAAGCGGTTTTACCTACCGCCGAGAGAGGGGGTCGAGATTTGCCGCTCGCCTGAAGGTCCTCAAAACCAAAATCACGAATTGTTTTGCCCGCCGGCTTGCAATTGGGTTTAATTGTATGACAATATGCGGAGTGCTGTCGCGTTTCGGGCAAGGAAGGCGTGAAAAAGCGTGGCCCGGTTAAGGCGCCCGGCTTTTTCAAAAATCGGGGCTTCTCCAACGCCAATTCAGGGTTTAGCTGTTCCAAACTTTCAGAGCATTTCAATCACCCCCCGCCGCGAAAGCCCTCTCCGCATGACCCCAGTTTTAGAACGCCGCAATTTGAGCGACCGGGTCGCCGAACGCATCAAGGAGTACATTCTCGATCACGGTTTGAAGCCCGGCGATCGCTTGCCGACCGAGCACGCGCTCGCCGACCGTTTTGGCGTCAGCCGGATCAGCATTCGCGAGGCGACCAAAGCGCTGGCCTTCATCGGAATCATTAACGCCGCGCCCCGACGCGGTCTGAGCGTGGGGCAGGTCAATATGCATCGGGTGAGCGAGTTTCTCGGGTTCCATCTCGCGATCAACAACTATCCTCCGGTGCAATTGATCGAAACCCGAATCGTGATCGAAACCGGCGGCCTGCCACATGCGGCGAAACGGATGGCAAGCCAGCCCGAACTTTACGAGCGGCTGTGCGACTTGAATGGTCAGCTTCGGGTGACAAAAAAACTCGAAGCCTGGATCGAGTTAGACATTACCTTTCATCGCGAATTGCTAGACGCCAGCGGCCTGAAGCCGCTGGTGGCCTTCAACGACCTGCTCGATCTTTTTTTTCGGCGTTTTCGCGAGAGTGTGAAGAAGGCTGAATGGGCGGCGGGCGTCGAGGGGCACCAACGATTGATCGACGCCCTGCGCGATGGCGAACTTTCGCTCGCCTGCGATGAACTACGAGAACATATCGAAAGCCACAAGAACCGGGTGTAGTCCAATGTTATCGTTGCCAAGAAAGTGTGGAAGGATTAAGTTCCGAATTGACATGCTAGAAGCCCGGCTTTTTCAAAAATCCGGGCTTCTTAACCGGGTTGTCGTTTTTTCCCGCTTACTTCGTGCGAAAACCATCGGCGCCTTGTTGCTTGTGCTGTCTGCCTTGAGCGTATCGGTCCTTACCGCCACCACGGCTGCCGCCGAAACGCCGAACTTCGGCGTGCTGCGGAAACAGTACAACGAGCAGATCCAGTCGACGCTCAAACGGTTTTGCATCGATTGCCATTCGACCGAAAAGCAAGAAGGCGAATTCGATCTGGAGCGATTTGCCAAGTTCGCCGATGTGCGCCGCGATACGAACGCTTGGCAAAAGGTCGCCGAGATGCTCGACAACGGCGAGATGCCGCCCGAAGACAGCAAGCAGCCCAGCGCCGCGGAGCGAATCGAACTGCGAACGTGGGTGGCGTCGTATCTGAACGCCGAAGCGCTCGCCCATGCCGGCGACCCTGGCCCGGTTATTCTGCGGCGTCTTAACAACGCGGAATACAACTACACCGTTCGCGATCTCACCGGAATCGATTCGTTGGATCCCACGCGAGAATTTCCGGTCGACGGCGCGGCGGGCGAAGGCTTTACCAATGCGGGCAGCGCCCAGAGTATGTCGCCCTCGCTCGTACAAAAATATCTCGACGCGGCGAAGGCGGTTGCCGCGCATGTCGTCTTGCTGCCCGACGGCATTCGATTCTCGCCACACACCTCGCGCCGCGATCGAACAGATGCGTTGCTCGCACAGATTCAAGCCTTCTATCGAAAATTCACCGAAGACGGCGGCGGCGCGCATGTTGACTTACACGGCATCAAATTCGATACGAACCAAGGCGGGGTTTTGCCGATCAAAAAGTATCTTGCCGCAACACTTGCGGAGCGCGACGCGCTGACCAGCGGCGCCAAAACCATCGAGACCGTTGCCAGCGAGAGATCGCTGAATGCTCGTTATCTGGCTTCACTCTGGCGGGCGCTGGCCGATCCCACGAAAACCGATGCGTCGTTCTTGCTCGATGCCCTGCGAGAAAAATGGCGAACAGCCGGGGTCAACGACGCTCCCGCCTTGGCGGCGGAAATCGGCCGGGCGCAAAAGGCGTTCTGGAAGTTCAACCCCGTGGGGCAGGTCGGGCGAACGGGCGGTCCAAAGGCCTGGATGGAGGCGGTTTCACCGATCACCAGTCGGCAAGAGTTACGGTTCAAGTTGCCAGAGGCGCCGCCCGGTTCCGATATTCTGCTCTATCTCACCGCCAGCGATCTGGGCGATGGCAATACGAACGACTTCGTCGTTTGGGAGCGGCCGCGCATCGAGTTCCCCGCCGGCTCGCAAAAAACGCCCATCCTCCTGCGAGATGTGCGCGCGGTCGCGCAGCGGGTGGAACAGAGCCAAAACGCCGAGTTGCCAAGCACGGCGGAGTACCTCGAAGCGGTTGCCGACTTGCGCTCGCCGGCGGCATCGTTGGAGGCCTTGGCGGCGGCAAGAAAGTTGAACCCGAAGTTGCTCGATCGTTGGGCCAACCTGTTGGAGTTGGCGGGGCGGACGAAACGCGAAATCGGCGGATTGTTCACCGAAAAACTCACACGCGTTCAAGGCTACGAAGCCATCAACGGCTGGGGACGCAATGCGACGCCAAGCTTGCTTACCAATTGTTCGCAAGATCCTATCTCGTTCCTCACGCTGACCGCGCCCGCGCGAGGAGTCACGGTTCACCCATCACCCACTTTGGAATCGGTGGTGGCTTGGCGGAGCCCTCTGAAGGGAAAGGTGCAAGTAGAAGGGTTGGTAGCCGACGCCGACAACAAGTGTGGCAATGGAGTTGCCTGGCGCGTCGAGGTGTTGTCTTCGGTAGGCATGACCGAACTGGCCAGTGGGGTTATCGAAAACGGCGGCCGTGCGAATTTCAAGGTTGATGACCCAGCAGAAGTTCGGCCCGGCGATATTGTTTTTCTCATCGTCGCGGCGCGCGATAAACAACATGTTTGCGATACAACGCACATCGAACTGACACTCACCGAATCGGAGGGACGGAAACGCGTCTGGGATCTGGCCGCCGACATCGTCGACAACGTACGCAACAGCAACCCGCTGCCAGATCGCTACGGCAACGAACAGATTTGGCACTTCGCCGCCACTGGAGAAAAACCACGCTCGCTTTCGCCGATTCCTCCCGGTTCGGCTTTGGCCGCTTGGCGCGCCGCATTGGTCGAATCAAAACCCGCCGACGAAACCAGCCAACTTGCCTTAGCGGTTCAAAACGTGCTGCTTGCAACAGACGTTTCGACGCTCCATGAAGCAGACGCACAATTACGCCGCTCGCTCACTGACTGGACAGGTCCGCTGCGCTGGGTGGCAGCCAGCGCCGAGGCCGATTTTGACAGCAACGCCGGTTTTGGTCTTGATCCCTCGCTCTTTGGCCGTCTTCCAGACGGCGCGGTCAGTGGCGGCGCGGTCGATGCCGCAAGCCTCTGTTTGCAAGCGCCGCAAGTGCTCGAAATTCGACTGCCGGCGAATATGGCGGCGGGCGCCGAGTTCGTAGCGACCGGAGCGTTGCACCCCAAACTCGGTAAGGAAGGTAGTGTTCAACTTCAAGTACTGGCCGCCAAGCCGAAAGCTCTTTTGGTCGCGCCCGCCTCGCCGATTCTCGTAACCGACGGCAGCCAAGCCGAAGGGCGGATGGCGTCGGCAATCGAGGCGTATCGCGAGTTATTCCCGGCGGCGCTCTGTTACGCCAAAATCGTGCCCGTTGACGAAGTGGTCACGCTGACGTTGTTTCATCGTGAAGATGCTCATCTCAGACGGCTGATGCTCGACGACCAACAAGCCGCCGAACTGGATCGGCTCTGGAACGAATTGCGCTACGTCAGCCAGGAACCGCTGAAGTTGGTGGTCGCCTTCGAACAGATTTCGGAATTCGCCACGCAAGATCGCCCCGATCTTGTCAAGGCGTTCGCGCCGATGAAAAAACCGATCGACGACCGCGCAGACCGATTCCGGCATCAGCTGCTTGCAACCGAGCCCGGCCATCTGAACGCCGTGCTGGAATTCGCCCACCGAGCATGGCGCCGACCACTGGCGAACGAGGAACTGCAATCGTTGCGCGCGTTGTACTACGCGCTTCGCCAAGCCGAGCTATCGCATCAGGAGGCGATTCAACTCACGCTGGCTCGGGTGTTGGCGTCGCCGGCGTTTCTGTATCGTCGCGAATTGACGCCGCGCACACGCAACGCCGCGCCGGTGAGCGACCTCGAACTAGCCAGTCGGCTCAGCTATTTCCTTTGGTCGTCGACGCCAGATGAGAGTCTTCGCGGCGCGGCGGAAAGCGGCCGCCTCGTCAACGATCAAACGTTGAAGCAGCAACTGCATCGAATGTTGAAAGATTCTCGCACGCGCCGACTCGCCATTCAATTCGCTTGCCAGTGGCTGCACCTGCGGGAATTTGAACAGAACGCGGAAAAGAACGAGAAGCTCTACCCGGAGTTCGCCACGCTGCGAGCAGACATGTACGAAGAGACGGTTCGCTTCTTCGAAGACATGTTCCGCAACGACGGCTCCATTCTCGACATGCTCGCCGCCGACCACACGTTCGTCAACGAATCGATGGCGCGGCATTACGCCATACCGGACGTGCATGGAAAACATTGGCGGCGCGTCGAGTCGGTGCGTTCTCGCGGACGCGGCGGAGTGCTGGGCATGGCTTCGGTGCTTGCCAGTCAATCGGGGGCGTCGCGAACGAGCCCCATTTTGCGAGGCAACTGGGTCTATGAAACGCTGCTCGGCGAGCGGCTTCCGCGCCCGCCGGCTAATGTTCCCCTACTGCCTGATGAACCGCTGCAAGGCCTCACCGCTCGGCAGTTGATCGAACAACACAGTTCGGCCGCCGCATGCGCCAAGTGCCACGTAAAAATCGATCCCTATGGATTCGCCTTGGAAGAATTCGTCCGCAAGCGGTCGACACTAAAACCAAGCTGCCCGAAGGGAAATCGATCGAAGGTCTTGAGGGTTTGCGTGCGTACTTAATGGAAGATCGTCGAGATGACGTCGTGCGACAGTTTTGCCGGAAGCTGCTCGGTTATTCACTCGGCCGCGAAGTGCAACTCTCCGACAAACCGCTTCTAGATAAAATGATGTCCGATCTGGCCGAGAACAGCTATCGTTTCAGCGTCGCGGTGGAGGCGATTGTATTCAGCGACCAGTTTCGCAATGTTCGCGGCCAACTGGCCGCTGGAGAATAACATCTAAACGCTTGAGCCAACATTAACATACTCAAAGGTGATCGCATGACACACCAAAAATTATCTCGCCGAACAATCCTTCGCGGTATTGGCGTCAGCATGGCGCTGCCCTGGATGGAGTCGTTGCCGGTGTGGGGTGGCGAGTTGCAAAAAAAAGGCCCGGCGAGCGAAGCGCCAACGCGGTTGGCAATCTTGTTCTCAGGCTGTGGCTATCATCGCAACGAGTGGTGGGCCAAGGGTCAAGGCGCGTCAATGGAGCTTGGCAAGGTCTTGCATCCTTTGAACGACTTTCGCGACCGCCTAACTTTTATTCGCGGTTTGTACAACGCCGAGGCGTTGAAGGGGAACATCCACAGTTCGCAAACCGGCAACCTGCTCTCCGGCGCGCCGCTCTCGGCTGGCGGCACGATTCGCTCCGGCACGAGCCTCGACCAAGTGATCGCGCAACGCATTGGGCGTCAAACGAAACTGCCCAGCTTGGTGCTGGGTTGCGAAAAGGCGAACCCTTCGGTCCATAAGAATTATTCGATGCTCTACAGTTCGCACATTTCGTGGAGCAGTCCGACCACGCCCACGCCGCTGGAAGTCTATCCGGCACTGGCCTTCGATCAACTGTTCAAGGACAAAGCCCAACGCGGCGACCAGAGCGTTCTCGACGCCATTCTGGCCGACGCCGCCGACTTCCGGCGCGACATCAGCAAACTCGACCAGCAAAAGCTCGACGAGTATTTGAACTCCGTGCGCGAAGTCGAGCAGCGCATCTCCCAGGCGGGCAAGCGCGGCGAACTGCAAGGCTGGCGGCCGACCTTGACCAAACCAAATATCGCTCGGCCCGCCGATGGCTATCCGCAAGATGTCGTGGAACACATGCGGCTGATGAGCGACATTCTCGTGCTGGCGTTTCAAACCGACACCACGCGGGTCTGCACGTTGAAACTCAACAATGATCATGGCACGTTGCGTTTTCCACATTTGGGCGTCGACTACATGATCCACCACCTGCTCTCCCACACCGACAGCGACGATTGGCTGAAGGTGAACCAGTTCTTCCTGGAGCAGGTGGCCTACATTGCCAGAAGGCTGGACGCCATTCAGGAAGGCGAACGCACGGCGCTCGATAACTCCATGATCATGCTTTGTTCGAGCATGTTGAACGGCCATCACGATGCGACGCAACTGCCCGTGGTTATGCTGGGCGGCGCCGGCGGCCAAATAAAGGGCGGCCAGAATATCGACTATCGCGACAAATCCGACCGCCAGATGTGCCGGCTGTATCTCAGCATGATGAACAAAATGGGCGTGCATCTCGACAAGTTCGGCGACGCCGCCGCACCCATGGCTGAAATTTGATGGCGCCGTGAAATCACAATTAACACAACGCAAGAAGGAGTTCCAACGCGTCATGCCCGTTTCTTCTCGGTGTTCGCGCCACGCACGCCTTTGTTGGTCGGCTGTTATTGTCGGGCTGATGATTGCCGCGTTGATGCTGCTTGGCGCCGCCGCGCCGGCAATCGCCCAAAAGGCGGACCGCGAATCTCTAGCGTTTTTCGAGAACGATATTCGTCCGCTGCTGGTTCAGCGGTGCGTCAAGTGTCATGGACCGAAGAAGGCGGAGTCGGGATTGCGGCTCGATACGCGCGCCACTGCAATGCAAGGCGGCGACAGCGGCCCTGGAATCGTTCCCGGGCGGGCCGACGCCAGCTTGATCATCAAAGCCGTTCGCCATGAAGACGATCTCGAAATGCCGCCCAACGGTAAGCTCGAAAATCGTGAAGTCGGGGCGCTCGAACGTTGGATTCAAGCAGGCGCCGCTTGGCCGGAAGGAATGTCTCTGGGCGGCGTCGGGCCCAAGGTTCGCGGCGGAAAAATCACGGACCAAGAGCGCGCCTTCTGGTCGTTTCAACCCGTGGCGGATCCCCAACCGCCGCAAATACAAGTTGGGCAAGCGACGGTCGGTCAGATCAAAAACGACATCGATCGGTTTGTGCTCCAAAAGCTTCATGAAGCGGAACTCACGCCGATGGGCCCCGCCGATAAACGCGTATTGCTCCGCCGTGCGACGTTCGATCTCACCGGCTTGCCGCCAACTCCAAAAGAGATGCAGGCGTTTCTCGAAGATGCATCGCCCGAAGCTTTTTCCCAAGCGGTTGTTCGGCTGTTGGCGTCGAAAGCTTACGGCGAGCGTTGGGGCCGGCATTGGCTCGATGTTGTTCGTTACTCCGACACGGCGGGCGAAACAGCCGATTATCCCACGCCATTATCTTATAAATATCGCAACTGGGTGATCAACGCCTTCAATGCCGACATGCCGTACGATCAATTCGTGCGCGAGCAGATCGCGGGTGATATTCTAGCGCGGAAAATTCCCGATCTGTCGAACGAACGGTACCAGGAAATGCTAACCGCAACTGGGTTCATCGCTATCTCGCGTCGTTTCGGCTTCGATGTTGAGAACTATCACAACCTCACCATTCAAGACACCATCGACACCGTTGGGCAAGCATTCCTTGGCCTCACGCTGGGCTGCGCTCGTTGCCATGATCACAAGTATGATCCGGTCAGCACGGCCGACTACTACGGCTGGTACGGCATTTTCGAAAGCACGCGTTATTCCTTTCCCGGCTCGGAGGAAAAGAAGCGTCCTTACGATTTATTTCCCGTGTTGCCGCCCGCTGAAGCGAAACAAGTGAAGGCGGAATACGACGCCGCGCTGGCTAAGCTGGAAACAAGCATCAAGGAAAAAGAGCTTGCTGATTTAGTTGCGCGTCGCGATGCAATGCGGGAGGCGGGGCCTTACGGATTGGTTTATGCTGCAATCGAGAAAGATGGTCCCAAAAACACTCGGATTCAACTCCGGGGCGACAAGCTAAAACCCGGCAAGGAGGCCGCGCGTAATAACCTTGAAATTTTCGGCGACGACCCGCTGCCCGGCGATGCCGGAAGCGGTCGGCTGCAACTCGCTCATTGGCTCACCCGCGAGTCGAATCCGCTCATGGCCCGCGTGATGGTCAACCGCATCTGGCAGCACCATTTCGGACGCGGGCTCGTCGACTCCGCGAACGATTTCGGCGCTCGCGGCGAAAGGCCGACCCATCCCGCACTGCTTGACTGGCTGGCAAGCCGGTTCAAGGAGAGCGGCTACTCGATCAAGGCAATGCATCGGCTCATTTTGGCGTCGGCCGCCTACCAACGGTTGAGCGATTACAACGCCAACGCCGCCGAGTCGGACCCAAACTCCAAACTCTTGTGGCGTTTCAACCGCCGCCGGCTGAGCGCCGAGGAAATTCGCGATGCGATGCTGTTGGTGAGCGGCAACCTTGATCCGACAATGGGCGGCGAGCATCCGTTTCCGGCAGTCAAAACATGGGCTTTCACTCAGCATTCGCCCTACTACGGCGTCTACCCAACGAACCGGCGCAGCGTCTATTTGATGCAACAGCGGCTTCAGCGGCATCCTTTCCTTTCGCTCTTCGACGGCGCCGACACAAACGCCAGCACCGCGCATCGCGAACTGACAACCGTGCCCACGCAGGCTTTGTATCTGATGAACAACGCCTTCGTACACACGCAAGCGGAAGGCTTGGCGAAACGAATATTGAAGCGCGAGGGCGGCGAGAATGAACGTATTGAACGCATTTTTCAAATCGTTCTGGGGCGTCCCGCTCGCTCCGAAGAATTAGTCGAGGCTTCACAATTTCTTCAGAGATACGATGAAGCGCTGGCCGGGAGTGAACTGCCCGCCAATGATCGCCGCTTGGCCGCTTGGAGCGGCTTGGCCCGCACCATGTTAATGCGAAACGGTTTTTTGTTTGTCGATTAGCTAGGCGAAGAGACAAAACGCGGCCATCGGCCGCAATAAGAAAAAACGTTTTTGCCACAGAGCACACCGAGACCACCGAGAAAATCTTGAGCAGCAGGAAAGAATACAAATTGTGAACAGGCTATTACACGGTTCAACTCCGCGGCCCTCTGCGCGTCTTTGCGGCCTCTGCGTTTAACGAAATGTCTCGGCTGGCATGGCTCTCTGGCATCGACGAGGAATGGGAAACGCGGAGGTCGCGGAGCCGCAAAGGGCGCAGAGAAGAGCGAGCCAAAAACGTCCACGATTTACGCCGAAAGACCTTTGTTGGAATAACAAGGTCTTACGAACTTGCTATGCGGAGAACAATCGCGATGAATCATTTTCCAACACGGCGCGAAGTCCTCACTCAAGCCGCCGGCGGTTTCGGCGCGATCGCGCTCAGCGCCATATTGGCTGACGACGAACAAGCCAGCGGCGCGCAAGCAGCCGTTGATCCGCTGGCGGCCAAGCAGCCGCATTTCGCGCCAACGGCGAAACGCGTGATCTTTCTGTACATGACTGGCGGCGTGTCGCATGTCGATTCGTTCGATCCCAAGCCGGAGTTGTTCGCTCGCCCCGGCAAGCAGATCACGGTTGATAATTGGCAAGGCAAACGCGGCGAGTTCATTCGATATCTGACCAAACCACGCTGGGAGTTCCGGCCGGGCGGCCAGAGCGGTGTTCAGGTCAGCGACCTCTTTCCGCATGTTCGAGACGTGGTTGATGAACTGTGCGTGATTCGATCGATGGAGTCCGACCATACGAATCACTACGAGAGTACGCTCGGCATGCATTGTGGCTCCTGGACCTTCGCCCGGCCGAGCATTGGCGCCTGGCTCAGTTACGGACTAGGCACGGAGAATCGCAACCTGCCGTCGTTCGTCGCGATTGCTCCCCAAGCTCCCTACGCCGGTTCGCAAACTTGGGGCAGCGACTTCCTTCCCGGCTGCCATCAAGGCATGCAAATCATACCGGGAAAAAATCCGATTCCGAATATCAAACGTCGCGTCGCATCGTCGAAACTACAGGAACTCGAACTGGCGCTACTGGCTCAAGCCAACCAAAAGCATCTCGAAACGCGCGGCGCCGACCGCGCGCTCGAAGCCCGCATTCGCTCCTTTGAAACCGCTTTCGGAATGCAGCGAGAAGCTCCCGAGGCGTTGGATATGTCGGGAGAATCCGCCGCCACGCTGAATCGGTACGGCATCCAACCCGGTCAAACCACGGGGTTTGGATGGCAATGTTTGGCGGCGCGGCGTTTGGCGGAGCGGGGCGTTCGGTTTATCGAACTGATCGACGTCGGTTCGTCGAACAACTGGGACGCCCACGGCAACATCGCGACCCATGCCCCGCTGGCCAAGAATGTTGATCAAGCGATTGCCGCCTTGATCATCGATTTAAAGCAACGCGGCATGCTCGACGAAACGCTGGTCGTCTGGACCACCGAATTCGGCCGCACGCCCTACCACGAGAAAGCCGATCATCCCGGCCGCGAACACCACCACCAAGTGTTTTCATCGTGGATAGCCGGCGGCGGCGTGAAAGGCGGCGTCGTTCACGGTTCTTCCGACGAACACGGTATCGCGGTGGCCGAAAATCGGGTCCATGTACACGACCTTCACGCCACCATGCTGCACTTGCTTGGCCTTGACCACGAACGCCTGACGTTCCGCCATGCCGGCCGCGATTACCGCCTCACCGACGTACATGGCGAAGTGGTGCGGGATATAATCGCCTGAAGGTCGACCGGGAACTCTGGAGTTTGGGCATCCAGCGCCGCGCCCGCAGGTCTCCAAGCGAGCCTTTTGTCGCCTGGCAGTTGTGGGCGCTGCGGCTGTAATACATTTACGTAAGTGCTGCATAAATGCCACCTTGCAACATCACAACCAATCTGGGACATTCAATCCATGCAATCGGCGGTTGAGGGAGACGCGTCAAGTAAGAACAACGGTTTTGTCGTTAGCCGGCCAGCAATTCTGCGGCTGGCTGTCTGCGGAATTGCTGTGGCCGGCAAGCGACACAGCAGCCAATGTTCGACGATAGCGAGGGTTAAATATCGTGTTCAAAACATTGACGCTAAAGAATTTCAAGTCGTGGAAATCGTCAATCGACTCGATGCCTCTGGCTCCAATCACCGGCCTCTTCGGAACGAATAGCTCAGGCAAGAGCAGTATTATTCAGGCGCTTCTGCTGCTCAAACAAACTCTCGAATCACCGGACCGATCGCTCCCGCTTCACCTTGGCGGAGAACGTGACTATGTCGAGTTGGGGCAGTTCCGTGACGTAATCTGGTCGCATCAGGAAGACGCCCCGCTGAACTTCGCCTTTCAGTGGGAATTAATCAATAACCTGGAAATCGTGGATCCTAAAAACCCGACCGCCCTGGTGTTCAAGGGCCGGGAAATGGCATTCTCGACCGAGATTGATTCTCCGAACGGCGAGAAGCTCCGCGTGCACCGTTTGTGCTACACCTTTGACGGCCAAGATTTTGCTCTCACGAGAAAGGAAAAAGGCAACCAGTACCAACTGAGTCCGACGACGCAAGGGAACGGATTTCGTTTTGTGCGCACTCACGGCCGCACGTGGGAGTTGCCCGCTCCTTTCAAGTTTCATGGATTTCCCGATCAGGTGATTACCTACTATCAGAACACCGGGTTTCTCCCGGACTTACAACGCGAACTGGAGGACCAGTTCTCCCGCGTCTTCTATCTTGGACCGTTACGCGAATACCCGAAGCGACGATATGTTTGGTCTGGAAGTGAGCCGATTGACGTGGGGCGACGCGGCGAACGAGCGATTGATGCATTACTCGCGGCGAGAGATCGAAAGCCGGACAATTACATCAACCGAGGAAAACGAAAACGTCGTTGGACGCTTGATCGGATGCTCGCACACTGGCTGAAGGAAATGGACTTGATTCACGACTTTTCCGTGGAGCGAGTGTCGGAGAAAGGCAGCGTCTATGAGGTCCGCGTAAAGAAGTCACCTGGGTCGGCGAGCGTATTGCTCACCGACGTGGGCTTTGGCGTATCGCAAGTTCTGCCGGTTCTCGTGCTTTGTTATTACGCCGAGGAAGGTTCCACACTCATCTTCGAACAACCGGAAATTCACTTACACCCATCAGTTCAGAGCAGTCTGGCGGACCTCTTTATCGACGTCGCCAAACACCGGAATATTCAGATTATCGTGGAGAGTCACAGCGAGCATCTATTGAACCGATTGCAGAGACGCATCGCCGAACAGGTGATTCCCAAAGACGACATCGCCTTGTACTTCTGTAAGACCGCAGGACGTGAGGCCAATCTTGTTCCGTTGGAGACCGACCTGTTCGGCGATATCACGAACTGGCCGCGGGATTTCTTCGGCGATCGTTTTGCAGAGGTCGCCGCCCGGCAGGAAGCGGCGCTGCAACGCCAAGTGCAAGAGCAAGGAAGTGAGATTTGATGGACGCATTTGTCGTGGATGTGAATGTAGCCATCGTCGCTAATGGAAAAAAGTCGCCGCAAGCGGATTTCGCATGCCGACTTGCTTGCGTCAAGGCTTTGAAACAGGTTCGTGATAATCTGATCTGCCTGGACGACGGCGACCATATCCTCAGCGAATACCGCAACAATTTATCCATGAGCGGGCAACCCGGCGTTGGAGACGAATTCATGTACTGGCTTCACCAAAATCAGTACACGAAAACTGTCTGCGAACAAGTAGTGATTCACAAACACGCCAAGCGAGTCTTCGAGGAATTCCCCGATGATTCGGCGTTGGCGGCGTTTGACCGGTCTGATCGTAAGTATGTTGCGGTCGCGCTTACCAGCCGAAATCAACCAACAATATTGAACGCCGTCGATTCAGATTGGTGGGAATTCAAGAAACCACTTGAGGCTCACGCGGTCGTTATTCAGTTTCTTTGTGGCACAACGCTGTTTTCCGGCGAGAAAACCAACTAGATGGCTGTTGTCGTGTGGCGCCTTGCCGTCTAATTCGGCCGTTGGTTATGCCGGAACTCCGGGTTGACGATATTCTCCGGTATTTCGCCGGTGAGCCGGGCGACGACCTGTTCGGCGGTGCGTCGTCGGAGGTCGGCCAACGATTCTTGCGAGACAAACGCTGCATGCGGCGTCACGATCACACGTTCGTCGTTGTAGGGCGGCGCGTTCAGGTCGGGCGGCTCCGGTGTTTGGACATCCAACGCCGCGCCCGAGATTTGGTTTTTATCGAGCGCCGCGGCCAGAGCTTCATGGTCGACCACGCCTCCGCGCGCGGTGTTCACCAAGTAAGCGGTGGGCTTCATCAACTGAAACTGTTCGGCGCCCAGCAGATGCTGGGTTTGGGGAGTCAGCGGAATGTGGAGCGACACATAATCGCTTTGCGATAAGAGGTCGGGCAAATCGAGGAAAACAACGTTCTCGACCGGTTCGCGCCGGCTGCGGCTAAACGCGATAACGCGCATTCCCAATCCGGCTGCTTTTTTCGCCAAACATCGGCCGATGTGCCCCAAGCCGACGATTCCCAGCGTTTGGCCTTCGATTCGCCGCAACACCGGCCCGGCCTGCAATTCGTAACGGCCTTGCTTGGCGGCGTGATGATAAAAACCGATTTTGCGCCCCAGAGCGAGAATTAACGCCAAGGCGTGTTCGGCAACCTCCACCACGCAATAGTCGGGAACATTCGTGACCGGAATGCCGTTGCGCGTACAGTATTGAACATCGATATTGTCGAGGCCGATTCCCAAGCGAGACACAATACGGCAATTCGCCGCCGCGGCAATCACTTGTTTCGGGACCTGCGCCCAGGTGGTCATGATTGCGTCGGCGTTGACGGCGAGCGTGGTCAGTGTGGCGAGATCGGTCTGTTTCGCCACCAGCAATTCAGCCCCGATTTTGCCGAGCACTTCTTTTTCGATGGAGAGGTCGGGCCAAGCGTAATCGGTCAGCAAAACTTTGAAGGTCGACATGCGCCACCTACGAGAAACGTCGCTTCATGGCGAGCGGCAAGGAGACAAGCCGCCACGTCCGTTGCCTGACACCGCATATCGTAGAATATGGCAGATTACGCGCGAAGCGCGAAGTGCGTGCGGGAAAATACACAGTAAGCCAGCCAGGGCCGGTTATCTGAACTGAGCGGGTTATAGGATTATGCGTTAGGCTTTGCCTCAAACGACGTATTCGACGCACAGAAGAGCGCAGAAGCCCGGCTTTTTGGAAAAGCCGGGCTTCTAACCGTGTTTTGAAACAAAGCCTTGAACGCTTTTCGTCTAAGCGGCTGTACCTTTTTCGGGTCGCTGCGCTATAATCAAGAGTACGGAGAATGTGCTTTTCGGAGAAGAAAGGGCATTCTTTCCCGCCCGGCGTTCCCCTCCACTCGGTTATTGTTGGCGGAATTTTTCCAGACTGGTCTTTTGCCAGAATGGGGGGGTTGTCAGACTGGCAGGCGCCGACAGCAATCGCTTCTCTTTACGTCCCTCTCCCCGAACGGTTTTGGAAACGCATGTTGCGTACAACTACGGAGCAAATGAAGACACCGCTGCCAGTACGGGTAATTTGGGGGCTCTTTCAATGGTGCTCCTCGCTGAAACTGGCCGTGATACTGATCTTGCTCATGGCGTCCATTCTTGGGCTGGGCACGTTTATTGAAGCCGCGTACGGAACGCCGGCCGCGCAATTTGGCGTCTACCAAACATCGTGGTTCGGTGCGGTGAACGCGCTGCTGGCGGTGAATATTTTCTGTGCGGCCGCGATTCGCTTTCCTTGGAAACGCCATCAAACGGGGTTCGTCATTACGCATTGCGGGCTGTTGGTTTTGTTGACCGGCGCCTTGATCAGCCGTCTTTCCGGCGTCGATTCACAAATGCCAATCTACGAGGAAGGCACGGCTCATATCGCCTTTTCCGACGCCATGTCGTTCCGCCTGTCCGTCGAACACGACAAACCCAACGCCTCTGGCCGTTCCCCGAAAGCCACTCCGGAAACCGTTACCGATCTTCCGCTGATTCCATTTCAACCCGGGCCGTTCAACTGGCCCGATTACGCCACTATTTTTGATTTCAACCAACCCCGGGAGCCGAACGGTCTTGCCTTGGCGCCCTGGAAATTGTTTCGCTCTTTTTGCGGACTGGTGTTTGAAGCTTCCGGCCGCGCTCGCAGCGGCAGCGTGCTCCATGACCACGACGGAATTCGCCTGGAAACGCTCGACTTCTTCAGCGATTCTCGCGCCGTCAACGCGCCTTCGGTGACAATCATGATGAGCATGCCCACGGCCAAACGCATCGGGCCCGACGGCAAATCGGTCGACGCGCCTCCCTCCTGGATGCCCATGCAATTGGCCGTCACTCCCGCCACGCAGCCCGATAAATACCCCAACGGCATGGGCGACCGCAAGTCGGCCGGCGGCGGGCAGGTTTTCTTCTGGATGGCGAGCAGCCAGAACGAAGTGACGTCGTTTCTGAAAAACGCGCCCGAGGGAAATACGGGCTCGAAAGGCCAAATCGTGTTACGCGTGGATGGAAAGAAAACGTTTTTCAATGTCGATGAAAAGGTAGGCAAAGGTCGCTTTGCGTTGCTCGACGCCGAAGCGAAACCGTTGCCTGGCTGGGAAGCGGAAGTAGCCGATTATTGGCCCGCCGCCAGTATTAGCAAACGCTCCACGCGGGGCAACATCGTGTGGGAAAATGAAGCGGGCGTTGAGGAGCCGAAGAATCCTGGCGCGCGCATCAAACTCTATCGAGATGGAAAATCGGTCGGCGAGTTAGACCTCTTCGCCAAGGCGCCCGATGTCAACGCCCAAGCCTTTGACGCCGATGTTTTCGGCGACTACTGGCTGCGGCAGGAAGATAAAAAGACCGCCCGCGAACGGATGATGGCCAGCCGCGGCTCGCGCATCGATATCATCCAAGGCCCTGGCGAAAAACTCTACTATCGCTATTGGAATCGGAAAAAAGTGGTGCTGGCCACGGAACTGCCGGCCAAGGGCGCCCCGGAAACCGCCGTCAATACGTTCACCATGCCGATCGCGCAACTGAAAATGTATGTCGAGGAATATATCCCCTCCGACACGCCCACCAGCGACCTCACGCTCCCCCTGCCTTTCAATCGCTCGCAATCGCTCGGCGCCCGCCGGGCCGTGGCGCGCGTGCGAATGACGGTCGACGATGTCTCGGAGGAATTTTGGCTGCAAGTGTACATGGGCGAACCGGGGCTCCCGCCTCGGCTCGCGTCGCAAAAACACACTGTGGCCGGCAAGGGCCGAAAAGTCACGATCACGCTGCCGCTGGAAACGGAAGACATCGGCGTTCGCGTGCGGCTGACGAAATTTGAACGCAAGCTCGATCCCGGAACGAGCCAGGCCGCCCATTTTTCCAGCACGATCGATCTCGTCGACCGAGATCGGGACCGCACCATCCTGCGCGCCGATTTTTCCGGCCAAGGAATGCAAGACCTCAAACTGCCCACGCCGAAAACCTCGCGCGATGTCGCCAGCGCCGACGCCCTTGCGCTCGATGCGCCCAACGCGATTCTCTACTGGACCGACAGCAAGCAAGGAACCATTCAACGCGCCAAACTCCAAGACGGCGCAGACGCCGAAGTCGACATCATCATCGATGCGCACCTCAACCGGCCGCTCGGTTTGGTGTTGGATTTGTCGGCGGAGAAAATCTATTGGAGCGATCAACGTCGGGGCGCCAAGAACGATGAAGGCGTTATCCGCCGCGCCAACCTCGACGGAACACAAATGGAAACCGTGGTGCATACGGCGGGGCGGCCGGAGGCTTTGGCCTTGAATGTTGGCGGCCGGTTTCTCTACTGGGTCGACACCCGCTTGAATTCCATCGGACGGGTTTCCCTCGACAGCGCTAATTCCAGCGGCGGGGAATCCGGCGGCGGGGGTTTTCAAAACAAAGCCGAGGAACAATTCATTTCCGGACTCAATGAGCCGGCCGGCGTGGCTTTTGACGAAACGCGGCAAAAACTCTATTGGACCGAAACCGAGGAAGGCGTGATTCGCAGTGCAAACGCAGATGGAGGCGAGCAACATCTGGTCTGGGCGCGGCAGTCGGGCGAATCTCCCGTACGGCTGGCGGTCGATTCCGAAGGCGGTTGGATTTATTGGTCGGACCGAGGCGTGGGGGAAATGATCGTCGGCGACGATGGCTTGGAGCGGCCGTTGCGAGTGCATCGCGTGCGGCGAGCGAAAATAACCACCGGTTTGATCGACGACGCCGACGTGCAAGACGTCGCCTCGCGCGGCGTCGATGAACCCGGCGACTTGGTGTTGGATCCTGAAAATAATGTTTTGTATTGGGCGCAGTCGGCCGCGATTCGCCGCGATGTGTGGATCACGATGAACGCTCCGATCGAGTTTTCCGACCCCCACACCGGAAAAACGTATCGTCTGTTTCAAGAGAGTTTCGATGGCCCTTGGAAGCCCGGCGATGCGGAATACGAACGCCACGCCGGCCCCGATTCCACGCGAGCCGATCTTTATCTTTCGGTGCTCAGCGCCAACTACGATCCCGGGCGATGGGTGCGTAATGTCGGTTGTTTGCTGATTAGCCTGGGCATCGGCGCCATGTTTTATATGCGGTCTTATTTTCTCACGGGCAGGCGGCGAGCCGCGTCGGAGTGAGTTTGAGCGTGAGTTTGAGTTATTAGTATTTGGAGCGTCAGCATGAAAAGTTTCACAGTGCATCTGGGTGCGGCGAATAAAAATAAAATGGCCCGACTGGCGTTCGCCGGTTTGATGGCGGCGGGCGTTGTGGCGGCGGGCCTTGTTGCTCCGGTTTGGTCGGCGGAGAAAATCGATTTGTCGGCTTGGCGGGAAATGCCGGTCTATGATCATGGCCGCATCAAACCGCTCGACACGCTGGGCGCCGAAGTGATGGACGCAATCTGTAATCGCGGCGGTTCGTCGATCACGTTCACATTGGAGGGTTACATTCCCTCGGAGTCGCTCGGCGAAGAGCGCTACGCCGGCGCGAGGCGCCTGTTTCCAGACAACCCAGCCTTTTCGGCGAATCAACAAGCCGGCGCCAAGAAATCGCCTGCTTATCCCAAGAGCCCGTTAAAACTCTCCACCGAAGAACTCATTCTCAGTTGGCTCGTTGCCACCGACGACTGGGAGGAAGTTCCGTTTATTTACGCTCCGCACGAAGAACTGCGAAGCAAAATGGGCTGGCCGGTTGAAAAGGGCGTGCAAAAGTATGTATCCCCGCAACAAATTGAGCAGTCGGAAGAACTGGTGGCGTATCTGCAAGAGTTGAACAGTCGGCAAGAAAACGCCGGCGCCGCGCAGCAAACTTTCGAACCAACGCCGCTCGACGAACTCGTACAGGAGATGCTCGAAAGATACTCCCGCTTCCGAACGCTCACGCTCAACCCTGAAGACCCGCTCACGCATAGCCCCGTCAAAATGCCGGGTTCGCGAACGGGGTTCATCAAACAACTCTCCGAAATGTTGACCCTCGCCCGCAAACGCAACACCAGGGGCCAAACATTGGCTGGGGTGTTGCAAATGCTGGCCCGGTTCGACGAAAAGAATCAGCTCTCGATTCACACCTCGGAAATGTTGTCGGCGTTGGAAGCCTGCCAAGATATTGCCTCGCGTCTGTTTGAAAGCGGCCGGGCGTCGCTGGGCGGAGCAGCGGGAGGACAAACCATTGAGCTGGCGGAAGCTCGCGACGCCGTCATCCGTTTGGAGCGCGCGGCGGTGGTGCTGGAGGAAGATCTGACCGAACAATTCAAAACGGTGCAAAAAAACGCCAAAACCATGCCTTCGGCGCAAGCCGCCAGTTTGTTCACCATGTTTCGCGAGCTGTCGTCAAAAGCCAAGGAGCTGAACCGCCTCGCCAAGGAAATGCACTATGCTCTCTACGACGACGGCGGTTCGTTGATGGTTGTTCCCGCGCTCAACGCCTCAGCATTGGCCAAGCACCGCGAAACGCGAAACACCGCACAACCTTGGTTGTCGTTGCCGGCCGTGATTTACGGCGACGATACGCTGCTTGCGCCTTATCCGGCGGCGCGCATCGCGCATGCCCGCGCGGCTTGGAAACGCTTGTCCACGGCCTTTAATCTGGACCGCAACGACGCCCAACGCGGGCCAGCCATCGGCGAGGCGCAACGCGCGTGGGTGGAGTCGATTCGAGCGCTCGGCGAGGCGATCACGCCTTTGCGAGAGGAGCGTGTTCGCCAGGAACTGACATCGCTGGAACGCGACAGCGCCGTGTTGGCGTATACGGCTTATCCTTCGCCGGAGCAAATGGAAATCGAAGTTCGTTACAACCGCATCGACCCTTTTTTGTGGTCTTGGGTGCTGAGCTTGTTGGCGACTCTCTGTTTTGCGTTGTCGTTTGGAGTGGCCCGGAAAACGATGTTCTGGATGGCTATCGGCGTGATGTTTTTCGGCCTGGCGTGGACCACCTACGGGTTCTACATGCGAGTCATGATTACAGGTTGGGCGCCCGTGACCAATATGTATGAAACCGTGGTGTACGTTCCGTATTTTATGTCGTGGCTGGGCGCCTGGTTTTTATTGCAGCCGATTCTGAGTCGCGGCATGAGCGACGCTTGGCGCTCCACCGCGTTGCCATTCACGGCTTCGCCGGAATTAGGAGAGGCCAAGGAAAGTTCCGCCCCGCCGGAAGGCTCAAGCCGCTGGCAAAAGGTTTTTCAGTGGGGCTCCTTGCTTCCTCGCATCGGGCTGATGGCGTTTTTCCTGTTGTTCCTTTCTGTTTGGCATTATGCCGACGGCGGCCGCCCCATCTTCCAACTTCTGCCCAACCTCGACGCCGCCGGAAGCGGTGGATTGGCTAATCAGATTGGCGTCTGGGCGGTGGGGCTCACCTGTCTCGCGATTTCCGTTTGGTTTGGACCGCGCATCGTATTGATGGCCGCCTCCAGCCTGTTCTTCGTGCCGTTGAGTTGGCGCCAGCCGGGCGCCTTTCGTCGGATGATTTCGGAAGTGTATCCTCTTCAAGGTTTTGCCATTGCCGCCTCACTGGGCGGGTTTCTGTTATATTATTTGGCATGGTTCGCACCCGTATTGAATGAGAGTTTCTCACCGCTTCAGCCCGTGCTGCGGTCGAATTTCTGGCTCACGATTCACGTCTTGACCATCGTCTCGAGCTATGGCGCCGGGCTGCTCGCCTGGGTGCTGGGCCTCGGGGCGATTTGCTATTATTTATTTGGCAA
>QIKY01000097.1 GCA_003233175.1 Planctomycetaceae bacterium | reverse complement strand
ATTCGAACAACCGTGCAGTTCGCCGAGTTGCTTCCAAAATGGAACTACACCATCACACCACAAATCTTGCAGTAATTTCACGAGCGATGCTTACCGGGAGCACGGTTGCGTCGCGCGGCGGCAGCGCGGCACATCGTTGTCGGCAACCGGTGGCGAATTATTGCCATCGGCGGTGAATCCGAGTCGTGTCGCGGTGCGGGCGGCAACACACACCAATGCGGTTTTGGAGAGTTGCAGAATAGCCAGCCGCAATTCTTCGGCGGTTCGGTCGGAGCAGACTACGTCGTCGACCAGCACAAAGGCCGGCGCCATGACCAGCAGCCGACAGATCCCGACTCGGAATCGCTCCTCGTTGGTGAGGTCTTGCCCGTTCGGGCCTACTGGTTTGCGCAGCCAAAGCGCCAAGGCAGACGCGCCTCTACTTCTCGCATCTGCCCCTGGCGCGCCTGCCAAGGCTTGGAGGATTATTTTCGCGGCGTCTTTTTGACAGATACCAGGATTTGCCAAGCAAATATTTTCCAGCACCCCGCCCTCAAACAACACCGGCGGCCAGGCCAACCAACCGATGGCCTGCCTGGCGCTGCCGACCTGAACGCCGGCCTGATGTTGCGAATCGAGCAGAAGTTCACCGCTTGTCGGGGGAGCGAAGCCCAGGAGAACTTCGTAGAACGCGGCGGCGTCGAGGCGGGGCTCCAAAACCACGACGCCCGGGCCTTCAAGCACCAGATTCAACGGCGTCTCCGGCGAGCCGGCGCCCGTTTGGCAAAAGATCAAATCGCGACACGTGATCGACTCTCCCGCAGGTTCAAACAGAGGCAGTTGCGTGGAGCGTCCTCGCTCGGCCGATCGCTCCAGCAGTCGGAGAATACGCTCCAACGAGACAGCCGCTTTTTGCTGGACCACCACCGCCGACGCCAGCCGATTGACCGTCACCGACAAATGAGCGGCCAACCAAACCGCCGCCACGCACTGACCGACCGTCGCGGCGTTCGACCAAACCGCCCACACGCCGAAGCCGATTAACAGCGGAACGGCGGAGTACGCCAGAAACTGCCCGGTACTTTTCACCAACGCCGCGTGTCGATCGCGGCGAATGTTCTGCTCGGCAATCGCGCCGGCCAACGTGCGTACGGGGCGCCGGCTCGCTCGGCCTCGATCAAGCCATTTGGCCTGCCGCAAACTACTCAGCCGCGATTCGATCACGCCGGTGAGTGTCGCCTGGAAACTGCGCGATTCGCGTGTCAGGGTTTGCAACCGCGGCGATAACTTTCGCATCGCCAAGAGCACCAACGGAAGCGGGAGCAAAATCATAATCGCCAACTGCCATTTTACGAAAAACATGGCCGCCAACAGAATCAAAACCAACAGGCGGTCCGCCACGATGGCCGGCGAGGTACGCGAAACCCACGACCGCAGGGCGTCGGAGTCGCCAATGAAACGCAACAATATTTTGCCGACGCCGCGCCGGTCGGCATACGAAACCGGCAGGCGTAAAATGTGCTCGAACATCGCGATGCGCAGATCGGCCACGAGCGTATGGCCGCTTTTTCCCGCCAACATGACGTAGAAATAGATTCCAATCGCGCGCACCAGCGCCACCAGCACGCCGGTCCCGACCATCACGACCAACAACTGCTGCGGCGAAAAATCCAGGCCGAATAGATGGCCCGTTCTTTGGTCGAGCAGTGCATCGAGTGTGAAACGCAATACCAACGGCACGACCACCGGAACGACGCGCAGTACGAATACGGCGAGCGTCGTGAGCCGAATCGTCGCGCGTTGTCTTTCGAGAATTCGCGCCACCTCCGCCTCGGCGCGCGGCCGGCGTTTGCGTTGTTTCTCCACGGAATTCTCCCTCGGGAACACTGCCCCTATGCGTTACTCCGGGCGCCCGAGCGAAACAGTTCGAGCACAGAGGCTTGGCTCAAATCTTCCGAAGTCAGGCAAGGCGTGGCGGGAACAAGTGATCGCAGTTCCTCGGTGCTTAACGGACTCGCCGTCGCGGCGCCGGAAACGGCCGTCGCTTCGAGCCCCCATTTGCGGTGCAGAATATCGAGGCAGGTCGGCGCCGCCAGCACGTCGTGGACGGCCAGGCAAAGATGATCGATGAGGCCGCGCTGGCTTAAGTAGTCCAACAGGATCTGCGTCTCGCGCTGGACGATGCCATCGGCAATTTCGAGCACCAAATAGTCGGGCGCATCGGCGGTAAGATTCGAAATCAGCACGTCGCAGAGTTCATGGAGCTCCGCCACCGACGCCTGCGACGTCGAGGCGAAACCGACATGCGTGAAATCTCGCGTGGCGCTGGCGCCGGAGTCGGCCATTTTATTCAAGTCTTTGACGCAGGCGGTGCCGGTCAGCTTCGCCGCATTGACACGACAACCCGCCACCGACATTCCGTGAATCAGATTGGCCGCCATGGTCGTTTTTCCGGAGTCCATTGAAGAACCCACCACGACCACGATCGCCGCCCGAGATACGCCGGGAATCGCGACCAACCCGTAGTTGCGAAGATTCACAACGCGGCCTGCGGAGTCTGACAGATACCCCACGGGCGCCAACAGGGTCGGGGCGGAAAACCGATTGGGCGCCGAGAGAACCCGGCCGCAAACGCCGCCCTGGCTAAGCATGTGGTACTCTTCCTGCAAGCCGGGGATGTCGCCGAAAAACTGCCCCGTGGCGTAACGTCGTCCGAAAGCGACGGCCAACAAATCGCCCACGAAAAAACCAGCCTTGCGCCCTGAATCCAACTCGATTCTGGTGTGTCGACCGAGTTCCTTCACGCGAGCGATCATCACATCGTGCGCTGCGGGATCTTGTTCCATTGGCATCACGTTGGGTTGCAGTTGCTCCCAGCAGAGCGGGCGCTGGCCGATCACCCTAGTGGCGCTGCCCCATTTTATGGGGCTACGAGCGATAAGGGGGCTCGCGTCAGGGGGAGTTGCCAACCCACTCGATGGGGGTAGCGTGCGAGTTTCAGAGCGGAGCCGCAGCCCCGCAGTCGTGTCAAGGTTTGGCCTCTGCGATTCAGTTTTAGTTAACATGCTCTCTGTTCCTGTTCCTCATTGAAAGTAGTGTGGAACGACCATCTCCCGAATGAGCGTCCAAGCAGCCCGGCTTTTTGAAAAAGCCGGGTTTCTGAACCGGTAAGTCATTTTTCCACACTTTCATAGTCACGATTCGCGGAGGCGCACGCAGGAAAAATCGATCTTGTTGCCTGACGCGAACAATTCTCTTCTCTAGCAAGGAAAGCGAAATCGGCGCCCTGTTTCCGCCAAGCCCCTTCAAATCGGCAAACCCGAACCAACGACAAATGCGGAAATTGGTCAACTTGTGCGCCATCACCCCGCCGACGCAAAACATGTTTCGCCGACCAATTCGCGGCAACTGGCAAAAAAACGCCCACTTCTGGTCGAATTGTTGTCTGCCAGAAACAATCAGCGATCTCGTGCGCTTCTTCAGATATCTGGCCTCCTCGACGCCGACCCGCATTTGGGACTTGCCCAAGATATGTTCCGTGCAATGGCGTTATGAAATTCCCATCGAGCCAGAGGCTTGCCAGCCATTTGCCGGTGGTCGAGCGCAACGAACACCACCGGCCAATAGCTACTACCATTACGGGAACAGTATACTATCGTCTCAAATCATGGAACTTCCGTTCGACACGACTTACAATACCGCGTGACGATCTTCATGAATAATCCGGCTTCATGAATAACCGGGATTAAAAAACACATGCAAAACGTGAAACGAAAATTAGTGGAAGCGGCCCTGTGTTCGATAGATTCGCCGCTACTGATGTTAGACATTGGCGGCGAAGGGCGTTACGCCGAAGCCTGGAACTTGAATCCTAGTACGTGCAAAACGCGCGGGCTCGATCGAGGAAAGCCCATTCCGCGTCTCATCTTGGGGCGGGCCGAAGATATCCCGCTGCCAGACGGTAGCGTTGCCTGTGTGATCGTCGAGAGAACCCCGTTGCGGGAGCAGGCCCTCCGCGAGATTCGACGCGTCGTGGCGCGCGCGGGAACGATTGTCTTGCGGCACGCCTTGCCTTCAAACCTCGATCCGCATAAGCTCGCTTACGAGGTGCTGCCGGGACGAATCCAGCAGCGAAAAACATTTGTGTCCCGCCATTGGTTGCAGGAAACGGTGTTCTACCGCGGTGAAAATCTTTAGAGCCCCTAACATAACCCCTGTTTGGCGTTTCAAACACGGAGTTTAATGCTGACCCACCAAGTTGTGTTAGAAGGTATTAGAACTCTCGATCGTCCAGAGACCCCGCCGGCAAACCGAACGCGTGCAGGAAAAGCGAACGATCGATGCAGCGAGAGCAATTCCAAGCGCTAGTGCTATGTGGCCTCTCGTTGGCGAATTTTCTGTTGTTTTACCTCACCAGCATCTTGTTGGCGCGAACGCTCAGCATTCGCGAATTCGATGACTACAACGTCGCTGTGTCGACGGTTCTGCTCTTGGCGGCCATCGCCACGCTGGGGCTTGAAAAATACGCCTTGCGGAGCCTGCCGACGTTGCGCTACGCGAAAGATTGGTCGCGGTCGCGGGGCTTCCTGCTGTTTTCGCAACGGTTGATTCTTACTCTTTGCGTGGTGTTGCTTATTTTCCTCGGCATCGCCTTGGAAGGCATATTGGCCTGGCGCGGGAGCGATTATCATATCGCGATCGTGATCGCGGCTTTGTACTTGCCCGTGATTGCTCTTTTTCAGTTCGTGCTGGAGGTCGTGACATCTTATGGCGGACAAGTCAAAGCCGTCGCGATTTATCGGCTGCTCTTTCCGCTGGTATTGCTCACCTTAAACGCCCTCGTTTGGGTTTCTCCCGCGCCCGGCGACGCTGTTTCAGCGGTGCTCTGTTATGGCGCCGCGTGGCTCATTGCGTTCGCCGCACTGCTAGCCTTGTTCAAACGCCAAACGCCAGCTTCCGTTTGGCGGGCCATGCCAACCTATCAAACGAAATCATGGTTGCTCGGCGCTTGGCCGCTGGCGGCCAGCGGTATTATTCTGACGATGTTCGCGCAGACCGGAATCATTATTTTGGAGTTGAATCATCCTAACCAGTCGGTTGTTTCGGCGTATGCGTTGGCGTTCCAAACCGGGACGTTTGTCGTGCTTCTCGCCACCGCGACCAATCGCCTCTATTCCCCCCAAATTTCCGAATTGCTGGCCAGTCGCGACTTCCACGCGCTGCACGCCACGGCCAAACGCCGTTTTTTACTGATTGGGCCGATGACGATCGCCTTTCTGTTGCTCATCTTTTTCTTAGGACGCTCCATCCTGGCGATCTTCGGACCGGAGTTCATCTCGGCGCACCCGGCGCTCTGTATTGTTGCGGTGGGAGCGTCGATCAGCACCCAATTCTCCCTGGCGCCGACCTACCTTCATTTCACAGACCGGAGCCGGTTCGTACTCACCGCGATGACCACAAGCGTCGTGTTCAGCCTCGCTCTCTGTTTTCCGCTCAGCTATTATTACGGCGCCACCGGCGCGGCCCTTGCGTATGCAATTCCAATCTCGCTATTGTACGGCGTGTTGCGAGTCGTCGCCTGGCGAGATTTTTCCCGGCTCCTCCAAGAGAATTAGGCCAACTGTTTTATACTTCACACGGATCACAATGGCTCGTTGAACGGCGAACCGAAGGCTCGTCGCCGCTAGGCTGTTCGACCGAGCTTGATTTCTTTAACACGCACACTTCCAAGGTCGTCAGGTTATGCCGCAACGCGTTGGTTTCACGGTTCCGCTGGTGCGGGTCTGGTTGTGTGCGATGGCGGTTGGAGCGTACGGTTGTTTGGCGCTGCTGAAGTCGTATCCGCCGTTTGCGTATGTGCCCGACATTCCGCTGGCGCTCGACGCCGTACTCTCGTTCGCCATGGCGTTGCTGATCGCTTTTCGCGTCAACCGGGCGTATGAACGCTGGTGGGAGGCGCGCACGTTATGGGGAAAGCTGGTGAATGTTAGTCGCAATCTGGCGGTCAAAATTCGCGAAATGGAACAACCAAATCGAGAAGACCGACAGCGGGTGCGCAATATTGTTGTCGCATTTTGTCAGGGATTGAAAGATCATCTTCGCGACGCCCCCGCCCTCTCCCGACTCCCTGGTTTCGAAGATGACAAAGCCGCGCCCGCTCACTTACCCAGCTATCTGGCGAGGAAATTGTACGCTCGCTTTCACGTCTGGCGAGCGGCCGGCGTTTTATCCGACCAGCAGCTTTGGGTGCTCGACGCCGAAGCGAGGGAGCTGCTCGAAGTGTGTGGCGGCTGCGAACGCATCAAGCTGACCATGATGCCGATCTCTTGGCGACTGATCACCTGGCAGTGTATTGGCGTCTATCTGATTGTGTTGCCGTGGGGATTGGCCGACGAATTCGGCGTCTGGACCATCCCGCTAACTGTTCTGGCTGCGTATCTGGTGATCGCCGCCGAACTGATCGCCCGATACGTGGAAGAGCCGTTTGGCATTCACGAAGACCATTTAAATCTTGAACAAATCTGCAACGCCATCGATCGCTCGGTCAGCGAAGTATTGCTTGACGATGAGTGTTCAGAGCGCATTTGAAGTGGACGCAGTTGTTTTTCTCAACCCGTCCGCGCTCACGGCTTATTGAGCAGACCTCGGCTCTTCAGCCATTCTTCGCAGCGGCGGGGCCACGTGGAAGCCGGATGCTCGGAAGGACGCAGCCCAAAACCATGGCCGCCGCTGGCGTAAATGTGCAGTTCGGCCGAGACGCCCGCCTTCTTTAACGCCGAATACATCGCGACGCTGCTCTCCGAGCCGAGTGGGTCGTTGTCGGCATGGACCAAAAATGCGGGCGGCGTTTTGGGGCCGACGCGAATTTCCGCCGCCAAGTGGCCGCCGGCGACTAAATACGCCGGATAAATCAGCACTGCGAAGTCGGGCCGGCAATCGAGATCGTCAATCGCGTCGAGCCGGTCGTAACGGCGTTGGTCGAAATTCGTTGCCATTGTGGCCGATAAATGCCCGCCGGCGGAAAAACCCAATATGCCGATCCTCGCCGGATCAACCTCCCACTCCTGAGCGTGTTGCCTGAGCAAACGCATCGCGCGTTGGGCGTCTTGCAACGGCGCTGCATGTTTCTCAAGATTCGCCCGACGCGGCACACGATATTTCAAAACAACGGCCGTTACGCCGATCGTGTTCAACCATTGGGCGACCTCCGTCCCCTCCAAATCCCAAGCCAAAATCTGGTAGCCGCCGCCCGGACATATCAGGACCGCCGCGCCGGTATTTTTTTCTTTCGCGGGACGAAACACCGTAATCGTCGGCTGCGATACGTTCGTCAGGCGTTCAACGTTTTTGGCCCCTTTCCGCTGCGGCAATACTTTTTCCTCGCCGATGTCGCCCTGTTCGCCGGGCGCCTTGCCGGGCCAAACATTTAATGTGAACGGTTTTTCAGCAGCCTCGGAAGACGACGAAAGCACGCCCGCGAGGAGCAATAACATGATGAATCGTAATTTCATGGGTGAAATTTCACTGGAGTGATTGAATCGAATGAAAATCGGCGCCGATAAAAAAGGCGGCTGGCCAGTAAAACGTAGCCGCCGCATCAAAAACGCGACACGCCGCCAGTATACCATTCGGCGGGGCGTTCGCATCTCGTGGTTTGTGTGTTCATGCGTATACGGCGCTGCGGGCGTGGCGCGATCGGCTGGACTTGGTTTGTTAAAAACGTCGGCTGCCGGCGGCTGTGTTGCGAGACGGTCTTCGTGATGACCGCGCAGTCCTCTATCCCGACGCTCTTCAGTTCGCCGATCACGCGATGGGAGAGATCGTCGAATTCCATGCTTCGTGGTGAACTTGCTTCCGCACCGCCCACAAGATACGTGGCCTAAGCCGCTGTCATATTTATGATGTGTCTTGTGTGCCACTGGCTTTTGCCAGTGCATTTTGAGGCATCATTGGAGTGGTTGCTCAAAAGTCTCGTCAGGCAAACGATGAACGTTTGGCAACTGCTGATTGCGTCGGTCATGGTAAGGTTTGATTTCTTGCGATGAGGTGGTTTGCTTTCATCCTACTGGTTCCAGGCGGCTTCCATCAAGAATGCAAATGGTCGTGGCTCGGTATCAAACTGAATTCGCACTGGTGACAGTCCACAAGCACCCCTGCGTTTCGCTCTTTGAACGTGGCATCAGCCGAAAGGCGCCGCACCAACGGCCGCTCAAGCTTCAACGGCCAAACCCACTTGTTGGATCGCCGCCCGGCCCGATTTGCGAAATGGACGCGGCAGTGGTTGCGCAATGCCGTTGGCGTCGATCGTGCGGCAACGCAAAGTGTATTTGCCGGCGGGTAAGCCGGGAAGCAGCACCGCCCAATGCGCTACCGACAACCGCAGCGGCCAGGTGGTCGGCTGGCCGGTTTGGGGGTTGAAGCCTTGAGTCGGAACAGGAATTTGATCATCGGGAAGGCCGCCGCCCCAATGCTTCGGCGGCGGGAGAGTTTTGGCGTCGCGCCAGGGCGCGCGGGTGAAGTATTTGTCGCCGCCGGGCAACGTTTCATTATCGTTTTGTATCCAGACCTGAACCTTTTTCAAACCCGCAACGCCAACTTGCGCGTAGCCGGTGACGGCAATCGGCTGGCCGGGCTTGAGCTTGCTGGGAACGGACAGCGTTTCGCAAAACGTTTTCAACAGACTGTCGACATCGTTGTTCTTCTCGCCGTACGTGTCGTTCGCCCGCCACATGTTCGAGAGAAACAGATGCGACAACCACTTGATGCTTTTGAATCCATACGCTTCCGGCACGACGATGCGCACCGGTCCGCCGCGTTGGGGCGTTAGCCAATGGCCGTTGAGTTTGTAGCAAAGGATAACAGGCGGCAGGCCGTTTAGGTCTTCCAGCACGCGTCCCACCGGCAGCGAACTGCGAAACATTTGCGTTGGGTCGTGGTTGTGATAGCCGTAATAAAACACGCGTCGCAGATCGCGACTGGGCTGCGTGAGCCAGAGCACTTCTCGCAGCGGCACGCCTTCCCAAATACCGTTGCCCAGCGGGGCGCCCATGTTCAAGCAGGTCATTACCTTGGGAAAGCGAACGACATGTTTTTCGGCCAGCTTGAGCAGGTCGTTGAAAGTAAAGGCCGTGTTTTTTTCTTTTGTCAGCGGATTGTGTAACCGCGTTTTGTTTTCAGGATCGGAGCGAACTTCGAGCTTCCAGGTATCTCGCGTGAGACCGACTTCCTTGCGTTTGGCTTCGTCGAGCGTATGTGGTTTAGGATTGCCCCGCGAAACGTCGCCGAAATCATCTTGTTTCGTCAACCAGGTTTCGAGGGCGTCGATCGCTTTTTGCAGCGCCGGGTCGCCTTCTTTTGCTTGGGCAAACAGCGGCAAGGCGCCTATCGCGGCCACCGTGGCGCCGCAACGCAGGAAGTAACGACGGGTCAGATTTCCATGTTCAGCGAGAAAATCAGAAAGTTCGGGACGCATCGGTCGAAGCCTTACAAAGGGTGGCGTGGTTGGAAGAGGCAATGTCGGAGGTTGTTCAGGAATTTTAACACGATCGGGTTCGATGGCGTGTTCCTTTGGCCGAAACGGTTTGAAAATATGGGTCCTTCAGTGATTGTAACGGGTCGTTCTGGAAGGTGGGCGTCTTATGCCCGCCGCGGTTCGGGCTCGACAAAGGGGCTCGCCAAAACTTTGTGTGACATGAAAAACAGGGCCTCGCAATGCAGGCGAATAGATGGCATTGGCTTTCGAGGGCAGGAGGAGTTCGCCGTGTCATGTCGGTTCGTCCCACCAACACTGCCTACTATCCGATTCCTGCCCGTCAGGCCGCGACTTTGCTCCACGCTTCCTTCAGCCCTCCGCCGCCTCGCGACGACGCCCTTGCGCTTCGCTAATCCTTCACCTCCGTCTAGTTGGATAAGGGACTCACACCCTCAAATTGGCAAACATGCCTGGCTTTTATGCTGGCAATGAGGTTTCGAGCCGGCTCCAAACGGTATAACCGCGCGAATCGCTTCGAGCCGTGATATCGGCGCGCCGCTGCGGGCCAACGCGAGTGTTTTGGACAACACCCCCACACTGACCTACTCTTTATCGGAAGACCACGAATGTCTTTGTTGGAAATCGCCTCCCCGTATCGGCTGGTCGCATGCGCGAAGTATCTTGGTTATCGATTGCTATTAGCGCGTCTGTCGCGGTAACTACTGCCTGGGTGTTAAGCCTTGTGGTTGAGGAGTGTCCTGGTTGGGTGCGAATGTCGGTGGTGGTTGTCTTGCCGGCGATATGCGCCACGACGGTAATCGTGGTGGAACAGTATCGTCGGGCGACGGAGCGGGCGGTTCGCCGAACGCTGGACCGCCTTCTACAAGCGGAACAGGAAATTTCCGGCGCCATGGCCTCACCGCTCGACGAACGCCGCACCAGGGGCTCGCAATGGAAAGGCGTCGTGTCGCGAGCCAAGCACTACGTGAAAACGAACAGCGAACGCCTGCTGGAAGCCGAACAGTTCCGCGCCAAGGCCGAAGTGCGTGCGCGGAACATGGAAACGGAGCACGGGCAGATCACGGAAATTATTTCCAATCTTGACGACCCCGTTGTGGCGGTCAACCAATATGGCGACTTGGTTTTGGCCAACGCGAATGCGGAGCAACTGTTTGGTTTTGATATCGACGCCGCCGACTCCAAGGCCGCGCGAAGTTTGATCCGCTGCGAGCAGTTGGTCGGTCTGCTCAGTGAGACGCTGCAACACCGGTCGACCGCCCAGCGCACTGGCGAGTTGGAACTGCCGGACGCCGCCGGTGAAAAGCATTGGTACCGGGTCACTTGTCGGGCTGCTGGCGAGAAAGACAGCGCCGATTCGGGCGCCGTCGCGGTGCTGCGAGATATCAGCGTCCAGAAAGCGATGCAGCAACGCAATGCGGAGTTTGTGTCGGCGGTTAGCCACGAAATGAAAACGCCGCTCACCAGTATCAAAGCCTATGTGGAATTGTTGGCCGACATCGAACCCGACGACGAACAAACGCGCGATGAATTCCTAGACGTCATCGACGGCCAGGCCGACCGACTGCAAAGGTTGATCGATAATTTGCTCAATATCGCCCGCATCGAGGCGGGCGTGGTGAAAGTCAGTAAAACCGACCAGTCGCTCAACGAGATTCTCGAAGAGGCTTTCGGAATTGTATTCCCGGCGGCGGAGCGGAAGTCGATACGCCTGAAACGCGAGCTTAGTCCTTTGTATCTGGGCGTGTTCGCCGATCGCGACATGCTCCTCCAAGCCGCGATCAATCTGCTTTCCAACGCCGTGAAATACACGCCCGATGCAGGCGCCGTCGTGCTGCGTAGCCGTATGTCCGACTCTTCATGCGTGTTTGAGGTGGAAGATACGGGCGTCGGCCTTTCTCCCCAAGACAGCAAAAACGTGTTCCAGAAATTTTATCGCGTCAAACAACAGCAAGGCATGGCCAAGGGAACAGGTTTGGGATTGCCCTTGGCGAAACACATCGTGGAAGACGTCCACGGCGGCTGTATTGAAGTGGAAAGTGAGTTAGGCAAGGGGAGCACGTTCCGAATTCGTCTGCCGAACGTGGAGTCTGGAAAAATATAGCCTCGGGCGTGAAACCTGTTCCTGGAATTGCGGGGAGTTTTGAGATGACCAGCGAAATCACGAAATCAATCGTTCTGTGCGACGACGAAGTGCATATTCTCCGGGCGGCTGAATTCAAATTCGCTCGTTCGGGTTACGAAGTGCGATGTGCGTCGGAGGGCGAGGAAGCCTGGACGCTGATCCAAGAGAAGCGGCCCGATATCGTGATCACCGACTACCAAATGCCGGTGCTCGACGGCATGCAACTCGCCTTGCGTATTCATCAAGATCCCGAGTTGCACGATTTGCCCGTGATCATGCTTTCGGCCAAGGGGTTTGAAATCCCGAAAGACAAAGTGAAGGCCGAGTACGGAATCTCGGCGGTGCTGCCGAAACCGTTTAGCCCTCGCGAACTGCTGAAATGTGCGGAACAAGTGTTGGCCACCGGCGCCTACCAACGGTTCACCGCGGTCGGCCCCTTCTAACTGAACGAAGCGCAAAAACAAAACGCGTCTGAGAGATTGTCATGAAACTTCCCAAGGAAATATTTGGCGACGTGGTCGTCGTGCATACGCCGGAGGAGGTCGGTGAAGACCAGTCGGAAATGCTGGTCAAGCTCTTGACGTCCCAATCGCAACGGCAAGTGGTGGTCGACCTGGACCGCACGGAACTGATCGCGAGCGCGGGGTTGGAGGCTTTGATCGATGCACAAGAAAAACTCCGTGAACAAAACGGCGACCTGAGAATCACGACCACCAACACGGTCAACCGAAAAATACTCGAGATCACCCGACTCGACCAGCAGTTCGAAGTGTTCGACAGCGTGCTCGATGCGGTGAAGAGTTACGCCTGACATGACTATTTTGGCGCAAGCCCCCAAACGCCTGGGCAATGTTCTTATTGAACGCGGCTATCTGACGCTCGAAGCGTTGGAAGAGGCGCTCAACACACAGCGCGAGGGCGATAAACTACGCCTGCTCGGCGAGGTGTTGGTGCAGCATCATTTTTGCACCGAAGACCAAGTGGTTGAGTGTCTGGCGATCGAGTACGGGGTTCCCTACGCCAAGATCGACTCGCGCTTCTACGACCCGAAAGTCGTCGGCATTCTGCCCCGCGACTATATCGAAAAACACCTCGTGCTGCCGCTGTTTTGCGTGAAAGGCGCGCTCACGATCGCCGTTTCAGAACCGGCGAATCTGTTTCTCATCGAAGAATTGAAAACGCTCGCCGGATGCGAGATTCAAGTCGTGGCGGCCGCCAGCAAAGACATCCGGCGAACCATCACGACGCTGCCCGACTCCAAAGTCTTTGTCATCGACGACATCATCGAAGACTCCGAGCAGGCGGAAGTCACGCTGATCGAGGAGGCCATCGACGACATCGGCGATATCGAGGAAATCGCCGGGCAATCGCCGGTCATCCGACTCGTCAACTACATTATCTATAACGCCGTCAAGGAAGGCGCCAGCGATATTCATATCGAACCCACCGAGAGGTGTCTTCGAATTCGCTATCGGATTGATGGCAAACTTTATAAGTCGCTCGATGTGCCCAAGCATTTACTCGGCGCCGTGACCAGCCGCATAAAAATCATGGCCGCAATGGATATCAGCGAACGGCGGCTACCGCAAGATGGCCGAGTGCATGTGATGCTCGACAACGGCAAGATCGACCTGCGCGTGAGCACCTTTCCCGGCAGCCGGGGCGAGAAAACCGTAATTCGCGTGCTCGATACTCGCAACGTCACGCTCGTGTTGCGAGAGTTGGGCTTCGCCGAAGACGTACTCTCCGGGTTCCAGCAGAATATCAAGGCGCCCAATGGCATCGTGCTCGTGACCGGTCCGACCGGAAGCGGCAAGTCGACCACGCTCTACGCGGCGTTGAATGAAATTTCGTCGATGGAGAACAATATCTGCACGGTGGAAGACCCGATTGAATATCGGTTGCCGTTGATCAATCAGTTTCAAGTGGCGCCGCGCGTCGGGCTGACATTTTCCAAAGCCCTGCGCACGCTCATGCGGCAAGACCCCGACGTAATCATGGTGGGCGAAATTCGCGATGAAGAAACCGCCCGCACCGCGATTCAAGCCGCCCTCACCGGCCATTTGGTGTTCAGCACGCTACACACCAACGACGCCACTTCGGCCGTCACGCGGTTGGTGAACATGGGCGTGGAGCCCTACTTGCTGGCGGCGTCGCTCAACATGGTGCTGGCCCAGCGATTGGTGCGGCGGATCTGTCCTAAATGCACCGAAGAATACGAGTTGCCCAGAACCTTGCGCCGCGCGATTGATCGGTTCGGCCACAAAATCGAAAAGTTTTACCGCGGCTTGGGCTGCCGTCATTGCCGAAACACGGGCTTTCAAGGACGCATCGGCGTGCATGAACTGCTCGTAATCGACGAAACATTGCGCGAGGCGATCGTGCAAGGAAAAAGCATCACCGACTTGCGACGCATCGCCGCCGATGGCGGCATGATTAACCTGCGGCACGACGGCTTCCGCAAGGTGCGCGAAGGAATCACGACGATCGAAGAGGTGTTCCATATTTCGGGCAGTCTGGCTGAAACGGCGGAGAATTCCTCATGACATTTGCATACACCGCGCGCGATACCCTGGGAAACGTCCATGAAGGTCGGTTGGAGGCCGTTGGCGAGGAAGAGGCGCGGCAAAAACTTCGCCGCGATGGTTTCACGGTGGTGTCGCTCGAAGACGGCGACGATTCCGAAGGGCTCTTCCCTCGCCGCATATCAAAACTTGAAATTGTCTACGTCACCAGCCAACTGGCCATCATGACCGACACCGGAATCACGCTCTCGGTGGCGATCGAAGGCATTGCCGAACAGGCGGAGAACCCCTCGCTGCGGGCTGTGCTGCTCAATATCAAAGGCGCGGTCGAAAGCGGTGAAGACTTTTCAGCCGCCCTGGCCAAGCATCCCAAACATTTTGATCAAACCTACATCTCCTTGATTCGCGCCAGTGAACAAACCGGGGCGCTGGCCGAAATGTTGGACCGCATCGCGACCTACCTCCGCAAGGAAACCGAGATGCGGTCGAAAGTTCGCGCCGCCATGGCGTATCCGACCGTGATGTTGGTTTTGGCCACCGGCGTGACGATTTTTCTCCTGACTTACGTGCTGCCCAAGTTCACGCCGATTTTTGAACGCAAGGGCATCACGCTGCCCACGCCAACAGTAATAATCATTGGCGTCTCGCACCTGATTCTTGACTATTGGGCCGCCTGGTTAGCGCTGGTCATCACGATTTCCGCCACCTACCTGCTGGGCCGACGCACCGCGACTGGCCGCAAAACGCTTGACTGGTGCAAGTTGAATACGCCGCTCGTGGGAACCTTGTTTCGTAAAATCGCCCTCAGCCGGAGCATTCGCACACTGGGCGCCATGGTTGCCAGCGGCGTTTCCATGCTCGACAGCATCCAGCTTTCAGCCGATGTGGCGGGAAACATTTTCTACCAAGAATCCTGGCTGCGCGTGCTGGACGCAGTCACCCGAGGCGAAAGGATTGCAACTTCGCTCCTGGACGACCCGCTCTTTCCTCGTACGTTGGTGCAGATGATTTCAGCGGGCGAGGAAACCGGGCAACTCGACAAAGTGCTTTACAAGGTCAGCAATTATTACGACTCCGAAGTGGAAACGTCGCTCAAAACGGCCACCAGCTTAATCGAACCGCTCATGATTACCGCCATGGGAGTGATTGTGGGCGGCATCGGGCTAGGGCTCATGCTGCCGATTTTCTCGCTCAGCCGCGGTATGGGCTAAGTACCGTTCGAGAAATAATTGACTGGTTTTCATGGGCCAGGAAGAGCCGAATTTATCAATAGTCATTATTTGTCATTTTTCATTGAAGAAGGAGAAACAAGGATGCGAGGCAAACCGATGGCCAATGACAAATGACCATTAACTATTGACAAATGACTTGGCTAATTCCCGGGACGATACTACATTCCCGAACGGTTCGTAGCGTCGGCCGGGAATTTACGGTTGCATTTCCGGCCCCTGTGCGGAGCAATCCGCTACCGTTTTTGGACTGCCAATTCTTCGCGCCTTCGCGTGAGAAAAAGAGCGCACGCGAAGACGCGAAGAAAGACGGTGCGCCGAATGGTTTCGCAATGATTTTAATGGGCACTCAGAGGAACAACCACGCCGTTACACGGCAATGAGTTTAACAATTCAAAACCACCAAGTCGTCACTAATTTCGCGAGCGGTCCTTATTGCCGGAAGACGCCCCCTTTTATCGGGACTTTCTCACTCGTTCGCTCAGTCTTTCAGCCGCCGCCGCCGAGCGTTTCGACATGATCGATTCTCGCTGCTCGCCGTTCTCGTAGGTATGCTCGACACCCACCTCCAAGAAATGAATCGTGGCGACCGGCGCCGTGGCCCGACTGGGCTTTGGCGCAACGGGAGAAAACACAAAGGGCGCCGGCGCTTTCACTTCCGCATCTGGCGCTTTCGCCACGGGCGGTTGAGAAGCCGAACCGTTGCAGCCGGCGTAGAACAGCGCTGCAACAAAAAAAGGTGCGGTGAATACGCTATGGCTGGAAAGGAGAAAAGTCATTGGGAATGAACGTCTCGCCGCCATGTTGACGGTATGAAACCAGATTGAGGTAAAAAAACAGGGAGACGCCCGGCTTGCGAGCATCTCCCTGAAAGGGTCATTACGTTGGCGATGCCGAATTAGGGCAGTGTGACCGACCGCTGGTCGTTGCGAACGCCCATGGAGTAACGGGTGATGTTATCAACCGTTTGCGGGATAAACC
>QIKY01000227.1 GCA_003233175.1 Planctomycetaceae bacterium | reverse complement strand
AAGGCGGCTGTGTTTTGAGCCCACGCGTTCGGACAGAACAGAAAACGCAGTCGCCTTCGGCTTGCCGTTAAACGAGCCATTGCCAGCCGCGTGCAGTATAAGAACCGTACGCGCAATGAGCGTCGCCTTTGGCGGAGTGAAAGGCGGCTATCAGCATCGCCCCGGAAATTACTGTCGTCATTCCCGTCTGCGCGGTAACGCCGTTTTTTCGCGTTCCCATGGCGAGCGATTGGCGGCTTTGCCCGTCAAGTGTCACGCCCCTGCTCCACGGCAAGCTACGCTTGTGACGACCACCCGCCGTTTCCAAGCACGCGCCCGACCGCCGGCGCTGGATGTTTGCCGCCATGAAAATCAACATAACCCCTACCGCTGGTAAACGCATCGGCCGGTTTTTGCTCCTTGCCGTGTTGCTGCTCACCTGCCTGAGTTTGGCGGGGCAATTCGCGAAATACTATCTCGGCAACGACACCCTCAAGGGATTCGTGCCCGTGTTCTACGTCGACTACGAATCGAACGTTCCGACATGGTGGTCGTCGTTCGCCTTGTGTTTCGCGGCGAGTCTGTTGGCGCTGATTGCCACGGTAAAAGTCATTCGCCACGACCGGTTTCGCTGGCACTGGTGTGCGCTCTCCGTTTTATTTCTGCTGCTTTCACTCGACGAAGTGGCCATGATTCACGAGTACCCCATCGCGCCGATGCGTCGGGCGTTCGACGCCCGGGGCGTTTTGTATTACCCCTGGGTGCTGCTGGGCGCCGGCTTCGTGGTGGTGGTTGGGTTGGCGTTTCTGCGTTTCCTGCTGCACCTTCCCCGCCGCACGCGCAACGGTTGTTTGCTGGCCGCCGCCACGTTCGTGGGCGGCGCCATTTGCGTGGAAATGGCTAGCGGCTTGCAGGCCGATCTTCACGGCGAGGAAAACTTCACCTACGCGATGATCGTTTCACTCGAAGAATTCATGGAGATGATCGGCGTCGTGATTTTTATTCGCACGCTACTGAAATACTGGTTCGCCGAGATCGGTGAGATTGAAATCGTGGTGGGATCGGCGGCATCGTTCGATCGCACTTCCGCGACGCCTCACCTCTGAAACACGCTGTAAACGCCATGCTGTTCGTGTGTGAAATAAACGACCTAGCGTCCGCTGAAAAAATCCGCCCGGAATGGGCGGCGCTGCTTTCTCAAACCGAGGGGGCGACGTTCATGCAGTCGTTGGAATGGCTGGAGGTCTATTGGAAACATTACGGCGCCGGGCAAAAGCTGCGAATTCTGCTCGTACTCGATCACGATGAGCCGGTGGGCATTGTACCGCTAGTCGTGAGAAAAGAAAAAACCAGGGCCGGATCGTTTCGCTTCCTGACTTACCCGCTCGACTACTGGGGCTCCTTCTATGGCCCCATCGGTCCCCGCCCCGCCGAGACCTTGAACGCCGCCTTGGCGTATATCCACGTATCGATCAAAGATTGGGACGTGCTCGAACTGCGTTGGGTTGGCGGCGCGGGAACGTCCTGCGAACAGACAGCGCACGCCATGAAAACCAACGGCCTGCCCGGCTGCCAAACGCTAATGGATCACACCGCCGTGATCGACCTTCAAGGCGCGAACTCCCTGAACACATGGGACCAATACCTCGCCAGCCGAAGCGGGAAGTGGCGGAATAATTTCAAACGCTGGCGCCGAAAATTGGAAAAACGCGGGGAAGTGGAGCATCTGCGTTACCGGCCATTGGGGTCGGAAAAACACGACGATGACCCGCGCTGGGATTTGTACCAGTCGTGTTTGAATATCGCGGAAAAAAGTTGGCAGGGTTCTTCCCAAACGGGCACGACCATTTCGCATCCTTCGATTGAGCCGTATATCCGAGACACGCACCTGGCGGCGGTCCGCGCTGGGTCGCTCGATTTGAATCTGCTGCTGGTCGATGGCCAACCGGCCGCCTTCGCCTATAATTATTGCCAGCAGGGCAATATCTTGGGGCTGCGCATCGGTTACGACGCCGAATTCGCCCGGGATGGCGCCGGAAACCTTCTCTACGCGCTCGTGATTCAAGATAGTTTCGCCCGCCACGACCGCCGCTACGATATGGGCGTGGGCTCGTTGGAATGCAAAAGACGCCTGCAAACAGCGCTTTGCCCGGTGTATCGCTATAGCCACTTTCCGCTGACCGGCCTGCGGCCGCAGTTGCTCCGCATCAAACGCGAATTCGACCACTTCATGTCGACGTTGGAAACGCCGTCGCCAGACAACGCTTCAGGCGACGCCAAGCGCTGAAAAAAAACGTCCCAAAAAACGTTCCTCTTTCCGCACCCCCTGGAAGCGTTCGAGAAATACTATGTCTTATAGTCGCCTTTCGCTCCGCGAAAGCAGCGTTCTTTCGCGGAGCGCAAGGCGACGCTCCTTGTTCGAACGCGTCTTGGGAACAGAACCGAGTTTACCTACCGAATTAAAAGCCCGGCATTTTCAAAATGCCGGGCTTTTTCGAGCCACCACCGGGAACTTGTTTCAGACCGGACTCCTTAACTGGCGAAGATCCGATCCATCCTTTGGGCGATTTCTTGCAATCGTTCTCGGCCGCCGCCGGGAATTTCGGCGGTGCCCCAGCCTTCGTAGCCAATTTGTCGGAGCGCCGCGATTACCTTGGGCCATTGGCATTCGCCTTCGAGCAGTTTCACCCGGAAGCCCTTGCCCAAACCTTCGGCTTTTCCCTTGGTGAGGTCGTACTCCTTGATGTCGAGTTTGATGATGCGTTTTCCCAGGATGGGAATCCAGGTGTGGGGCGGCGAATATCGAACCGCGTTGCCGACATCGAAATAGGCGCCGACCATTTTTGAATCGAATTCGTCAATGTAGCGGGCGGTTTCCTTGGGATCGGTGAGAAAATCGTTCCACACGTTTTCCATCAGAATGTGAACGCCCAACTCCTCCGCCAGCGGAACGGCCTTCCTGATTTCAGTAACCGAGCGCTCCCAGCATTGTTCGTAATTCGCGTCGGGTGTGACCTTCGCCGGAACGAGCAGCACGCTTGTGCCGCCGTAGGCTTTGGAATCGCGCAAGGCCTGCTTCAAGGCTTTCAATCCCATTGCTCGAATTTCGGGGTTGGGATCCGAAAGGCGCTGCTTCCAATGCACCGAGTCGACCACGCCATGCACGGGCAAGCCGGTGGCGTCCTTGGCGCGGGCCACTTCTTCAACACTGGGGCCGTTGGGCGCGGTCAGTTCGATGCCGTCGTAGCCCAACTCCTTGAGCACCTTCATTTTATCGGTCAGCGAACCTTCGACGCGCACCATGCCGATTTTGACCGACTTCTTAAACGGCTTGGGCGTCCAATGGGCGTCGGCCGAAAGTGTCGAACCCAACACCGCCGCTCCGGCGAGCGCGCTCGATGTTCCCAGGAATGAACGGCGATTGAGTTGATGCGGTGTTTGCACGTGAAAACCCTTTTCAAATTATTCGAGAAATATTAAGGATAGTTATTTCGTAAGGAGCGAAAGGCGACCGTAAGACAATCGTTTCTCGAACGCTCCCGACCAGAATTTGATCATAGTTGACGACCCCTGGCGCAAGCAAACGAATGCGAAAAAAACCTCGGGAAAAAAGCGGCGTTTCCCCCAATACCGCGAAGCGGTTGTGCTCTCGGCGGCAAATTCAACCAGGCATGGTTTTTTCGGCGATGTATTTGGCGATGTTTTCATGGGGCGCGTCGTCGATCGCCGCAATTTTGTTATAATCGCCGCTCGTTGGCGCGTGTTCAGCGCGTCCTTCTGGTTGGCTGAGAAATGGGCGGGAGCGCGACCGTGGCGAGACAAAAAAAAACCGGTAACCCTTTTTACGCGATGCTGGTGGCGGTGGGCATTCTCTTCACGATCAGTGCGAGCTGCTATTTCGTGGTGTCGTTGCGCCAGTCGGGCCGCGTCGCAGTGAGCGAAGCGCAGACGGGTCTCTTTTTCCGACTGTTCGACGAACACGGAACCGCCGTGCTGGCTGTTGAACTGGGTTTACTGGCCGTAGCGACATTTGCCGCCATCGGCACCGATGAGTATTGGGAGAAACGGGCGCGAGACGCGAATTCGCTGGCCGCCAGTATTGAAGCATCCGCCGACGCGCCCGACGAACCGCCGCTTTCCTAACCAGGCGGCTTTCTCGATCATTACCGCTTTCCCGACATTGGAGGTCTTGCATGAAAATCGAAAACGACCAGAACGTCGAGCAACAAAACGTCGAAATGGAAGGCGCCGCCGGCTGCCGCGTCCGCCTGCTATTGGGTGAAAAAAAAGGTGCGCCGAATTTCGCCATGCGGCAGTTCGAGGTCGCGCCCGGCGGGCATACGCCCAAACACAAGCATCCTTATGAACACGAGATTTACGTCTTGGAGGGGGCGGGCGTGGCGGTGGAGGGCGATGTCGAGCACCCGATCGGTCCTGGCGACGTGCTGTTGGTAACGCCCGATGAAGTGCATCAGTTCAAGAATCCTGGCCAGAGCGTGCTGCGTTTTTTGTGTTTGATTCCCAACGACGCCGCCCAGAAATCGGTCACGGTTGTGCCAGAATGCGGCCTTGATGAATAACCCCACCGGGAAAACATCAAAAATGTGCGTTGCCGGGGTTCCAGGGGAAGTAGCTATGGCGTCTGCCGCCAAACCGCACTTCGACGCCGGTCGTGACCGACCAATTATGCATGGTGTCGAGCCCGGAGCCTCTCAGGGCGATGTTGTCGAGCACATCGACACGCAGGCTGAGCCATTTGCGGAAGAGGTATTTGACGCCGAATCCCACCGGCAGTTGGATCAGGGTGTCGTCGAAGCGGCGTTGGGCCGCGTCGGTGAAACGAAAATTGGCCACTCCCAACCCAACTGTTGCATAGGGACGCCATTTGGAATCGCCCCAAGGGTAATAGAGAAGTTCGACATCCCAGTACCAGTTCCGCGCTGTGTTGGGGCCGGTCAACGCGCCAGGACCGGTAAGGCCCAGGTTGGCGAACGCGAAGCGGCCTTCATAGCCGAAATAGTGAGAGAAGTCTTTTCCGATGCGGTAGCCGCCAAAGAGGCCGGCGTCTTGCTCGACCGAGCCGCTCACCAGCGCGTCGCCGACGATCCCGCCCATGAACCAACCCACATGATAAGGACGGTTCCGCCAACTTGTGCCTTGTAGCGGCGAGCCCTTGCCGCGATGCCGCCGCCGATCGTTGGGGTCTTTGATTTTCATCCATTTGCGAGGATGCAGCAGCGGCGATGAAGCAGCCCAAACACGAAAACGCGGCCGCCGCCAAGGCGGAATCGCCCGCGCCCGGTATGCGGAACTATTGAGAATCGATCCTGGAAGAACAGTTTCCGGGGCGGTATCGGCCTCTATGAATTCGGCCGCAGGGCTTTCATCGGCTGGGCGATCACCGTGGTTGGAGTGCTGGTCGTGGTTGGAGTGCTCTTCGGCGGCGGTGATGCAAAGCGGCGTGAACAGCAAAAAGATGGCGCAGAACCAGCAAGAAATCGGCTTCTCTATACTGTGGCGTCGCACGGTTATTTTCAGCTCGTGTGAAAGTGCCATCTGCCGCGTCCCCTGTAATGTGCTGAGCAAACGCCTTTTTATCATCAGTCCGGCCTAGGGCCAGCCGATGCATTAGGTCGATACACGCAGGCGCGCAGCGCGGCCCCTCGGAATTCAGCGGGGGGAAGTATCGTGGCCCAGGGGTTGGGTGTCAATGTGAACTGCAACGAATCGGCTGGCCAGAACCGCTCTTCAGAACCGGCGCGACCCCTCGCGAGGACTGTTTCGCAAGTTAGTTTGAGGTGGATTTTTCATTCCGGTATTGCTAAAGTACTGTTTAGTGTGCAGAAGTCGGCCGCGCGGCGGCCAACGATGCAACGCCCCACCAGAATAAACCTGCCTGAAGCCGCTTCACCCTACGCGGCTCCCACCCCACGACCATCACCCGTTTTGCCGTCGCCAGATTCCTCCCCTCACCGGAGCGATTGTTTGCGTTCTGGGTCGGATGGGAAAATTAAGCGAAAGATGAGTTCCATCATGACTGAGAATATCGCGATGCGTTTGTTCTCTCGCCGCCGTTATTGGCTGGGCGGAACATTGTTGCTCAGCCTGCTGATACTCGGCGGGTATCGTCTGTTTGCCGGAGGCGGTCGCGTATCGAATGAAGAATTGATTTTTCACTCGGTGCAAGCGATGGACCTGCCGATCACGATCACGGAGCGGGGCAATCTGGAGAGCCAACAAAATATCGAAGTGATTTGCGAAGTCGACGACGTGCGCCGCGACAGCATCAACGGCACGCCGATCGTCTGGCTGATTGAAAACGGAGCTTCGGTCAAGAAAGGCGATCTGCTCGTTGAGCTTGATTCCTCGCCGCTCCAGGAACGGGTCGACGGACAAATCATCGATACCGAGCGGGCCAAAGCTTTGGAAATTCAGAGCCTTGCCCAGTACGAAAACCAAATCACGCAAAATCAGACGTCCGAAGCCGACGCCGAACTTCGCGTCAAGTTGGCGGAGTTGGAGTTGAAGATGTACGTCGACAAAGAGAGCGGAACCTACCAACTGGAAGTCGAGCAGATCAAGCGCACGATCGACGATGTCAACAATGAAATTCTGGCTGCTCAGGCCAATCTGGAATTGAAGGGCAATCAAAAACTGGGAATCGAGTCGCTCTTCAAATTGGGATACGCCGGAAAAAGCGAGTTGGAGCGAAGCCGGTTCGACTTCCTTCAGGCCGAGAGCCAGTACGCGGCAAAAATGAACCGCCTGCGCACGCAACTCTCTTCTCTTGACAAAAAAGAAACCTACGAACGCGAAATGGAGTTGCTGCGGCTCGGCGGCGCCATGGATACGATGGAGCGGAACTTGCAGCAGGCGATTCGAAACAACGAAGCCAAGCTGGCGCAGTCGAAGGCGGGCATGGAGTCGGCGAAAAAATCGTTGAAAAAAGAACTGGAGCGGCTGGCCCGGTATCAAGATCAACTCGCGAAATGCAAAATCTATGCGCCCGAAGACGGCATGGTCGCCTATGCGGTTTCTCGGTATGGTGAAATTCGCGAGGGTGTTGCGGTTCGCCAGCGGCAGCATCTGCTTTCGCTGCCCAATCTGACCCACATGCAAGTCAAGACATCGGTTCACGAATCGGTGCTGGACCAAATCGCGACCGGCTTGCCAACCACCATTCGCGTCGACGCCGGCGCCGATGTTTGCTACCACGGTTCGGTGCAGTCGGTCGCGGTGCTGCCCGACCAGAGTAGCTGGAGCAGTTCCGACACCAAGGTTTACAAAACAATCGTCAAGATCGACGAAGCGGTAACGCAGATCAAACCCGGTATGACGGCCGTGGTCGATATCCATGTCGACTTGCTGCACGACGTGATCGCGATTCCGATTCAAGCAGTCGTTCAAGCGGAGGGGGAGAATTGGTGCTACGTCGAGGCCAGCGGAAACATTGAACGGCGCCGCGTGGAAGTCGGACAAACCGATGAGAAATTCGTGGAAATTCCCGCCGGGCTTGATATCGGCGAACGCGTTGTGTTGAATCCTATGTCGATTTCCGATGAAGCTTCTATTGCTGATTCCACCCGAACGCTGGGGCCGATTCCGTCGGTCGCTCCGCGTTCACCTTCGGCGTCGCCTAGGCAGCCGGTGAAAGCTCCGGCGAAGAAAATTGCCTGGGGTGAAACGGCCGCCGCAAGCTGACCTTTCGGCCCGTTCGCACTTTCTTACCTTTCCATGAGATGCCCATGTGGCTGGCCACGATCAAACTCGGCGTCACGAATTTGTTGCTGCATAAGTTGCGCAGTTTCCTGACCATGCTGGGCACTATTCTGGGCGTGGCCTCCGTGATTTCCATGCTGGCCATTGGCGAGGGCTCCAAACAGCATGCGGTGGAGCAAATTCGCCAATTGGGAGCCAGCAACGTTATCGTGCGGAGCGTCAAACCCGGGCTCGACGACAATAACTCCGCCGCCTCCGATGGAAACACCGGGCAACGCGTCAGCCGCGTGTTGGAGTACGGACTCCTCCACTCCGATTACGACGTGCTCACCACCTCGCTTGCCTCGACGATCAAACTCTCGGTGCCGATTTCGTTGATCCGTCGCAATGCGCAGCACGGCCGTCATCGGATCACCAATGCGCGAATTTTGGGAACCACGCCCGAATTCAAGCAGGTGAAGAATATCCATATTCAGCGAGGACGTTTTCTCACCGACCTCGATCTCGACGCCACCGCGAGCGTGGTCGTATTGAGTGAAGGCGCCGCTCGCCGGCTGTTCACGTTTGAAGACCCTCTCGGTCAAACGCTGCTGCTGGGCGAAGGCGCTTATCGGGTGGTGGGGGTGCTCGCGCCCCAGAGTTCCGGCAACGCCACGCCGGGCGAAGTGGGGCAAGCCAATCTTAACAACGACCTCTACATTCCACTCTCGGCCGCCCGCAGTCGCTTTGGCGAATTGCAAGTGATTATCGCCGCCGGCAGCCGCGACTACGAACGCACGCAACTCAGCGAGATCACGCTCGCGGTGAACGACGAACGCTTCGTCAGCCAAACCGCCGCCATGGCCCGCAAGCTGCTTGAAAGATCGCACCCCGAAGGAAATGATTTTGAAATCCAGGTTCCCTTGGAGTTGCTCAAGCGCGCGGAGCGGGAAAAGCGAATTTGGAATTTGGTGCTCGGTTCGATCGCCGGAATATCGTTGCTCGTGGGCGGCATCGGCATCATGAACATCATGCTCGCCACGGTAACCGAACGCACGCGGGAAATTGGCATTCGCCGCGCCATCGGCGCTCGGCGGAAGCATATCATCGCGCAGTTTCTAGTCGAGACGATGGTGCTTTCCACCGTCGGCGGGATGCTCGGCATTGTTTTAGGCGTCGCGATTCCCTTGGTTGTCACGATGACTTCCGAAATTCAAACCGTAACCAGTTGGTGGTCGGTTTTGCTGGCGTTCGGTATTTCCGTCAGTTCGGGGGTGGTGTTTGGCGTGTATCCTGCGCGCCGCGCCGCGATGATGAACCCCATCGAAGCGCTGCGCCATCAATAGCCGCCGCGTGCTCCAGTTGCCGCGGGCCCGGATTAACCGTTCACGGGTTTTGAACTGTCGGACAGATGATTATCGCAACTCCATGCGCCCTGGACGGAAATCCAGACATTGTTCGAAGGTTTTCGGGTGAAGATTTTAACGCGGAGAACGCAAAGGCGCGGAGGGCCGCAGAGGACAGAATCCTGTTATCTCGGCCCGGTAGACAACTCGATTCAACGGCGCCGCCGATAACCATCTGATCAGAAAGGAATTCAAAAATGTTTTTTGAATCGGCTATTGACCAAAATTAAGACCGTCGCTCTGCGTTTCCCTTTTTCGTAACCGCATATCGGTTATTCGCTGTCGGACGGATTGCTATCGCAATTTCCCGCGCCAGCGGGAACGGTTACGGGCCCGAAGCGGTTTTCAGAGTTGGCGAATGCTTACCGCCTTGATCAGCACGCGCATTTTCGCGAATTGCGCACCGGCGTGAACTTGAAAGCCGATGCGACCATGGTCGGACGTATCGTCGCGCACATCAGCAACTTTTTTGCCGTTGAGAAAAATGTTTTGCCGGTCGCCCACGGCTCGGATCAGCAAAGTGTTCCAGCCCTCGCGGTTGACTAACGCGGCGTCGGTATTGACGGCCAAGAACAGTTTTCCCGGGCAATAAAGACTGCCCGTCAGCGCGAACGGCTTCTTGTATTCGAGGATGTCGGCTTGGTACGTTCGTTGGGCCGACTGGTAGCGGTACCAGACCCCCGTGTTCGCGGGCCACTCGACTTTGAAGGTCACACTCAGTTCGAAATCGTTGTACGACTTCTCCGTGAGCAAATCCCCCGGTTCGTTATTTTGACCCTGCCGACCGATCAGGACGCCGTCTTTCACTTGCCACCGCGCGCCGCCCACCGCCTTCCAGCCGGTCAGGTCTTTTCCATTGAACAACCGAGTGGCGGGCGCCGCTGGATTCGTGGGGCTGTCGGCGGCGGCCGCCTCCAATTGGCGAATCGAGACAATCATCACAAAAAACAACATGCACAAAGTTGGGCGTTTCATATCGCATCTCCTTCGTTTATTCCCTACGGTCGCGTTATTGCAGCGCAACGGCATCGTGGCCTTTCGATTTCACATCAATGACACGCTTGCCGTCCACGATGATTTGGTAGTTGACGCCCGGTTCGGCGCGAATATGGGCGAAGCCGTTCTTCAGCGTCAGGGGAAATGGCGCCGCCACACGATGTTCGCCATCGGCGGCGACGGCGAGCGCGTCGAGTGTTTGGTCTAACGCAAACCGCAAGCTGACCAACGCGCAAGGATTGATTCTCGCCGGCCTGCGCTCCTGATACTCAAGCGAAAAGGCATCGGGAAGCAGGCCCGCATACGGTCCGTCAGGATATTGCATCTGTTCGGCCGTGATCAAGATTCCTCGCGCTATCTGATTCCAATCCAAGGTGTGATCATGGGCGGCGAGTTTCGCGATGGCGTAGGCGTACACGCCGCCCACCCACTGCACCGGGTAGCCGATCCACAAAGGGCGTTGCCAGTTGGTGGCGCCATAAACCGGCGGCGTCGCGTAGGCCATGATCGGATAACGGCCCCACTGGTAAATGAACGGCAGGCCCGACAAAGCCCATTTTCGAGCGTGTTCGAGGTAGGTGTTGTTTCCGGTCAATTCGTAACCACGCACGTAGGCCCGCACCAAGTTTGCCGAAGCCAATAAGTCGGGCGTGTGCAATGGAACTTCCCACGTTTGCGCACCGCGGGGAGTGCGGAACCGTTTCATGTATTCCAGCGTGCGAACGCCCGCTTCGAGCGATGCGCGGTCGCCGGTGAGCCACGCGTATTCCAGTAGTTCGCTGGCCGGCAGCGCACAAATTCCACTGGCGGTGTTCTCGAAATGGCCGCGGCGGAATTTGCCGTCGTATCGAAACGAGCCATCGGCTTGTTGACGTTTCAAAATTCCTTGAACGCGCCCCGACTTGTATTGCAACCATTTCGCGGCTCGGCCGCTCACGAAGTAAATCGCGTCGTTAGCGATGTGGGCGCCGCCCGGCGTGAACTCGGGAAAATCCGAGACGACTCCCGTCAGCCGCCAGACCGTGGACGCCATATCGGCGTACGGACGCCGCTGCCATTTTTCTCCGGCGCAATGCCCCCAACCTTCGTCGGTCCTCAGAGAGCCGTTCAACGCTTTGAGGCAAAGCTCCCATTGTTGGGCGGCGCTGCGAGGCGTTTTGGGGAGCGGCGGCAAGCCACGTTTTTTCACGGCCCACAGAATAGCCTGCTCAACCGAAGCGCTGTTCACACGGATGGTCGCCTCGATTTTCTTTCCCTGGAGCGCCATGTAATGCTCGTTGGCGCCATCAAAGAAATTTGGCGTGGCGAACAGCGGTTGCAGATTGGTATTGCTCCAGGTCATGGCGACGGTCGCGTTTTCGGTTGCGAACGCCATCAGCGGCATCGTGACTTTGAGCGGGTCGGGAGCGAACCGCAAGTGTTCTTCCGTTTCCACATCGAGCATTGAAGAGCTGCGTTCACCTTGCCCCAGGTATTCCAGGCCGGCCAACAACCCTTGTTTTAAGGCGCCCAAGTGGCGAACAACCGGCCCGGTGCAGGGCTGCTCACTGGCAATGGAGAAGGTTGCTTCGTTTCCCGACACCGAGACCGTCAGGGAAATCGCCTCACCTTGGAAACGCAGGATCGGAGCGACGGAAACGAGCTTGAGTTGAGGCGGTTTTCCGTGGACGTGTACGAGCGGCCCAATCACCGAAATCAACTCGCCTTGCCTCTCGATGCGCGCCAGCGAACCATCGCGGGCCACTCGCAATTGGAAATCGCCCAGGGGTCGGTCAATCCATTGCGTGTTGGCCTCAGGATGGTGAATGAAAACGCTTCGCCACACCACCGGCCAACCTTCGAGTTGCAATTCCAGGGAAACAGCTTCCAAGGGCCGGCTCTTTTCGAGCGGTCGATCAATCGCCAACACCGCGCGGCCGGGAATCTTGTACGGTTCGCCGAACACCGAGAATGCGACCGGCGCCTCGGCGTCGTTCTTCACCGTGAAGCGGACATAGTCATCGGCGGCGGCGACGTCCGCTATCGTGAGCGGATGAAGCTCCTCGCGAACCAGTTCCATCCAATCGATTTCAAATGAGCCGGGCGCCGATCCTGGATCGATTCGCAAATGGGTTAGCCGCCCCGAAACCGAGAAACGGACAGCGTACTCCCGCCATTGCCCGTCATGCTTCAAGCGAAAACGTTTTGACTGAGCTTCGCCCCAGGAAGAATTTTCCGTTTCCCAATACACGCTTCCGTCGCCCGACGTCTGGCACTTGGCGCGCATTCGTAGAACCAACTGGCCTCCCGGCAGAGCAACCTTGCATTGCAGATAAGGATCGTCGCCCAGGGAGCGAATGGTTAGCTTTCCCGCGGAAGCCGCCGCCTGGCAGTCGTGCATGGCCTGCCACTGTTGGTTTCCAGCGTCGAATGTCCACCGCGCCGCGATCTCGGAACGCACTGCTCGCGGAACGGGATTGATCGACAAGTCGGCCGCAGGTGCGGTCGACGCGAGAATGACGAGCAGCGCAGGCGCTGTGAGCATGATTATCGGTAACCTGTATCGAGGAGGCGTCGTCGGTGGAGCACGAACCCATTATACTAAACTCTTATTGTCGTGTAATATGTGCGGCGTAGCAACTGGCGACACCCTACGGAAACCAACCGGAGAACGATCATGGCTTCTGGAACGAGCGAGTCGGTGGCGCGGGGCCTGCTGGAGTTCAGCGCCGAGCAGCAGACCTTCGAGATCGGCGGCGTGCGAGTGGGTGGGCGGACGGGAGTTTTACCCACGGTTCTTATCGGCAGCATCTTCTATCATGGGCACAAGATTTTCGTCGATGAAGATCGTGATCAATTTGATCATGACGAAGCAACAACACGCATTCGACTTCAAGAGGATTTCTCCCGGCGAACTGGAAACCCCGGCATGTTGGATGTCGTCGGCGCCACGCCCGAGGCGCTCCAGAATCATCTGGCGTTTGCTGCAAGCGTCACCGAGATGCCTCTCTTGATCGACGGCACGACCACCGAAGTGAGGCTCGCCGGATTGAAGTACGTGGCCGAAGCCGGCTTGGCCGACCGCGCCGTTTACAATTCGATCCAACCCGAAATCGACGACCAGGAGTTGGCCGCCATTCGGGAGTCGGGCGTGGAGTGCGCGCTCATTCTGACCTACTACCTGAAAGACTTTAGCGCCAAGGGCCGGGTGCAGGCCGTGAGGGAACTCCTGCCGCGCGTGCAGAAAGCCGGGATTCGCAAACTGATTGTCGACACCTGTGTGATGGACCTCGCAACCATGGGGCAGGCATTCAGCGCGATTTTCGACGTGAAAGATGAATTCGGCCTTCCTTCCGGCGGCGGTGTTCACAATGCGGTCGCGATGTGGCGAGGGCTGAAACGCAAAATGGGCGAGCAAGCCGAAAAGCCGTGCGTCGCTGCGGCCTGCGCCGCGGCGGTGGCGGTCGGCGCCGACTTCGCCCTGTACGGACCCATCGAAGACGCCAAGTACGTGTTCCCGGCGGTCGCGATGATCGATACGGCGCTGAGTCAACTCGTCATGGAAAAAGGCGATCGGCCCGACGAAAACCATCCTCGTTTTAGGATCGGCTGACGCCGGAGTTGGCTATTTGAAGAGCGATTTCCATTGCCTTGCGCCCATCGTTGGGCGTAATTTCCGGCGGTTGGCCATTTCGGATGCAGCGCACAAAATATTCGTCTTGTTGCAAATGGCCCCACATTGCGGCGCCGGGCTCCTGGACGCTCCATACCGTTTCGCTGGGGTCGTCGCCGAACAGCGTTACTTTGTCGTTGCCCGATGCGTTGATCACGCAGGTGGAATCGCCCACGAGTTCAAGGGCGGAACTCGATGCCGAACGAGGAACGGATCCGCTGTACTGCAAACTCCCCACGACGCCGTTGGCCAACTTCAACGTGGCGCACGCATCGTAGCCGAGCGTGCCGCCAAATTTTTCAAGCCTCGTGTATTTGACGGCCGCTTGCACGTCGTGGATCTCGGTGTCGAACAACCAGCGGAAGAGGTCGATCGACCAAACCGCCAGCGTGTACAACGGCCCTCCGCTCTGCTCGACTTTCCACATCCAAGAGGAAGCGGGCCATTGGCTGGCTAGGTCGCTGGCGGAAATGAACTCTCGATACAGCACCGCCGAGGGTTTGCCGATGGCGCCCGCGGCGAGCATAGCCTTGGCTTTCACGTAATTTGGCGTGAAGCGAAACGTGAGGCCCGGCATCAGGACGACGCCCTTTTTTTCCGCGGCCTCGATCATTTCATCCGCCTCTTCCAAACTCGCCGCCAGCGGCATTTCGCAGAGCACATGCTTGCCGGCTTGAATCGCGGCCAGGGCCGCCTGGGCGTGCAATGGCGTGGGGATGGCGACCACCACGGCGTCGACCTCAGGATCGTTGATCAGGTCTTGATAGTCTTCGTAGCTCGACTTTGCTCCATGCTTCGCCGCGGCTTTGTTTCGCCGTTTTGGATCAGGGTCGGCCACTGCGGCGAGTTGCGCGCCGTTGATCGCGGCAATAGCGGGAACATGCGCTCCGCGGCCAACGAAACCGCAGCCAATCACGCCGACGCCAATATCGTTCACGAGAGGTTCCTTTACCCAAATGGACGTTGCCTTGAACTCGACCACTATTCTAGGTAAAGTGAACACGGGTTGTCTACTATTTCATTTTGCGAATTCGTTTCGCCCAGGCGCACAGGACATCGCGTCGTGACACAACCATCGTCCAGCCCGATCTCCGCACGACCGCCTCGAATCATCGAGCAGGTGGATGAGATCGTCGACCGCGCCGAAGTTCTGCGCTACCTCGGTTATCCGGCCGGTGTTTTTCCTAACGCTCAGATTCAAGACATCCTCGATTATTGGGTCGAGCAGGCCGACCGGCTCGCCACGCCGCGCGCCATCTATGTGGTGTTGCCCGTGGCCGAAAAAGACCGCCGCCGGATGCGTCTGCAAACCGCTCGCGGAATGGTTGAGTTCCATGGCGCTATTGGCGAATTTTTGGGTGCGGCGCGCAGCGTGGCTGCATTCATCGCCACCGCCGGAGGCGACGTCGTGCGTCTGGCAAGCGAACTGTTGGTTAAAAAAGACGCCTTGGCCGCGATGGTGGTCAACGCCGTCGGAGCGGAGCGCGCCGAAGCGGCCGAAGCGGCGGTCATTGATGAGTTGCGCGAGCAAGCCGGGAAGGTTGGCTTTGCGCCCACGTTGCCTTATAGCCCAGGCTATTGCGGAATGGCGTTGACCGAACAAACCAAACTGTTTTCGTTGTTCGATCAAGAGAATATCGGCGTTACGTTGTCGGCCGATTGTTTGATGCGACCGCTAAAATCCGTCTCTGGGTTGATCGGACTCGGCCCCGCCTCGGAGGTCGAGCAATTTGGTTCGCCCTGCGACCGCTGTGAGTTGCATGACTGCGCCATGCGGCGATAAGGAACCGTTCCGAAACAGGCTCCCGGTGGTAGCTCAAGAAACGCCCAGCATTTTGAAAATGCCGGGCGTTTAATTCAGTAGGTAAATTCGGGACGGTCCTAGTGCTTTGTCACAGCTTAATTTTAGGATCAGCCGCAGGGCGCTAGCCCACGGTTCTGAGCAGGAAAACCGTGGGCTAGCGCCCTGCGG
>QIKY01000331.1 GCA_003233175.1 Planctomycetaceae bacterium | reverse complement strand
GTTTTCGCTCACGCCCGCCTGGCTGCCATTGGGAGAATCGTCGACAAAAACAATGCCCGGCTGCAAGACGGTGTCGCGAGTTTGGTTGCCGTAGAAGAGGTCGTCGTCGCCGGCGCCGCCGTCGTACTGAACGTCAATATCCCAGCCGCCGGTGATGTCGTTGGCGTAAGGATCAAGCGTAAGGTCGTCGTCGCCGCCGCCGCCGCTGATGTTCAAGAAGGCCGTGTTGTAGACGAAAATCGGAGCCGAGCCGTTGATCAAGAGGGCGAATTCATTGGCGCCGTTGGCGTCTAACGGATGCGCCAGCGGCGGTCCGGGCGGCAGCAGGGAGTCGACATCCTGGCCGAAGATCATGATTTCGTCTTGCTGGCCGGGATTGTTGCCGGCGTCGTCGCCGAGAATGTTCACGCGTTCGGTGGCGTTGCTGGGCGCCACGGTGGTCAACTCGATGCTGTGCGTTACCACCGGCTGGCTCACGCCGCCGCCGTTGGTCGAGAAAATCGACACGTTCGGCGTGTTCGGGCCGGTTTGGGTGTCGTTGTTCGGCGCGGCGTCGGCCGAGATGCTGATATCGCCGCCGGGCAGCGCGAGCACGTTCAAGCGGTCGCCGCGGAGCGGAGGCGCGCCGGGAAGCGGGGGCGCGCCGCCATTGATTTGGAAGCGATAAGCCAGCGAGAGCGTGACACTCACATCGTCGGCTACTAAAGCAGCCGCTGCGCCGGCCGTACGCACTGCGATTTCCTCACCGGTGTTGACGGTCAACTCCGCATCGGTGGCGGCGCCTTGATTGAACGAGCCCGTCGCGATGTTCGTATCGACCAACAAACCCGCGCCGCCTCCGCCGCCATTGCCATTGTTGGTAATGCGAACCAAACCATCATTGACAAGAATCGTATCGAAAGCGAAGCCGTCGGGCCGCACGGCTGAAGTGTTGCCAAACGTATTGCCGCCGAAGCCGGAAGTGGCCGCCGTGGCGCCCACGGTTGCGTTGCTTTCGGTCGAGGCGTTGACGACCAATCGGTTCTCCGCCCCGCCGCCGCCATCAATCAAGAAACCGGTTTGGGTGAGGCCGTTGATGTTGATATCGGGCCCGGAGCCGCCGCCGGCAATACCGGGATTGTTCGCCGCGGCCGAATCGGGCGGAATGGTCAGCATGGGCGCGCCATCAAGGTAGACATTCGTCTGGCTGGCCGAGGTGGGAGTGACCGAGAGCACATCGTTGGCTGTCGTACCCAGCACGGTGACGATGTCGTTGTTGGCGCCATCGCCGATGTAATTCAGCTGTTCGACGCCGTTGTTTTCCAGCAGCGTGCCGCCGTCGATTTGTACGTCGGAATCGGCGCTGGCCTTGGCGGCGTCGGCATAGGTGATGCTGGTGGCGCGGGCGCCGCCGGCGTCAATCACGCTGACGCGATCGCGCGTGGTGTTCGCGCCGCCGTTGATCACGACACTGTTACCGGTGAGTACGGTGGCTGCCGCCAAGAAGACGTTGAAATCGTCGTCGCCAGCGTTGCCGTTGAAAGTGTGGTCGGCGGTGGCGGCGAGCGCGTTACCCCGGATGTTCCAAATGCTGTCGTTCACGCCGTCGTCGATGGTGGTGCTGTCGGTGGCGCCGGTGGAATCGATATTCAACGTGTTGACGCCGTCGCCCATGTTGATATCCATGACTTCGATTCCGTTGTAGTCGATCCGACCGCCAGCGCCGAAAATGCCGCCGGTGCTCACTGCCGCACCAAACCCGCCGCCGCCAATCTGGAAGGACGAAACGTGCAGCACGTTCGCTGCGGCGTCGGAAAGATCACTCACATTGAGTGTGTCGGAGCCGCCATCGCCAAAAGAGAACAGCCCAGCCCGGATGCCGTTGGCGTCGCCAAGATTGGCTGGCGCATCGGAAGCAACATTGATCACGTCGTCGCCGGCGCCGCCGCCAATCAACGTGAGGCCGTCAATCGAGCGGATATTGAACACGTCTGCGCCGTTGTTGCCGTTGAGCGTCCAGGTGGTGCCGGCGGGGTTGGTGTCGATGTTGATGGTGTCGGCGCCCGCGTTGCCGTTGATCGTGTTGTTCGGCGTGTTGTAACCAGCCGCCAAACCCTGCACGGTGAACGTATCGGCGCCGCTGAAGAGGTTGATCACCAATGAGGCGGTCGGCGTGTTGAAGTCGACCATTTCAGACATGTTCGAGTCGATACGCGTCATGCCGCCGTTGGCGGCCAACGTGCCGTTGGTGATTGTATTGGTGAACGTGAACACGCGGTTGGCGGCGTTCATGTTGTCGGTGATCGGCTCCAAGCCGGTATAGGTGAGCGTGGTTCCATCCCAATCGACCGTGCCGTCGTTCAAGCTATTGAGCGTATGCGTGATGGTGGTCGCCAAACCGCCGTTGAGCGTGAGGATATCGCCGGGCGAACCGGCATTGCCCTGGCCGTTGTATTGAATGCCGCCCCCCGGCGCGAGCAAGCCGCCGCCGGGTTGGTTGACGATCAACTCATCGTTGCCGTCGCCGGCATTGAAGGTGAGCGACGTCAGGCCGGTGAAGTTGACAACAGGGCCTGGCACGCCGCCCGAAGTCAGGATGAAACTACCGGCTGCGGCGCCGGTGGCGGTCACTTCGAGCACATCGTCCAACGCCGTGCCGACGACGATAATATCGCCGGTGAAGGCCAGCGTTTCGATTTCGTCAAAATCGACATCCTGGAATCCGCCGCTGGTTTGAATCGTGCCCGAATCGGGGCCGGGGTTGGTGAGCGTGGCGGTTTGGCCGCCGGGCGTGTTGAAGGTGAGAACGTCGCCGGGCAGCGTGGGCGAAGTGGGATCGCCGCCGAAAATCTGGATGTTGGTCGTGGCCGAGGGCGTCACGTCGAAGGTATCGGCGCCGTTCAAACCGTTCACGATCAAGTCTTCCAGATTGGCGCCGTAAGTGACGGCGGAGGCGCCATCGTCGGTGGAGGCGGCGTCAATCGTGAATGCATCGCCGCCGCCCGTGCCGTTGATCGTGAGTAGGTCGGCGCCTTCGGCCGCTTGGTCGGCGATGTTGACCGTTTCGCCGCCGAGCGTGTTGATATTAACAATGTAATCGTCGTCGCCCAAGCCGCCATCCACCTGAAGCGGCGAGCCGAACGAAGTGGACGAAGGTGAAATGGTGATCGTGTCATTGAACTGCGCGCCGTTGACGTCGCCATTAGCGCCAAAACTCAGGCCGCCTTGCAAGTCGATCGCGCCGCCGGCGTCGGCATCGGGCGTGATGAGGTTGATGCGGAGGTCGGTATTGGCGTTGAGCGTTGCCGTGGCGTTGAGCAGAATTTGATCGCCGGCGTTGAGTTCCACGTCGCCGCCGGTGGATTGCACGGTTACGCCCGCATTAACCATTAAGTCGTCGCCGGGGCCCGCGCTCTCATTGGCAGTCAGCGTTACATCGCCTGCGGCGGTCACATTGGCGTTGACCGTCAAAGGGCTCGAAGCCGCGATGTTCACACCGCCGCCGGTGTTGGTCACGCCGACCAAGCCATCAACCGTACCGATCACCAGGGCGCCGCTGTTGGTGATGTTAATATCGCCGCTGGTGGTGTTGTTGGCGGCCAGCAAGGGAGTTTGCACGTTGATATCATCAGCGTCGCCAATACCGCCGGCCGAGCGGAGAGCGACCATCGGCGCCGTGATATTTGGCGTTTCGGCGGCGGTGTCGTCGAGGATTCCAAAACCGGTAGCCGTAATGCGAACTTCGCCGCCGGTGCTGATTTCCGAGATCCTGTGGCCCACGCCGGAAAGCGCCACATCGCCGGTGGTGGAGGAAATCGTGGAACCGTCGAGCATCAACACGGAGAACAAGGCGCCCGTTCCGGCCAGCGTGATAACGCCGTCGGCCGATGTCAGTGAACCGGCCGAAGTGATTTGAATGAAGCCCGGCACCACGGTCGCTTGAAGGTCGATCGCTCCGGCGCCGCTGGTGGTGATGGAATTGTTGATATCGGTTGTATTAAAGCCCAGCGTGTCGAAATCGGCGCCGGCCGCCAAACTGACCGCGCCGTTGATATCAAGGGCGTCGGCCACAGTGCCGGTAAACGAAAGCGAAGCCGGGTAATTGGCGGCCAAACTGGTAAGGTTGACCTGATCGCCGCCGCCGCCGCTGACATCAATACTCAGCGACACGGTGGGATTATTGAACGTGGTCATTTCACCGAGCGTGGAGTCGACGGTGGTCTGCCCGCCGCCGGCGTCGGTCACGGTTACGGTTTCGGCGCCGCCGGTGTACGCCAGCGAAACATTCGCCGCGGTGAGCGTGCTAGTAATCGGCTCCAGGCCGGTGTAGGTAATCGTTTGGCCGTCGATCGTGATATCGCCATCGTTGGCGTTGACATAGCTGAAGTCGAGATCGGTCACGACGTTGCCTTGCAGCACGATGTCGTCGTTGCCGCCCGCGCCGCCGTTGAAAGCCAGCCCGCCGGCGGGAATCGGGTTGCCGCCGGAGAAATCGACCGTGAGCGTATCGTCGCCCCCGCCGCCGTTGATCACCAGTGCGCCGGCGCCCAACGAAATTACGGGGCCGCCATTCACACTCACACCCGCCGCATTCAAGACGATGGCGTCATTGCCTCCGCCGGTATCGATCGTGAGCACGCCGGTGAAGTTGGCAAGGTTCACGGTGTCCCAGTTGGTGTTGAAGAAAATGTCCTGAAGCCCGCCGCCGAATTGAACGGAACTCACGCCGACGATTGCCGTTTGGGCTTGGGCGTCGATATTCAGTACGCCGCCGCCAGCGCCGGCGTTGATGAATCGACCACTTGCGGCAAGCGCATCGACCGAGAGCGTGGCGGCCACTAAATTGAGGCCCTGGAAATCTTCGATCTGGCCATTGAGCTGTATTTCATTCAGTGCGCCGTCGACCACCTGCGAGGCGTTGCTGTCGAGATCGATCGTGACGGCCGCAGCGCCAGAGACAGCAAGCTTATCGAACCCACCGCTGTCGTTCACGGCGTCGGCGCCATTGGGCGTGATGAAATAAGTATCGTTGCCGCCGCCTGCAGTGAGAACATTGTCGCCGGGGCCAGCGGTCAGACTATTGTTGCCGTTGCCGGCAATACCGTTCTCCACGCTGAGCAAGCCGCCAATTCCAGAGGCGTTGCCGGTGGCCAGGTTAATCGTCAAGGCGCCGGCTACCGCTGAAAGGTCGAGCGTGTCCGTGCCGCCCGCGCCATCAAAGACTCCGGTAAGAGCGCCAACGCCCGTATTGACGAGCGAATCGTCGCCGCCGCCGCTGGTGATATTTTCCACCGAGGAGAATGTGGCGTCGCCGTCCAGATTACCGCTATCGCCGCCAACAAGATTCCACACCAAGTTGCCGCCGGCAAGCGCGCCGCCCGCCTCGATTTCATCATTGCCGCCGTCGCCGTTGACAACAATCGTGGGATCGTTGACTTCCAGCGTGATTAAGTCGTCGTTGTTGCCGCCGTTGATGGTCAGGCTGATTCCATTGGTGGGCAACGCCACAACAGTGATGGTATCGTTGCCGTCGGCGGCGTTGATCTGCACGTCGTTGCCGATCGTGACCGGTATCACGCCGCCGCCGTTGACTTCGATTCCCGCCGCCGTGACCACAATCGTGTCGTTGCCGGCGGTGCCGTTGAATATATCGACGGCCAGCAACAAGCGGTCTTCCAACGATTCGAGCAACGTCTGACGGCGGTGGGCTTGTTGCCGACGCTGTTTCTCCTGACGCTGGCGGCGACGTCGCTTCTTGCCGGGACCACGATTGGAGTTTGGGTTGCCGCCGCCGTCGAATTTTTGGAAAAACACAGGTGTACCCTCGTAGATAGTTTGCCCACGCGCCGTCCGACCTAAGTTGGCCGGGACTGCTTGTTCCTCAAGAAAAGATGACGCTCAACTCTGATTGTAATTAACGTGCAGTTCGGATATTGCTTTTTGCATGGCTACAAAAGCGCATACTTCGCGCAGGTGTTAATATAGGCATACATGGTAATATTGACACCACGGAGAGGTCAAGGTATTTGCGTAGTATTTTCCGAATTTTTCGCCCCGACGGCCGCGCGTTGGAACTGCGTAAGGAGGCTCGAGCGGTGCGTGTCCGGTTTAACCTGTACGGCGGCCTTCCAAGGCCGTCGAAAAAGGGTGTTCCGGACTTGGCTGCCGGCAAAATGCAGTGAGGGCCCTAGCTGAGCGGAGATTGGGCGATAATCTGACTGATATCAACCCTCACGCCATCGGCCCAGAGGTCTTCCAGGGCGTAGAAACGACGCGTTTCTTCGTCGAAAATATGAATGACAATGCTGCCGTAATCGAGAATGATCCAGCGGCTGTCTTGATATCCCTCGATGCTCAGGCGTTTGTCGCCGAGATCGTCTTCCAGCGTGTGCCAGCGTGTGGTCGATTTCTTCGCTAATCGCGTGCAATTGCCGCCGGCTGGACCCGGTAACGATCACGAAATAGTCGAAAAGCGGCGTACGCTCGCGCAAATCGAGCACCACGATATCGGCGCCCCGCGTTTCAGCAGCCGTGCGAGCCGCCGCCAAGGCGAGTTCCAAGCTGCGATTTTTCGAGGAGGAAGCCGCTCCATCACCTGCGCCGGATGCGCCCACGGACGTAACTTTCCAGAAGGGAGTAGAAGTAGAAATCGAACCAACGCACGACGAACAACGCCGTACGCCAACACCGCCAGCCAACGAGAGACCGATAGTGTATCCCAATACGAGAGCGTTGTCACTTGCCGGGTTCGCCGGAAAAGGCGGCGGCCAAGATCACCCACCGCTGGGGTGTACGCTTCAGCGTGCTTTCTTTTTCTCGGTAAACCCCTACCGGCGGCGCTGCTTTTCCATTTGGGTGGCGAGCAACGTAGGGTCCGCTGTGCGGACCGCTTCTTCTCATTGGGCGACTTCGGCTAATTCATTTCAACACGGTAGACATGGTTTGCAACGCCGAAGGGCAACCCTCGGTCCGCACAGCGGACCCTACGTTGCTTACCCGATTCTGTGCGATCTGTGAAACAAGTTAGAAAAATCCACCTCCACGAACCGGCCGTTCATTGACAGTTGGCGCGGCATCAACAATTTCTGGGTATGATTTCATTGTACCAAGCAGTTTTTCCGGGCAACTGCCTGAATCGAAGACCACCGTTTTGTCGAGCAGAATCATGCAAATAATATGTTCAACAAGGCTCTGGCCTCGATGTTCCGGGTAGTCTGTGCCCTCAAGCCGTACAAAGTATGCCCACCGATTGTCGTCGAAAGGTAACAATCGTTCAATTGATATTGTGACGGGTTCCCAGTATCCAACGCCAGTTGTCTCCTGTGATGAATTCAAATGCTCGCAAATCCTTTGGGCGCTTTCATATGCTCCAGAAACAGAAAGGCGAGGCTGTTGCGACTTGTCTAGCCATTGAGATTCCAAGCCCGCAGATTCTTGCAACTCCCAAGTATCAATGTCGCCACCGATCAGCATCAGCGTGTCTGGCGTGCGTTTTAGACAAAGCGCGACGGTAATCGCGACGGTAATCGCGATGACCGTGACCAAGAGCAATAAACTGAGAAGATTGAATCGCATTTAACTGAAGCGGTTAACGTCTGGCATAACCGGGCCGCCGCGGTCGATGCACCATGTGAAAACGCGTTGTCGGCGGCTCCGCGTTCATGCCATTGTTATGTCGCGACTACCGTTTTGTGGCGACCATCGTTTGGATGAATCGATTTCAATTCCGGCGAACAATGAATCGAGAACGAATTGTCCCCGCGTTCAAACGCCATGAACATCTCAGTGCCAAGTATGAATTTGGCCATCACCTCGCGAACGCGCCACCAAATTGCGTTGGCGTTGCATGTAAATCTGCCATCGCACATCGATCCAAGATAGCCATGTCGTGGGAAGTTCCAGTCCAATGTGACATGGTAATCCGGGTTTTCATCCGCATTCAAGTTTTCGTTTTCGTGAATCATGCAACGAATTGCGTAAACAACGTCGCCAAAAGTGTATTGCACTGGTTGTTGTGTACGAGCGTCGATCAACGGGAGATTGACACCGTTGGCATCGGCATCGGGAATCTCAGCGTGCAAGAAATCGATGAACTTGCGTTTGTTGTTTTGACGACCGGGCGGTGACCACGGATGTGCGGGATTCAAGAGCGACAGGCGAAGCGTCGCTGCAACATCAATTGCCTTGCAGATCGCGGGAAATGCATTGTCCGCAGCTCTGTCGTCGGCATAAGCGGCATCGCTCTCGTGGAACGCCTTTTTTAGATTGTCCATCCAACGGAGTTCTTGCGGCACCATCTGCAGCAAGCGTTGGCCATCGATTCCGTCAAGCACGATGGATCTCCGTATTTGTGCGTTTAGGTTTGAGTACATCCTTGTGTAGACATCCGTGCAAGCAAAAGGCTCGCATTTAGCAACATAACTTGGTTATAGACTGATCCGCGTATTCCCTGCAGGCGGCGGGGTTGCAGCCTAACTCGCAGTGTGCGAATCGCTGTAACCACATGATACAACGTTAGATAAGTGGATGTCAATTCAATTCACGCGTGATAGGCTGTTTCCGTCTAACGCGTCTCGGGTGGCCGACCCAGAGAGTCGGCGGGACTGCGAACGCCGCGCCCGCCACGGTTCAAAACGTGCGTGTGGATCATGGTCGTGCGAACGTCCTGGTGGCCCAGAAGTTCCTGGACTGTGCGAATATCGTGGCCTGCGGTCAGGAGATGTGTTTATACACAAGTCTTTCGACAACCCACGAGATTTTCCTCGTTTTTGACGCCAGATTTGCGCCGTCATTTGAAGCAGCAATGGCGTTCGCTGCGAGTAAGAGTGTACTGCCAGCCTCCGGCTTGGCGGGAATACCTACAACGAACTCGTAACCACGAGCGGCTTTGTCAAACCGTACCCAGCGAAGTAGATGCTTTTCAGCAAATCTCTTACCGCCGGCGCTGCTTTTCCATTTGGGTGGCCAGCAAGTCGAGCTGCCCCTTGAGGTCGGATAGCAGCAAGTGAGGACTCGCGCCTTCCGCCAAATGTGCGTAAAACGACTGCGAGGCGCCGCTGTGGGTGCGGCTCAAAAGCGTCGTGGCGTGGCGAAGGTCGTGGAGTTGTTCGTCAAGGTCGTTCAACGTGCGGCTGGCCTCGCGCGACGTTTGCGACAGCCCATCCAACTGCAAGAGTACGCCAATAAAAAGCCCCGCCTGTCCGGCTAACGTCAGAGGGAGTCCATATTGCCAGAGGTCGGCCCGCTGAGCCACGAACGACCAAACAAGAAGCACGCTCCCGCAGACGAACGTCGCGACGCTCAACAAGATCATCGCCCACGAGACGGCGTTTCCTCGCATTTTGCGAGAACTCGGCGCTGCGTCTTTCGGAGGCGGTGTGTGCGAGGCATGGTGGCGGGGCGGTGGATTCGCCGTAGAATGCTCCGCCCCGTTGACGTCCGGCGAAAGGGGATTCGCCGCCATTTCCGCGGAATGGGCGCCAAACGCAGCCAACAGACCTTCGGCTGCTTCGAAGTCGTCGGCCCAAGGGGTGTCGAGCCAGGGAGAGTCGATGTTATCCAATGGTGTGGGGTCGCCGGTAGTTTGGTGGACAGGATTCTCCAAGGATGCTGCTTCTAAGTGCGGTTCGCCGCATTGCGCGCAATGCAACTCCTGCGACTGCTCGCCACCGGCAACGCCCGGAACATCTTGCTTACAACGGTTACACCACATTGTTTCCGCCAACTGCCTTGCCGCAGTGTGCGCAGCCTGTCTTCCTGGTGCTGCGACCCACAATCCCACGAATGTCTTTCGTGGGGCTTCTTCGCAAACATCGGCCCTCGCCGCGTTAAACTGTAGCGATTACAAAGAAAATCCCGGGGGCCGGTCGCGATTTTTTCCGACGTCGGCTCTGACGGCCCGCTACATCCTTGCGGAGCCCCCCCTTTGAGGCATTTGAGGTTTGAGGTGGGGGCCAGATGGGGTCAAAAAATCAGAAAAACCGCCCTTCCCCTACGAGCGAACTTTTTCTACGATCTCGCCGCGATACAAAATTAGGTAGGGGCGCTGGGTCGCCCGGAAAAAAACACCAAAGACGAAGTGGAGTGGCGGCGATGATACAACGCAATCGATTCGGCCAGGCTCTCACGATCGCGGCAATGCTGATGAGTTGTTTGGCGCCGTGCCTACAAGCCAGCGCGGCGGCGCCCGCCAACAGCCGAGAAACAGCGGTCGTCCAGGATATTGTCTTGTCGCCGGCCGGCGACCTGGCGGGACAGGTCCTAGAGACCGAGTCAGCTACGGTGGTCTCTCTACACCGTGGCGCGAAAATGATTGCCCAAACGCCCACGCAACAGGAAGGCCGCTTCGTATTTCGCGGACTTCGTCCCGGCGTGTACCGACTCCAATCCGGCGCTTCGGGCGCCACCTGTCGACTATGGAGCGTCAACGCGGCGCCGCCCTCGGCCGGAAAAATCGTGCAACTTTCGGCCGGCGAACTGATCATGCGTGGGCAGCGTCCTCTGGGCAGCGCGATTTTCGGCGACCCCATTATCTTGGGGGCCATCATTCTCGCCGGCGCCGCCATTCCGATCATCATTCACAACACCGGCGACGATCCGCCGGCAAGTTGAAGCGGGGTTTTTGGGGCTTGCGCGCTTCAGCGTGCTTGTGCTTTGAAGACGTTATAAAGTAAAGAAAAACATGCTGAAGCATGAACTCCAACGGCGCGCGTAACGCGATTTGAGATCTACTTTCGCGGGTCTCGAGCAGGTTTCCCGGTCTTGACCATATCCCCCGATCACTTTTATACTTACGTATTCGGTAACGTTCGCGCACAGTGCCTGAATATCGCGGTGCGGCATTTTGGGTAAAGATGGAAGTAGTGTGCGATAGCACGGTGTTGGATCGAAACGGCGCGGGGCGCCGAGGGCAATTGGGAAATCGCAGGCACGGAATTTCATGAAGTCTGATCGACGCCACGAGTTGCAGGCAAACATTTTGCTCACTGTAATCGCTCGTGTTTATGAACAAGCTCGACCGTACGGAAAATCGATCGCGGCGGTAGCCATTTTGGCGGCTGTGGCGGCGGTTTTTTGGGCGATATCGAGCCGACAAATCGAATCTTCGTTCGGTTATTCGCCACAAGCGTCTGGCGAGGCCTGGCTCAACTTTTACCACGCATTTGGCGAAAATGATGCCGACGCCCTGAAGGAGATCGCCAAGAAAAACCCCGAATTACCTGCTGGGATTTGGGCCCGTCAAATGGCGGCCGACGTTCATCTTGCGGAAGGTTCGGCGCAGCTCTATACCGATCGCGACCAAGCCCGTGCATCGCTCGATTTGGCAATCACGGGCTACGGCGAAGTGATCGACGCGGCCACCCAGCCAATGCTCCTGCAACGCGCGTACTTTGGCTTGGGACAGGCCCATGAATGCATGGCGGTATTGGCCTCCAAGCCAGACTTGGTAAAAAACCAACTCGAAATGGCTCGGGCCAAATACCAAAAATTGGTCGACCGCTGGCCGCAATCGATTCTGGCCTTGTCGGCCAACGCCCGAATCGAGCAAATCAGCACGCCCGAAGGCCAGGAATTCTATGTCTGGTTTTCCCAGCAAGAGCCGTTCAAGCCGGGAGCGGGGCTTTCCGGCGGAGGTTTTCCTGGCCCAGGGGCGTTCGACCTGAATGCATTACCCGGCGCGCGGGCCCCCTTACGCAGCGGACTCGAACAAGGCGCCGACCTTCTCGAGCTCGATCCTGATGAAGGCCTTGATTCTGATGACACCACACCAGCCGAAGACGGCGCCGAAACAAAAGACGCCGAAACAAAAGACGCCGAAACAAAAGACGCCGAAACAAAAGACGCCGAAACAAAAGACGCCGAAGCCACGGAAACTCCAAGCGAAGAGGGTCCCGAGCTAACGCCGGCGGCTGAAACTTCGGAGAAAACGGAAGCTCCCCAGAAGCCCAAGGGCGACGAGCTGCCGGAGTGACCAACGACGATCCGCCAACTCCGAGTCGCTTGATTGTTTCGGAGGCCGACGCATCGCAGCGGCTCGACGTCTTCCTTAGCCGGCAGTTCCCCAATTTCAGTCGTTCGCATCTGCGCCGCGTCATCGAGCATGGCGCCGTGCGGGTGGGCGGGAAGCAGATGAAGGCTTCTTATCGCCTGCGAGTCAACGACGAAGTTTGCGTGGACGCATTTGAAGCCCCGCGTGAAGGCCCGCAGCCGGAAGAAATCGCCCTCGAAATTATTCACGAAGACGAGCACCTGATCGTCGTGAACAAGCCGCCCGCAATGGTGGTGCATCCGGCCAAAGGGCATTGGTCGGGAACGCTGGCGAGCGCCTTGGCGTTTCGCTTCCAGAAGCTCAGCCAGATTGGCGGCGCGGCGCGGCCGGGGATTGTGCATCGGCTTGACCGCGATACTTCGGGCGTGTTGGTGGTCGCCAAGGACGATCAAACCCATGCGTCGTTGGCGTCGCAATTTGCCGATCGCAGCGTTCGCAAGGAATACTTCGCCCTCACGTCCGGCGTTCCCGACCGGCAACGGGACATGATCGACCAACCGATCGGCGATCACCCCCGCATGCGAGAAAGAAAAGCGATTCGCGCCGGCCATACAAGCAGCCGCGAAGCCAAGACGTTTTTCGAGGTCGTGGAAAGGTTTCGCGGTTTCGCGGCTATCTGCGTGAAACCACGAACGGGCCGCACGCACCAGATTCGCCTGCACTTGAAACATATCGGCTGCCCGGTTCTCTGCGACCGCCTCTACGGCGGGCGGGCGGTTCTGCTTGAAAGCGGCCTCCATAAAGAAAGCGCCGATACACCGGTGCTCTCCCGAATGGCGTTACACGCGCACCGCCTCACGCTCCTGCACCCGGCCACGCGGGAAACACTCACGTTTGAGGCGCCTATTCCGGAAGATATACAAACGGCGCTCGCCGCCTTACGGCGTTGGCGCGCGGAGTAGGTGAAAGACCGCGTCTTGCATTACCGCCGGTTCACGGCGCGCCATGCTTTCCAGGCAGTAACAACGCCACCGCAATCGGAACCCAGCCGCTGTGCCAGTTGTGCCGGCGATGGGGGCCGTCATGATACTTGTGGGGAATCTTTAGTTCGCGCAGCAGTTGGCGCATTTGTTGATGGTCTGCTTGAAAGTTTCCCCGGTCGATCAAAATCAAACGTCCCGGCGGGCCCGGTTTCACCGCCCGCAACGCCGCTGCTCGCAAGCGGAGTAAGTCGGTCATGCGATAAGCGGCGAACGTCTGCTCCGTGCCGAAGATGGGTCGGTTTCCAAACTTGCCGATGTGCTGCATCATCAGCGGAGCATCCCAGGCGGCGGCGCGGCCGAATATCGCAGGGCGCCGCAGCAGCAAACTCCAAGCGCCCCAGCCCGACTTGCTGAATCCTAGCAACAACCGCCCCTTGCGTTCGGCAAGCACGGGGTACGTCTGTTCGATGAACGGCACGACAGTTTGGACGAAATACGACTCCTGCCGGATGCGCGCATCGGTGGGGTGGTCGGCATACCAAGGCAGGTCCGAGAAAGACGGCGCCACGAAAATCGCCTCATACCGATTGTGGAGGTCGAGTTTTTTGATTTCCAGCAATCCGTCTCCGAAGCGAGCGCCGTCTTTCGCTTCGACCGGCAGAACGTAAATCACGGGGTGGCGAACCTCAATATTCAGACGGTCGGGCAACAGCACGCGAATGGTGGTCTCGCCGGTTTGTCGCGGCGACTGCACGCGGTGGGTGAGAAAACCGGCGGGAGATTTTTCGGCCGCTGAAATGACAGCTCTCGTCCGGCTGCTTTGTTGCTGCGGCGGTTCGTCGGCAAACGAGGGAGCGCCGAAAAGACACGCCAATAAAACACCGCGACCAACAATGTGCGCACCAGCGTTAGGCATACAATAACGCACGATCAACGGTTCTCCAGCGGTTGCGGATTTTCGCCAATGGGCCATACTTCTTCCCTTACAGAATACCCTCAACCTTCCTGTTTTTGGAAACCAACCATGGCCGAGGCGCCTCTCAAACTGGTACACAGTGTGTATTTCACGCTCAAGGATGCTTCCGAGGAAGCACAAAACCGCCTGCTGGCGGCAGCCGAAAAGTTTCTCACCGGCCACGATGGCTGTATCTTTTTCGCCGTGGGCAAACTGAACCCGATACTCAAACGCCCAGTCAATGATCAAGATTTCCACATCGCCTTGAATGTCGTTTTCGCTTGCGCCGACGACCAGGACAAATACCAGGTGAATCCTCGCCACTTGCAGTTTATCGCGGAGAACAAAGAGAATTGGGAGCGCGTGCGAGTTTTTGATTCCGACGCGCCTTGATATATTCCTTACGTACATTCCTACTTTATATCTGGTAAATTTCCCATGCACCAGCATCGTGTTTTCCGTGGCTTGCCCGCTCGTTTTTCCGCTGCTCCTTGGAGCGTTGTTGGTCCGGTAGTCGTTCTTCTGACGTTGCTGGCGGCGGCGAAACCGGGGCGGGCTGCTGAACTTCCGCAGCCGCTTTCCCAGGAAGAAATCGCCAATGGTTGGATCGCGCTGTTCGATGGCCAAACACTTTATGGATGGCGAGCCGAGAGCAAAGCCGATTGGCGCGTGGAAGACGGGGCGATTAAAGCCACGTCGGGCGAAGCCGGGTTGCTGCGCACCACGACCCAATTTTCCGACTACCTTTTGCGATTGGAATTTCGTTGCGCGGCGGGTGTCAACAGCGGCGTGTTCCTCAGAACGCGGCCGCGCGTGGGCCGAGGCGATGTGGAAAAATACTGCTACGAACTCAACATTGCACCGCCCGAGAATCCCTTCCCCACAGGCAGCTTTGTCGGTCGGCAACGCGTGGAAGGGGCCGGAGAAAAACCTGGCGTTTGGCGCTCGTACGAAGTGCGGCTGGAAGGCGCTGATGTGACTGTCCGCCTCGATGGCGAGGAAATTCTTCAATACCAAGACCCGCTCCCGCTGGGACGAGGATTCATCGGCTTGCAGTTTCGGCAGGGAGGCATTGCGTTTCGCAACATCAAACTCAAGCCGTTGGGCGGCGCCAGTATTTTCAACGGCAAGGATCTCGCCGGTTGGAAGGAATACCCCGAGATGGCGAGCAAATTCAGCGTGACGCCCAGCGGAGAAATGCAAGTGGTGAACGGACGGGGCCAACTCGAAACGAACGAAAAATACGCCGATTTCGTCTTGCAACTGGAATGCAACTGCCAGGGCGACCAACTCAATTCGGGCGTGTTTTTCCGCTGCATTCCGGGCGATGTCATGATGGGCTACGAATGCCAGATCCAAAACGGTTACAAAAATGGCGACCGCACCCAGCCGGTTGATTGCGGCACGGGCGGGATTTTTCGTCGAAAAAATGCGCGATTTGTCGCCGCCGACGACCACGCGTGGTTTTCAATGACGCTCATCGCCGAAGGGCCGCATATCGCCTCTTGGGTCAACGGCGTGCAGGTTTGCGATTGGACCGACCAACGAAAACCGCACGAAAATCCTCGAAAAGGTTTGCGGCTGGAAGCGGGAACGATCATGCTCCAAGGGCACGACCCCACCACCGACATCCTCTTCCGTAATTTTAGCATTGACGAAATGACGGCCCGTTTTCCCCGCTAGAAATCAAAGGCGGCAAATCGCTCATGCAAAACGTGCGAATATACTGGTTGCTTATGCTCGCGTTGCTGCTGCTATTCCCCGGAGCGTTATTGCCGGCCGCCGAACCGCTGGAGGAAATTGCAATACCAGCGCCGCAGGCTTGGCGCAAGGAGCGGTTTTCCCTGCCGCCATCGTTCGCGCCCGCCATGAAGTTCAAGGGCATGGAGGAACTGCGTTTCGCGCCTGGCATGTTTCGCCCTGAAGCGGCCGATTTTTTCACCTACGTTTTGGTCTTCCGTCTGACCGACCAACCCGCCCTCGACCAAGATACCCTGAACACGGAACTGCTGGCTTATTATCGGGGGCTGGCGGCGGCGGTGAGCGGCGGCAAGGTCGACCCAAGCGGGTTCACACTAAAAACAGAAGCCCAGCCGGCGGCGGAAAACTTTCAAGAGTATCGCGCCACATTAGTTTGGACCGAACCCTTCGCCACCAGGAAAAAGCAGACGCTTCACTTCAGAATTCGCGTCTGGCGGGCGACTCAAAACCGCAGCGCGTGGGTGTTCCTGGCAGCATCGCCCCAGAGCAAGGAGGCGCCCCTTTGGAAAACACTCGACGCCATCGGCGACCAGTTCTTCCAAAACAATTCTCCCTCGCCAGGAATTGTCCCGAAATAAGTTCCCGTAGTTCGGGAAATCGCAGCATTTCCAACATGCCGGGCTCTTAATTCGGCGTGTAAATTCAGCTCCGACGCGTGTTTCCCTCTGGCTGGAATTCACGTTTTGGGGCGCGTCCAAAAAAAGCACGCTGACGGGTGCGCTCCAATGGTGCGCGGCGCCCGCTTGCTGCGGGTTATTTTTGCGCCTCGATAATGCCGGCGCCGAAGGTGAAGCCGCCGCCGAACGCGCAGAGGCCGATGCGGTCGCCTTTTTCCAACTTCGGTATCACTTCGTCCAAACAAAGCGGGATGCTCGTCGACGACGTATTGCCGTTCAACCGAATGTTGCTGTACACCGGCGTGGCCAGCCGATTTTGAACGGCGTCCAGAATGCGTTGGTTCGCCTGATGAGGAACGACCATCCGCAGGTCGTTGACATCGAGCTGTGCATGCTGGCAGACCCGATTCAAACTGCTCACCATCAGCCGAACCGCTTCGGTGAAAACTCGTCGGCCCTTCATTTGGATGAAGCCCGCGCCGGAAACCGGCACCGACAACGAACTGCCGTCTTCGCTCTTGGCGGCCAGTTCGGGACGCTGGAGTTGGCAGGCGGCGCGGTCGAGGTAATCTTCTCCGTACATGATCGTGGCCGAAGCCGCGTCGCCGAAGATGATCGAGGTGTCGAAATCGGTCGGATCAAGCAGCGGCGAAAGCACTTCGGTCGTGACAACCAACACGCGGCCGCCCGGCGTGCTTTGCAGGTAATCGTAACCGGCTTGCAAGGCGTACAAATAGCCCGAACAGGCGGCGTTGATATCGAATGCTTGGGCCAGGGCGTCGGAGGCGCCGCTGTTGAGTCCGTTGAGAATGCGGCAGGCCATTGAGGGGGTTACGGCGTCGGGGCTGGTGGTGCTGCAAATGACGAGGTCGAGGTCTTCGGGAATCAGTCCTTCTTGGTCGAGCACTTTGCGGCAGGCGTCGATTCCCAAGGAGATCGCGCCTTCGCCCTGGGCAATCCAGGGACGCGATTCAATGCCGGTGCGTCGTACGATATCGGCCGATGAAATATCGCCCAGGTTGCGGAGTAAATCTTGGTTGGATACGGCGCGCCCGCCGCGTTGGGTTTGCACGGCCGAAATCCCCACGGAAAATCTGCGAGGTCGTCCGCCGCCGCGAGGCAGCAACATGCGGCCGGTGGTCGGTTTGCGGACGAGCGTCGGCACGTCCGCCACGGGCAACGTTCGTACACGAGCCGTAGCGCCGACCGCCTCCGTTTTGAGTTTGAACAACGGCGCGCCGACGTGAATCGTATCACCATCGGCGACCAAAACATCAGCCACCACTCCGTCGACCGGCGCGCTAAGATCGAACACCGACTTCGTCGCTTCCAGCGAAGCGAGTACATCGCCCGCTCTCACCGTTTGACCGGGTGTGACAAGAATTTCGACCACGTTGACGGTCTCATCGGCGGGCCCGGAGCCGATCGCCTCAACAACGAACTCACCCGCGACCGATTCGGGCGGAGTCTGCCAGGAAATTTCCAAATCCAATAATTCAGCCGCGACGTTCAATACCGATTTCAGCGACGGCAGTACATCAAGCTGGTTTTGAAAGTTGCAGGGAATCCAGGTGTCGGCGCGGGTGACGCGTCGGGCGGCGACGGGAACGCGTGTTTTTTCGGCCACGGTCGCCAGCACTTCGGCGCCGAATCCACAGGTGTGATTGTCTTCATGGACCACGATCAGGCGGGCGGTTTTTTCCGCCGACGAAACGACAGCGTGTTCATCCCAGGGCGAAATATAGCGTAGGTCGATGACTTCGGCTTCAATGCCGACGGTTTCCAGGTGTTCGGCGGCTTCTTCGCAGAGCCGCATCGCGTTGCCCCAACCGACGAGTGTGATATCTCGCCCGAGACGCGACTTGCGCGATGTTCCAATCGGCGCGAAGTGTTTTTTTGTCGAACCCAACAAAACATTGCGAGGGTCGTTCAGGCAGGCCTTGGGGTAGAAAAACACCGTGGGCCGTTTCGATTCAAACGCCGCGTTGAGCATACCGGCGGCGTCGGCGGCGTTGGAAGGCAGCATGACATCAATACCGGGAACGTGTGCGATGAGCGATTCCATGCTCTGCGAATGGAAGGGCCCCAGGCCGGGGCGGTATCCGCCACAGGCGGCCATCACGATGACCGGTGCGTCCCAATCGCCGGCGGTTCGCCAGTGAAGGGTGCCCAGTTCGGTGATGATCTGGTTGAGCGCGGTCGGTAAAAAGTCGGCGAATTGAATAAACGCCACCGGATGTTGGCCAGTCATGGCGCGGCCGATGGAAACCCCCAAAATGGTCGATTCGCTGAGCGGCGCGTTTTTCACCTGTTGGGGGAATTCCGTGCTGAGTCCTTTCGTGACGCCAAAAACATCGCCCTTGGGGTCTTCGATGTCTTCGCCGAACAGCACCACGTTGGCGTCGTGGGCCAGGCGTTGGCGGAGCACGTCGTTGAGCGATTCTCGCATCGTTTTCGGCAAGCCGCCTTCGGCGTCGCGGCGTTCTCGGGAAGGATGCGTCAGTTCGACGGGCAGCGCGCGTTTCGCGGTGAATGCGGTGTACGGCGTGGCGGCGGCCAGCGTTTTTGTTTTTGCATCGGCACAGCGGCGGCTGACTTCGTCTTCCAAGACTTCCAGTGTTGCGGCGTCGACGCCGCGCTCCAACAAAAGTTTTCGGCAGTTCTTGATCGGATCGCCCTTGGCGCGAGCGTGTTCAATCTCTTTCGCGCTGCGGTAAAGGGTTTGGTCGTCGGCGTTGGTGTGGCTGTCGAGCCGATCGACATCGAGCACCACGAAGGCCGGTCCGCGATCTTCCCGCATTCGGGAAACCACGCGTCCAAATTGTTCGTACGACGCCAGGATATCGCGGCCGTTGATGCGTTCAATTGGCATCCCCCAGAATTCACTGGCCTCGCCTTTGGGCAGCGAATAGGGGGTGCGGCCTTGCGTGGGCGTGGAAATGGCCCAGCGATTGTCTTGCACGACAAACAACACCGGCAGGTGTTCGCGAACCGCTTCACCGCAGGCTTCCAGGAATTCACCCTGCTGGGCGCCGCCGTCGCCCACGCCGCAATAAACAATCGGCGCGCCGGGTTGGTTTTTAATCGCCGCAGCAATACCCGCCGATTGCAGCCCGTTGTTGCCGACCGGCGTCGTCATGCTGAGCACGTGCAGGTCGGGGTTGCTCATGAAGGGCGTCATTTGACGTCCCTGAGTGAACGGCGTTTCCAGACACAGCAACGTGCCCAAATAGGCTTCCAGTTCGATGCCGCGCGCCAAGAGCAGGGCTTTGTCGCGGTAGTGGCAATGCAGCCAGTCGGCGTCGGTCAGGTGCGACGCCAAGGCGACGGTCGCCTCATGGCCCGCGCTCGACGTATAAAAGAACGCCTCACCGCGCGCTACAAGCTGTTGTTCCACCCCCTCAAGTTGACGGGCGGTGAACATCACGCGGTAAAGATTTAGTAGGTCGGAGTTCTGCATGCTGTGACTTCGTAAGAGCGGACCCAATTCCATCCTGGAGGTCGTCCTCATCATCCTTGAACGCTTACTGCAAGTTCACGGCCTCAGGCGTGAAATCTCAACGTTGGCGCGATCGCTACAATCATTATTATCGGCAGTTGGGCCGGTCAAAATGATCAGATCGCGCCAACTGCGACGCTCTTACTAACAGAATTCGCCCTTCCAGGGGAATACCATTCCGGCCAGATCACCCTCGAAGGGTGTGTTTGGAGCAACGTGGCGAGATAGGGAACCCGTGCGGCAATAAAAAGCACGGATGAACCTTCCCCAGTTGTTTATACATAAATGCACCGAGACAACGTACGATGGCCTTCCAAGGCCGTCGATTTGTTCCCGGAACATCCTGTTTCGACGGCCTTGGAAGGCCATCGCACAACTTATGCATAAATAACAGACCGTCCTCATAAACCCCGGCGGACGAAAAAAGGCCCGAACCTCACTTTGAGGCCGGGCCCTATTACTCGTAAGTTCGGACCGTAGGTGATCCGCCGTACGAGGGTGGTCGCTGCCTACCGGCAACCCGCCGGCGCCGTTAGGCTACGCCACCTCGTTGGCTAGTACAGAAATATTTCACAAAATCACCTCCTTCTACTAACGCCCTCCCATTTCGACCGCTCAAGCCTTAGATGCGGACGCTTCATGGGCCGAATGTCCTTCGCACTGCGTTGGTGCGAACGTTGTCCATGCACCTATCATCGCACAAACCACTGCGGAGGCAAGGTAAATTATGGGAGAGGTGGTGGCGTAAGTCCAAAAACATTGTAAAATTACCGCAGCAGGCGATCGAAATATCGCCTCACACGAGCCGCCAGAAATTAGTTCTGGTTCAGCACTTACGTGCGTAGGCGCCCGTGGCGCAACTGGATAGCGCATCGGTCTTCGGAACCGAGGGTTGGAGGTTCGAATCCTCCCGGGCGTACTTAGGCCACATAAGGACTTACGACGATTCGGCAACTTCAGAAATCGGCTCTGTCCGAGAAGTTGTCCGAGAAGTCGAGCTGAAAACACGGTTTCGCGGCGGTGGCAGCCGCTGCGATTCTGCGACGCGAACTTTTCATTCGCCTCTGTTGTTTCCGTTTCCTGGATTCGATTGGAGGGTTCGCAATGTCCCATTTCCCCAAGCCATTCTTCAAGAAGGCCCGTGGCGTCTGGTACGTCGAGATCAACCGCAAGCAGGTCAATCTCGGCCCAGACAAAGAAGAAGCGTTTCGTCAGTACCATCAGCTAATGGGCAAGCCACGAGAACAGGCTGTCTCACCAGAATCGCTCGTGGCGATCATTGATGCGTTTCTCGATTGGACGCAAAAGAACCGGGCACCGGATACCTACGAGTGGTATCGCCAACGGTTGCAGCGTTTCGTCACCAAGTACCCCGAAATGCGAGTCTCGGCTTTGAAGCCGTTTCACGTTGAGCAGTGGGTTGATGAATTCGACGTTGCTCAAACCACGCGGCGAAACTACTTCCGCAGCATCAAGCGGTGTCTGATCTGGGCGAGACGGCAAGGGCGAATCGATTGTGATCCGCTCGAAGGGCTGGACGTTCCCGGTGCAGAACGCAAAGACGTGTACGTTCCCCCTGATGAGTTCGAGCAACTCATGACGTTCGTGCCTGATCCTCGCTTTCGAGATCTGCTGGTGACGACCTACCAGACGGGCTGTCGGCCACAGGAATCGTTGCGAGTGATTTCGAGTTACGTCGATCTCAAGAATGCTCGTTGGGTGTTTCCCAGCCAGAAGTCGAAGGGAAAGAAATCGCCTCGCATCATCTATCTGAATGACAAGGCGTTTTCGATCACCCAGCGGCTCTTGGAGACCTCTTCCGCCGGCGAACTGTTCCGCAACAACCGTGAGCGGCCTTGGTCGACAGAAGCGGTGAACTGTGTGTTCGACCGCATCCAAACTCGAATGGGGAAAGCCGCGTTGAAGTCGGAAGGGAAAGAACCCAGCGAAAAAGAAATCGCGAAGTTCATCAAAACCTTGTCCCCGACGAAAACGGAGAAAGGCGTCGAGCGTGACAAGCGACCCGCTGAGCTTCGCGAAGAAGCGAAGAAAAAATTGTTCAAGCGAATGGCAAGCAAGGTGGCTCCGAGATACTCGCTCTATGCTCTGCGGCACTCGTGGGCCACGAACGCACTCAAACGAGGAGTCGATCCGCTGACGGTCGCGTTGTTGATGGGTCACAAAGATCCCTCGATGCTCGCACGCGTCTATCAGCACTTGTCGCACAGCCCTGATCACATGCGAGATCAGGCGAGACGGGCAACCAATGATTGACCGCAATATGTAGGTGTTGAAAAT